>JALHUO010000047.1 GCA_022866545.1 Dehalococcoidia bacterium | reverse complement strand
CGTGGCATAGAGTGGCATTTTGATTTCTCTTCCTTTGCCGGAGATATCAGATCCGATCTTGCCCGCCGCGATTTTACGATAAATGCCATGGCTGTGGAACTCAGCCAATTTGTGGCTGCCATCACAGCCGCCAAGATGAGCTCCCGAAAACCGGCAGCTACTCCTGCTGGAAAACGCCCTCCCTTGAAGCTCATCGATCCCTTTTCTGGCAAGCAGGATTTAAGGGATAAAATAGTGCGGAAGGTAAGCGAGCAGATATTTGAAGCCGATGCCGCCAGGCTGTTGCGCGCAGTAAGGTTGGCTGCTGAGCTTGACTTTACCATAGAGCCAGACACAGAATCCTTGATCCACCGCTATTCCCAGGCTGTCACCGAAGTTCCCGGGGAAAGGACCAGAGAAGAGTTGCTTCGTTTACTCGCTTTGCCTCGGGCCGCTTACTACGTGAAATACTTAGATTCACTTGGCTTACTTCTCGCTCTAATCCCCGAGCTGGCGCAGGGCAAGGGCGTAGAGCAGCCAACGGTGCATTTCTGGGACGTTTTCGAACACTCTTTACAGACTGTAGCTGCGGCAGAGTTCCTCTTGAGGGAAAGCGATTGGGAGTACGGCAACGATGACATGCTAACTACTGCTCCCTGGTCTGACGCGATAGATAGACACTTGTCCCAGGAAGTCTCCAGCGGAAGTAACCATAAGGTTCTGCTTAAGTTGGGTGGGCTCTTCCATGATATTGCTAAACCAATGACAAAATCTATTGATGATACAGGTAGAGCCAGGTTTTTGGGACATACTAACCAGGGTGCAGCGATGACTGCTGACATCTTGGAACGGTTGCGATTTAGCAAGCGGGAAATAACCTTGGTGGAAAGCCTTGTCTACCATCACCTCCGCCCAGTTCAGATGGCGGATGATGAATTGCCTACTCAACGAGCAATTTATCGCTACTTTCGGGATACCGGCGAGGCCGGCATTGATATTCTGCTCCTGGCTTTGGCAGATTATCTGGCCAGCCGCGGGCCCCTGGCGTCTATGGACGAATGGAGAAAACATTGCCAACTGGTAAACTATATACTGGCAGAGCATGACAAACAGGAAGTCAAAATCTTGCCTGTGAAACTCATTGACGGTGATGATATAATGGACGCATTTGACTTGGCGCCGGGACCACTGGTTGGCAAACTCCTGGCCGTGGTCAATGAGGCTCACGCTAGCGGTGAGTTAAGCACCAGAGAGGAAGCTTTAGCCCTGGTGCAAAAGGAGCTTTCATCTGTGAGGAAGCAGCACACAAGAGTTTCCCGAAAATCCGGGGATTGCGGAGCAGAGACAATCCCCAATGCAAAGGTTGGCTGAATTGAGAAGAAGAACCGTCTATCTATTGATTTTCATCCTGGTCCTATTTGGCTTTGCCCTATGGTCTGTGGTGCCGCTCGATAGAAGTATCCTCGGGAGGGAAGGACTAAGGCTGGGACTTGACCTCGCCGGTGGCAGCTATCTGGTTTACCAGGGTGATCTCAGCGATGTCGAGCCTGGCAACAGGGACGAGATTATGAACGGGGTGAAGGGGGTTGTAGAAAGGCGTATCAACGCCCTGGGCATAACTGAGCCCGTCGTCGAAATACAGAAACACGAAGGGGAATACAACATTGTCATCCAGCTCCCCGGCATAGCTGACATCGAAAAGGCTAAGGAAATGGTTGGGCTATTCACCATACTCGAATTTCGGGAACTGAACGCCACAGGAAATTGGACTCCTGCTACAGGAACGGTGAATGGAACAGTGTTGACACTTACGAGTAGATATTTTAAACAGAACACTGACCTTGCTGTAGACCAAATTGGCAAACCTCTATTGGTGTTTGAATGGGACGAAACAGGAGCGCAGCTCTCCAAACAAATAACAACTCGCCTCCTGAACAAACAATTAGCTATCTACCTGGGCGGTGAGCCACTCCGGGGGGAGGATGGTCAAATGATAGCCCCGGTGGTCAGAGCGGTAATAGAAGATAAGGGGCAAATTGAAGGGCTGAGCCTTGCTGATGCCACTGAACTGAAAGATTTGCTCAATGCCGGACGGATCGACGTTCCGCTAGGGAGGTGGGAAAACGGAGAATTTGAGCCCAGTGTTCCGCTCTACGAACGGACTGTGGATGCCACACTAGGGCAGGATTCCATCAGGAAGAGCATACTGGCAGCCGAGATTGGGATAGTGTTGTTGCTAATATTCATGATTGTTTATTATCGTCTGCCCGGCCTGGTGGCTTGCCTTAGTCTAGCAGTGTATGGTGCAGTGCTTTTGACCATCTTCAAGCTTGTCCCTATAACCCTGACTTTGCCCGGCCTCGCTGGTTTTATTGTCTCTTTTGGTATGGCCGTGGACGCTAATGTCCTTATCTTTGAGCGCACGAAGGAGGAATTGCGAGCGGGACGCAGCTTAGCAGCTGCTGTCGAGGCCGGATTCAACCGCGCCTGGACGGCTATCAGGGATAGCAACATCACCACCTTCATTGCCTGTATTGTCCTTTTCTGGCTTGGCGGTACCCTGGGTGCCTTCACGGTCAGAGGCTTCGCCTTGATTCTGTTTATTGGTGTGGCCTTATCCATGTTCACTGCCATCACCGTTACCAGGACATTTCTACGCCTGATTATAGGCAGCCAGGTGATCACCAATCCCGCGGCTTATGGAGTAACATCATCTCAAACAGTGAGGAATGCGAAATGATAGACTTCGTTGGTCAGAAGCGGTGGTTTTTCCTGATTTCCTGGATACTCATAATCATAGGAATTGCCTCCCTGATTATCTCTCAGGTGCAGCTTGGAACTCCCCTGCGGCTGGGGACCGATTTTGCCGGCGGCACATCTCTGACTCTTCGATTTGACCCGGCGGTAGGGCAAAGTCAGCTGCGAGATGAGATGGCTAACCTGGGATACGATAAGGTAACTATCCAAGATGCCGGCGAGGGAGATTTCATCATCCATACCCAGGAAATAACCTCAGATGAGGCACATCAGCTGGCGGAAGAATTGGGGACAGCCCTAGATTCTCAAGTCACGCTGAGCGATTACTATTTGGCGTCACCCACAGTGGGAGCGGAAGTAGCACGCAGTGCGATAATTGCTGTAATAGTGGCATCTATAGCTATGTTGTTCTACATTGTCTGGGCTTTTCGCCGCATGCCTAAGTCCTTCCGCTGGGGTAGTTGTGCCGTCATTGCCCTTGTCCACGACGTGTTCATAACAGTGGGCATCTTCTCCCTCCTGGGTTTGCTTTCTGGAGTGGAAATTGATGCCTTGTTTATCACCGGGCTACTTACAGTCGTGGGTTACAGCATCAACAATATTGTGGTTGTCTTTGACCGCATCCGGGAGAACAAAGCTAAAGGTATTAGCGCTGACTTTGCTATCACAGTGAACTCCAGCATTGTGGAGACGCTGGGACGCTGCTTGAATACCAGCCTGACTACGATCTTCGTCATCCTGGCATTATTCCTCTTCGGCGGAGCTACCATACACCACTTCGTCCTCGTGTTGCTCCTCGGCGTTGTCATCGGCACCTACGACTCTATCTGCGTCGCCGGCCCGCTTCTTGTGGTGTGGGAAAAGGGAGAGTGGAGTGCGCTCTTGCCCTGGGCTAAGAGACCAGTGTAATAGCTGGCAACTCAGAGCCGTCAGCTAACATGGTGTATTCTCTTTATTTCCTGAATATGCTCGTCAAATCCCTCAGGCTTTCTGGCGTCTGATGCTTTTCCTAAAGGGTCATCTATTTCCGAATTACCTAGAAGCACATCAAAGGTAGCTTTTATCGAAGAAGCAACTACTCGAAGATTATAGCCACCTTCCAGGGTGAAAACGAGACGTCCCTGGCATAGTTCGGCAGCCAGCTCCTTCAATATCATCGCCATCTGAACGAAACCTGCGATAGTCACCCTCATCATAGCCAGATGGTCAGCCCAATGAGCATCGAAGCCAGCAGAAACCAGAATGAGCTGTGGCTGAAATCTCCGGGCTACCGGGACCAAGACCTCATTGAAAGCTCTCAAGTATTCTTCATCGCCCCAGCCACCAGCCATGGGAAAGTTAACTGTAGTGCCCTCTCCTTCACCCGTTCCAGTCTCATCCATCCATCCTGTCCCGGGGTAAAAGGGATACTGGTGGGTGGAGAAGTAAAGAACCTTGGGGTCGGCATAAAACTCATCCTGAGTCCCGTTGCCGTGATGGACATCAAAATCAGCGATAAGCACACGGTTGAGTTTGAACGTGCTCAGGGCAAATTTTGCAGCGATTGCCACATTATTGAAAATGCAGAAGCCCATTGCTTGATTATGAAGGGCATGGTGCCCCGGTGGTCTAACCAGAGCAAAAGCGTCATCCACTTTTCCGTTCATCACTGCCTCTACAGCCGCCAGAACCCCACCGGCCGCATATAGGGCCGCCTCGTAAGATTTCGGAGACATTACCGTATCAGGGTCGAGCCAACCACCACCCTTTTCCGCTTTACTCTTAACATACGAGATGTACTCCGGCGCATGCACCATTTCCAGCTCTTTCAGCGAGGCGGGACGGGCAGGCAGAGAGGTGAGTTTCTCCTTAATTCCAGTCTCTTTCAAATGCGACATCGCCTCTACCAGCCTGCGAGAATTCTCTACGTGGTCGCCGGTATCGTGTTCCAGATAGATTGGGTCATAAACCAGGCCTGCTCTCATACCTGCACAATATCACAAGCACCAAGGCAAAAACAATCATAGGTGAGGCTTATCAGAGCAAGTATTGCTTTTTGTCACGGAAAACGTCTATGCTGATGAAAGCGTATGCTTCTTCGAAGGGACAGGCTGTGTAGTATGACCAGAGAAGAAATAAAAGACTTGCTCAACGAGGCAGAGAAGAGGTTTGCCTCAGAGGCAAAGTTGATACAGTTGGAGTCCGGCAAAGTCATTTTCGCTGGCGATACTCACGGTGACCTCGAAGCCACGGAAAAGATCATCCACAAGTATCTCAAGCCGCAGAACAAGCTCGTTTTCCTGGGGGATTACGTTGACCGGGGACCAGCTTCGCTGGAGAACATTAACTTTTTGCTTGAGCAAAAGATTGAGCACCCCGATTCTCTTTACCTGCTTATGGGGAATCACGAAGGCCACGCTGTATATAACTTCCACCCTGCTGATTTCTGGGAAGGACTGGACGCCGAACTTAGCCAGCGATACAGCGAGGTCCTTGCCATGTTGCCGCTTGCTGTGTCTACACCAAATGGAATCGTTGCTCTGCACGGAGCACTTCCAAATGTGTCAGGTTTAGCGGACATAGACAAGATAAAGCCAGGGAATGCCGAATGGCATCAAATAACATGGGGGGACTGGCAGGAAAGGGCGGGGAAGTTTCTGGGCATTGATCCCTATACCGGCAGACCTCAATTCGGGCGGGGCTGGTTCCAGGAAATCATGGCCCGACTAGGCAAGAATGTCTTGATAAGGTCCCACCAACCGGATGCCCCACCCACCATGTATGGCAGAAGGTGCCTTACCATATTCACATCTTCGGCTTATAGACATTATATCTCCGAACGCACGATCGCCCTGGTTGATTTGAAAAAACCGGTGAAGAGCGTCGATGATATAGAGATAGAGATTGTCTAAAGCCCCCTCATTCCTCAAGATTTCAGTCTACTATGTTATAATATTACCAAACTGCTTCTGAGGGGGTTGCTGGAATAAAGGCAGTAATCAGGGAGGCAAAATGAACAAGCTGCTCAAAGTTTCAATTCTAATACTGCTAATTCTGGGGGTAGTGCTAATCAGTGGCTGTGCTTGGACATCAGAAGCACCTAGTGTGCCTGGTGAGGGAGGGCAAGATGAAAGCGGGATTCCTGATGAACTAACGAAAGACCGCAAAATCGTAAAAACAGGCTCCATGACTCTGGAGGTGGAAGATATAGCCGAGACTATGAGTGAAGTTGCTGAGATGGCTGATGAGCTCAACGGCTACGTAGTTTCTTCATATAAATATGAATATGCACAGAGGGTCGAGGGTCGCATTATCATCCGCGTTCCTTTTGAAACATTTGACGAAGCTTTTGCCAGACTTCGCCAGTTGGCCAGAGACGTGCCCTACGAGACTACCACGGCAACGGATGTAACTGAGGAATATGTTGACCTGGAAGCTCAGCTAAGCAACCTTCTAGCGACCGAAGCCCAGTATCTAGCCTTGATGGAGAAGGCAGAGACCGTAGAGGAAATGTTGAAGGTGCAGAGCGAGCTTTCCAAGGTGAGGGGACAGATTGAGCAAATTGAAGGCCGCATGCAATATCTGGAGCAGACCTCAGAGACAGCACTTATTGAAGTAACCTTACAGAAAACAAAGGGATTGGCTGAACCCTGGAGCGCTTCCGCTGCTTTACAATCGGCAGTGCGTGGGCTGACAACATTTGGCAGAGGTCTAGCCACTGTGCTCATCTGGCTTGGCATTTTCTGCTGGGCCTGGGTGCCACCTCTGGTAATCTGGCTCAGAAGACGCCGAAGGGCGAAGAGCTAATTCTCAATGCATTTACCTCATTGGTATTGTCCGAAGCTTATGCAACAACAATCTTGACATGCCTGCCTCGGACATCTACACTATTACAATACCCTGATGAGGTCTGAAGGCGATGATATGCCCTGTCTGCAAATCCGCTATGATAGTCGTTGAGTATCATAGTATTGAGTTGGATTACTGTAGTAACTGCAAAGGGGTATGGTTCGACTCTGGAGAGCTTGAGCTGTTGCTCAAGTCACAGGGTCTTGAAGAGTCAAAGACGTTCTTTGACGGCATCTTTAACTCTCAGGAAGCCGTTTCATCAGAAAAGAAACGTAAGTGCCCCATCTGTGGCCGTAGGATGAAGAAAACAGCATTAGGCGAACAGCCTGGAACCCTCATCGACATATGCCGTGACCAACATGGGCTGTGGTTTGACGGAGGTGAGGTCACCCAACTGATAAGACATCTGACTGGGGAACATCCACCGAAACATGATTCCAGGGGACAGGTCATCAGTTTCTTAGAAGAAGTATTCAAAGCTCCGCAACAAACCGGAAGCGCCTAGACAAACCCTTCACATTGGCCAACAGGCACTCTCACAATATAAAGCCAAGCTACCGACCAATGACGGAACTAGTGAGTGCGAAGCAGGAATTGCAGAGACAGTCTCAGTAGAGTAATATTGTTTATCCAGGGTGTGGGTAATCCACCCAACCCCGGAATCGAGAGAAGGAGGAACCATGTTTGGCAGCAAAGGAAAAATTAATATCACAGTTCAAAAGACGAACTATGCTCCGGGAGATACCATTTCTGGCGATGTTGCCTTGACATTAAAGAAGCCAGTGCAGGCGAGGGAAGTGAGCATATTTCTAATCGGGGAAGAGATAACCACGGGGGGTGGAGGCAAAGTGGGCTGGGGAGGGGGAAGGACGTCGGGTGGTGTGGGCACAATGGGCGGCGGGGGGTCAACTAAGATCGAGCACATCTATGACTTCAAGCAGCAGCTAGATAGCGAAAAGGAATACAGCCAAGGGGGAGAGTATCACTTCGAGATAAAGATACCGGCAGATATTCTAGGTATGGGACCACAGATGCCTGAAGGTAGGCTAGGCCAAGTGCTGAAGGTCGTACAAACAGCAGCGGCGATGACTGGCACAATTTCGCGTCGACGACTCCAGTGGTATCTGCTGGCCAAACTCGACGTTCCCGGCGGACTGGACATTAGCAAAAAGGTCGATATAACTATCGGATAAGCTGCACTTTCCCACGGTCGTGGTGCCGGAAAGTTACCAGAGATACGGCTTGTGTAGGTGGGGTTCCCGGGGCTATAATATAGAGCTAAAGGAGGTTCAATATGATAGCACTTTATGTCATTATCGGTGTTGTTGTGGTTCTTCTTATCGTATTGTGGTTTCTCTACAATGGCTTGGTCAGGCTGCGCAATCAGGTCAAGAACGCCTGGGCGCAGATTGACGTCCAACTGAAACGACGTCATGACCTCATTCCCAATCTGGTCGAAACTGTCAAGGGGTATATGAAATTCGAGCGGGAAACCCTGGAAGCAGTAACCAAGGCCCGCAATATTGCCCTACAAGCCTCATCTGCCGGGGCCGGTGAGCGAGCCAAGGTTGAAGGCGAACTGAGTTCGGCGCTATCCCGTTTGCTGGCCGTAGTGGAACGCTACCCCGACCTCAAAGCCAATCAGAACTTTCTGGCACTTCAGGAGGAGCTTACCTCAACCGAGAATAAAATAAGCTTTTCCCGCCAGTTCTACAATGATTCGGTCTTGAGATATAACAACCAGACGCAGATGGTTCCATCTAACATCGTGGCCGGCATGTTTAGTTTTAAGGCTGGTGAATTCTTCGAGGTTACTCTAGCTGCCGAAAAAGAAGCGCCCAAGGTTAGTTTCACTCAGTAAAAAGCCACTTAAGCTGTGTGGGAACAGATCAGGTCTAACCAGATAAGGTCTGTAGTGCTGACAATAGGCATGGGAGCACTATTGATCCTCATTGGCTATTTCCTGGGCCTGGCCTTCGATAGTGCCGTTGCGGGCCTGGTCATCGCCATATTGCTATGGGTGATTTTGAGCCTAGTTGCCTATTTCCAGGGTGATAGCATCCTGCTCGGCATGTCGAGGGCGAAGAAAATCAGACCCGATGACCACCCACGCCTGTTCAATGTGGTTGAGGAAATGAAGATTGCCTCCGGGCTGGAGAAAATGCCCGACATATACATCATTGATGACCCGGCATTAAACGCCTTCGCCACCGGTCGCGACCCCAATAGGGCATCTGTAGCTATTACGTCGGGACTGCTCCAAAAACTGAACCGCGATGAATTGCAGGGAGTCATGGCCCATGAGATATCTCACGTCAAAAACCGGGATGTGCTGCTCATGGCGATGTGCAGTGTCTTGCTCGGCACTATCGTCCTCCTGGCCTATTATGGGTCACGTTTCCTGTTTCTTGGCGGCAGGACCGGGTCGAGAAGAAGCTCCTCATCAGGAGGGGGTGGGGGGGCTCAGCTAATAATTCTGGTCGTGGCACTCGTATTTATCATACTGGCGCCGATTTTTGCGCAGCTCATTTATTTTGCCATCTCTCGGAAGAGAGAATACCTGGCAGATGCCTCAGGAGCCCTATACACTAGATATCCTGAAGGACTGGCCTCAGCCCTGGAAAAGCTGGCTGCCTCGACTGAGCAGTTGAAATCAGCTAATCAGGCCACGGCCCCTATGTATATCGTCAACCCTTTCCGCAAGAAAGGCTTGAAAGCCAGCGATCTCACCAGCACCCATCCCCCTATATCAGAGAGGGTACGCATCCTGCGTGCCATGGCCGGCGCCTCTTTCAACAATTATGACCAGGCTTACCGCCAGGTTCGCGGAGGCAAGGGAGTTATACCTGCCGCCAGCCTCACTGCCGAAACAGTCCCCATAGCAACCATAAAGCTCGAGGGCGAAGCTGGTGAAGCAAACGATATAGAGCGGACTCGCGACACCTCAGATGTAATGTGGCGACTGAGTAACTATAAGACCATTACATGTGACTGCGGCGCCAGGTTGCGAGTGCCACCCAATTTCAAAGAGCCACAAATCAAGTGCCCGCATTGTGGTAGAACACACCAGGTTTGAGAAGATACATTACCGTTACCCAAATCTCCTCATGTGCCAGCGGTAACTTCAGCACTTATAGCACAAATAACGAGCATTGCGGAGAAGAATTAGGATATGCATTGCTTCGTGCGCTAGATGAGCGTGGTTTCGGGGTCATTCAGTTCATGCTATGTTTTATGCTAATGATTGAAGTAGCTGCTCTTGTCTAGACAGTTGCTCGATCGCTTCTTCAACAGTCAGTTTTTTGAAGCGGATAAAGTCATGGGGTTTAGCTTGGCCAATCTTCCATAATTCAGAAGTGGTGACCGTGGCCAATGAAACAAACCCGCCTAAACTGGGACCATCCACAGTTAGGATTATAGGCATGTCTCCGGTAAAGTTCACTGTCCCTATAGCGTATGCATAATCTGGTACATTAGAAGGATGGCGGCCACCTTCTCCCCCGTCTTTTCGGGCGAATTGGGGCTTGGGTCCTTCAAGCCGATAACCGAGTCGGTTGGAGTTATAGTGGACACGCCACTGAGTGTTGTAAAACATTTCTACATCCACTGGAGTAAAGAAGTCCGGTGCTGCGTGGGGTCCAGGGATTGCCCCCACCTCCCACTCAGTCTCGTATTGGGGGAGAATCGCGGCAGCTGACTTCCAGGGCCTATGAAATTCAGGTATTCCTTTATTAATGTGGATAAGATCTCCTTTCATTAAGGGGTGACCTTCGTATCCACCAAAGTGCGCTTGTGGGAAAGTTGATTTACTCCCTAGATAATCCGGGACATCGATTCCGCCGCCTACTGCCAAGTAGGAGCGCCATCCAGGCCCCTGCACAGCCCCAAGAGATAAAACAGTTCCCTTCTCCACATACAGAGTTTCCCACCAAGGAACTTCTTTGCCATTTATTGTACCTCGGAGCTTGGCCCCAGCAAGAGCCACCGTGGCATCACTCAAGAACTTCAATGCAGGGTTTATAGCAGTAATCTCTAACCCCGCCTCGTGGTCCCCGTTGCTCACCAGTTTATTGGCAATTCGAAAGGCTAGTGCATCCATCGGTCCTGACGGAGGAATCCCAACATTCCAATAACCAACACGCCCCGGGTAATCCTGGACAGTAGTATAGAGACCAGCATTGATTACTTCTATCATGTTTCAACCTTCCCGAGACCTTTAATATCCCTTGGTCCACTGTTTTGCTGCGCGTTTTTGCCTCGCTTTAAACGTCTCTGCTTCGTCTCGAACTGAGTCGAGGAATTTCTTGTATTCCTTGACACTAAAAGTCTCCTCCTCAATTCGGAGAGTATAACTCCCGCTCAGCATCGCTTCTCTGGCGTTTAATAATTCGTCTTCACTGGTTGATTCAAATTGAATCCGGTCAAAGAGCCTTAGCAGCCACGGGGCTTCAGCAAAAGCAGGAGCAGTCTGCCAAGTATTCCATATGGACAGGGTCCGTCCAACGAGCTGGTACCCACCCGGAGACTCCATGGGATAGATGCATATATATGAGCCACCAATACCCACACCGCCCTCAGGTGTATAGATTCTCGCCGGATTATACTTTGGAACTACCAAGCGGTATCTAGGATCCAGTGGCACAGCACAGGGGGCTCCGAGATATACATCACCCAGACCAATGACCAGGTGCTGCGTAGCTTGAAGGTATGTAATCACTTGTTCTATACTCTCTAACCCGTTACACCGGGCCACAAACTGCACATTATCTGGCAAGTAGGGAGCTTCAGCTCTCACCGATTGGATATATTTGGCTATGGCCTCCAGTGTCCATCTGTCATGAAAGGCAATTGGTAGATGGATGACTCGCGAGGGAACTTCGACTTCCTGAATTGGGGGGAGGCTTTTTTCAATTGCTTTCAAGGTATCAAGAAGCCTACTTAAGGGCAGTTGTAGCCCATTGTATTTGATAAGCAAGGAACGAACACCCGGCACTGTTTCTAGGACTCCTTCCACAGGAATACTCTTAATTGACTGTTCTAGAGAGTGCACCCGGAATCTAAGATCGAGGTCTAGAGTCATTTCCCCGTATTCCACGAGGAGGTAGGCATCTCCTGCCAGTCGGTAAACCACTTTAGGCTGTCCCGACCTTTCCTGGATAATTGCAGCAATCGCATCAGAACATCCTCTTTTTGCCCTGACGTGTAACCTACGCCGTGATCCTAATTTTCCCACAACTAGACACCCTCCATGCTGCATCAAAAAAATCCGGATGATACTTTAAGCCTTATCCACATGTGGTGTTAAAGTGCCAACACTTGAAATCTGTTACTTTTAGCGTGCAAGTAATTTCAAGTTCGCATTCACAGCCTGTACGAAACGTTGGGAGTCAGATACCCAACCAAAGACGCCGCCTTGCATTTTAATTGACCTAATAGAAGATTGATAGTTGCCGTAGTCAGTAGCTCCCGTACAGTCTCCCAAGAGAACACACCAATATCCGTAATCATTAGCCTCTCTCATTATTGTGTGAACGCAAACGTCAGTGGTGATCCCTGAGAGGACCAGATGGGTTACGCCAAGATTTTTAAGCACTATATGAATAGTGCTTGATCCGAACGCCCCTTTTCCAGCTTTATCAACAATATATTCACCCTCAATAGGGTGAAGTTCATTAACAATGTCCCAGTTCTTTTGACCACGAACTAAGAGGCGACCAAGACCATTAGGAGGAATATCGCCAATGCCTACTCCATCACCAATAATCTTGCTCCGCAAAACCTTGTTAAATGGTGCGTCCGAAAGGTCAGGTTCGTGACCTTCACGAGTGTAAATAACCTTGATATCAGTACCACGGACGCAGTTCAAAACACTCTCAATAGGTTTTATAGTTGCAGCAGTCAAAGAAAGATCATAACCCATGACATCGACATAACCTTTCTCACCACAGAAGTCAACCTGCATATCGATTACTAGAAAAGCCGTTCTCAGCGAATCGAATTCAACGTAAGCAGTGTTACCAAATCTTGGGCAATCTTCAACTTCTAGTTTAAACAGCTTTCCCTTGGGAGAACCATAAAGCCAAGTGGGGAATTCGAAAGTCTTCGTCTCTTTAAATCTTTCGTACGCCTTTTGAACCTGCTCTAACATTTCTTCTCTGTTGCTCTGATGGTTTCAACACCGGCAATGCTTAGATATTTCTGGACGTTACCATACCAGAAGACAAAAGCCCGAAAGTGTCCCATTTACACTGACGATTCACGATTAGAGTCCAAGACTATCCGCGTTCCGACTTTTCCTGCCAGTGCTTCCATCGCCCTTTCAGGCGTAGTAATTATTACTTCACGCTTACACTCCCTTGGGGTACCTTTAAGGAATTTTATGGACGCGCGTATTTTCGGCTCCATGCTACCGATCCCGAATTGGCCTTCTTTAAGGAGTGCCTCTGCCTCGGTGACCGTAATAAGATGCAAAGGCTTCTCAGACGGGCGGCCAAAATCAACAAAAACATTTTCCACAGCGGTCAAAATAAGGAGAACGTCTGCGTCTATGTCAAGTCCTAAGCGAGCTGAGGCAAGGTCCTTGTCTATTACAGCCTCAACGCCGCGGAGTGACCTATCGGGGCTTCTTATTACCGGAATACCACCACCCCCGACGGCGATTACATTTTCACCAGCATCTAGCATGCTCCTGATTATCCTCGCCTGTTGAATTTCCAGCGGCTCCGGAGATGCAACTACCCGGCGATAGCCGCGGGTCGCATCCTTGATTATTTGCCAACCTCTCTCCCTTTCCAACCGCATGGCTTCCTCAAGGGTGTAAAAGGGGCCAATCGGCTTTGTGGGGTGTCCGAAAGCGGGATCATTTTCATCCACGATTACCTGAGAGATAACGGTGGTAACGTTGTGGGCAAGCCCCTTTTCCCTCAAGCAATTGGCCAGAGTCTGCTGAATCATATAGCCCATAAACCCCTGTGTTGCGGCGCCACACATATCAAGCGGCATTGACGGGACCTCCTTCGCCGCCTCCAAAGCAAGAAGAAGATTTCCCACCTGTGGTCCGTTTCCATGTGTGATAACAACGCGGTTACGACCTCCCAAT
>JALHUO010000046.1 GCA_022866545.1 Dehalococcoidia bacterium | reverse complement strand
TACCTTGATGCCACCCGGATGGTTGAGAACGCTTTCTTCATCCAGGAGCGTGAAGAGGGATACAAAGACAAGAGTATCGCCGCCATCCTTAAGGAGTTTTGTAGCTTAACTGACGGCGCCTGGATGAGTGCCAAGAAAGACCACCTGGTCAACATCGGTGGCTGGCTGGCAGTCAACGACAGTGATTTGTTTGACGAGCTGCGCAATGTGGTTGTGGTCTACGAAGGATTGCATACGTATGGTGGTCTGGCAGGACGTGACATGGAAGCATTAGCCATCGGCATCACCGAAGCCGTAGATGATGCCCATGTCCGGGCTCGAGTTGACCAGGTTCGTTATCTAGGTACAGTATTGCTCGACTGGGAGATACCGAGTGTAAAGCCAATAGGTGGCCCTGCAGTCTTCGTGGATGCCAGAAGGTTCTATCCTCACATACCTCAGAGCCAGTTTCCGGCTCAGACAGTAGCTGCCGAACTATATCTCGATTCTGGCATTCGATCTATGGAAAGAGGCACTGTCAGTGCCGGGAGAGACCCTGAGACCGGTGACCATCGCCATCCCAGCCTGGAACTGACGCGTTTGACGATACCCCGTCGGGTATACACCCAGGCGCACATGGACGTTGTGGCTGAATCAGTGAAAGCCATATACGACATCCGCGGGGAGGCGCGGGGCTTGAAGATGGTCTATGAGCCCAAATACCTCCGTTTCTTCCAGGCTCGCTTTGAACCCATTCCACGAGACCATGCTACCTCTTGAGGCCTGACCTCGCAAAGCGTCTCATGATTGATGCTGTGCTGCGCCCCATAGCCGGCACTGTCTTCTCTTAATAAAGGATATTGGCGCGCACATGAGGACTGGACATGGCCCAGATCGTGATATAATTGGCTGGAGAAAACTAAATGTGCGGTATTATTGGTTATTGTGGCCAGAAGCCTGCAGTCCCCATTATCATCGAGGCCCTAAAGCGTCTGGAATACCGTGGCTATGATTCAGCAGGCGTAGCTTCCTTGTCCGATGGCAGGCTATTGATAAGGAAAGACGCTGGCAAGGTCGACGAAGTCATTCAGAAGCATAACCTGGCAAGCCTGCCCGGCAACGTCGCCATCGGGCACACCCGCTGGGCAACTCACGGTGGTGTCACGCAATTAAATGCTCATCCTCATTCCGATTGTGGTGGCAGAATAGCTGTAGTCCACAATGGCATTGTCGAGAACAATCAGCAGCTTCGCCAGGAACTTACCAAACTGGGACACAAGTTTACCTCTGAGACTGACTCTGAGGTCATCCCTCATCTCATCGAAGATGAGCTCAAGAGCGGGTGTTCCCTGGAACAGGCTGTGCTAAACATAGCTCCAAAGCTTGAGGGTTCCTATGCGTTTCTAGTCATGGCCCCTGACAACCCCGCCAAAATTGTAGGCACAAGGAGGAATAACCCTTTAATTGTCGGCATTAACGCCACTGATTACTATGTTAGCAGTGACGCTCTGGCTTTCTCTCAATATACCAATCAGGTCATGGGGCTGGGAGATAACGAGGTGGTGATGCTGACACAGGAAGGAGTCCAGTTCTTCGATCCCAAGGGAAACAAGCTGGCCAAGCAAGTCAGGAAACTGGACCAGAGCTGGGCCGAGAGCCACAAAGGAGGCTACCAGCATTTCATGCTCAAGGAGATAATGGAGCAAGCTCAGATGCTCGGCCAAACAGCTTGCCAGGACGGAAAGACATTCACCAAGATTGCTCTGGATATTCTGAGGGCAAATCAGGTGATCATAACTGCTTGTGGCACTTCCCGTTATGCCGCTCTGGTCGGTAGGTATCTCTTTTCCAAAGTGGGCAAGAAGTTTTGTGACGTAATCATGGCTTCTGAGTTCGGTTATTTCGCCGACTCTGTGGACAAAAACACCATTGTCATCGCTGTCTCCCAGAGTGGCGAGACCGCTGATATAATCGAGGGGGTAAAGGCTGCCAGAGACAACGGCGCACAAGTCATCTCCATAATCAACCGACCTAACTCCATACTGGCTGACCTGAGCCACCAGGTCATTTACCTGAACTGCGGTGCCGAGATAGCTGTGGCCGCCACCAAGACCTTCCTGTCCCAACTGGCCATATTCTACCTGTTGTCTTTCTCCATGGTTGATGCTTTTGATGAAGCGACAGCTAAGCTTGCCAGCTTGAACGGCGAGATAACCAGAGTCCTGGACTGGAACAAGAGCGAGCTTATCAAACTCAGTCAGAACCTGAAAGACAAGAACGATTTCTACTACATAGCCAGAGGGATTAACTTTGCCATCGCCTCTGAAGGCGCCTTAAAGCTTAAAGAGATTTCCTATGCCCACGCCGAAGGTATGCCCGCCGGGGAACTAAAGCATGGCACCTTAGCCCTCATCGAGCCCGGCACGCCAGTGGTGGTGATTTGCCCTGCCGATTATACCTTTTCTGAAACCCTCAGCAACGCTATTGAAGCTAAATCTCGCGGCGCGTACATTATCGGTGTCTCCGATAAGGAAAGCGAAGTTTATGATTCCTGGATCAAGCTTCCCAAAGTTGATGAGTTACTCTATCCTATGGTGGCCGTGGTTCCCCTTCAGCTCTTGGCTTATTATCTAGCTGTCAACCGGGGGTGCGACCCCGACAAACCCCGCAATCTAGCCAAATCGGTAACGGTCAAATGAGTTCATTGGGTTTATTGAGTTGTTAGAGTTGATTGAGCTGATTGAGTGAAGATTGAGAAATTCGAAGATATTAAGGCGTGGCAGGAAGCAAGAGTCTTGGTGAACATAATCTACGATGCCGTAGAATCTAACAAGGGCTTCACTGGCGATTACAAATTCAGGGAGCAAAATCACAGTGCTGCGGTCTCCATAATGTCCAATATAGCTGAGGGGTTTTCAAGAAGGTCAACGAAGGAGTTTACCCAATTCCTGTTTATTGCCAAAGGCTCGGTCGCCGAAGTCCAGAGTCAGCTTTATGTCGCCTTAGACCAAGGCTACATCAATAAAGAGAAATTCGATGAACTCTACTCCAAATCCGACGAAGTAGCCCGCTTAATCTCCGGTTTCATTAGATACCCCTTGAACAAGGGCAAGCCCCAGGCACTCAAGCAACCCAACAAACTCAGTGAACACGAAGAACTCAACAAACCCAAGAAACTCAAGGAACCCAAATGACTCAACAAACTCGCCCGAAGGTGTTGGCTGGGATTGCTGCCTATAATGAGGCAAGATATGTCGGAAGCATAGTGCTCCAGACAAAGCAGTATGTGGATGAGGTCATCGTTGTTGACGATGGGAGCACGGATAACACCGCCAAGGTTGCCCAGCTCGCCGGCGCCACGGTAGTGCGCCACCCTGAAAATAGGGGCAAAGGCGCGGCCATCCAGAGCATACTGACCGAGGCCAGAAAGAGAAATCCCGATGTGTTGGTCTTGTTGGATGCTGATGCCCAGCATGACCCTAATGAGATTCCCGTTCTCCTCAAGCCTATTTCGGATGGTTTTGACCTCGTCATCGGCTCGCGAGAAGCCCAGGAAGACAAGACTCCCCTCTACCGCCGCATCGGCAAGAAAGTCATTTTCCGCTCGAGCCGGTTTGCTTCTAGAACCAGTGTCTACGATTCCGAATCCGGCTTCCGGGCCCTTTCACCGAAGGCAATAAACGGGCTGGATTTGAAAGCGAATGGGTTCGCCGTAGAATCAGAGATGATAACGTTCGCCTCCGACAAGGGCCTCAAGGTGACTGAAGTGCCCATCTCAAACATATATACCAAGGATGGCTCGACCCTCAACCCCATCAGGCACGGCGTAGACGTTCTCAGCCGGATAATCGTCATGATTTCTGAGAGGAAACCACTGTTCGTCTTCGGAATCATAGGCGGTATCTTGTTGGTGATCGGCCTCGTTTTTGGGTTCAGGGTGATCAACGTCGCCAACACAACAGGCCAGCTAGCCGTAGGCAGCGCCGTCTTGACCGCCCTGTTCATCATCGCTGGCATACTGAGCATCTTCACCGGCATAATCCTCAACGCCCTAGCCAGGCGGAAATAATTGCGGACAACCAGCGCATTCAGAAGGCAAGACCCCGCAAAATGCATAGATAACCATAATTCTCTCTCCCACAACGGGAGAGAGTCAGAGTGAGGGGGCTCCGTGAAAAAGAGCCAACAACAGGTAGGTTTCGCTCGCGAACTTCGCCAGAAGTACACGGATGCTGAAAAGCCCTCTGGATGAAGCTAAGGAACAGACAGCTCGAGGGCATGAAGTTCCGAAGGCAACAGCCTATAGGCCCATACATTGTTGACTTCGCCAGTCTCCAAAGAGGGCTTATAATTGAGATAGACGGCGGCCAACACAATGAAGAGAGAACAAAGGAAAGAGACGAGGAGAGGACGAAGAGGCTGGAGCAACGTGGTTACCGGATAATGAGGTTCTGGAACAACGAGGTTCTTACAAATCTGGAAGGCGTCCTTGAAAGGATAAGGGAGACTTTGGGATGAGAGTTCACCCTCACCTTGATCCTCTCCCGCCAAGGGAGAGGAATCCTGAGCAGAGTCCTGCACAACACTATAAATTATGCCGGGTCAATCTTGAAGACCGTCAAGAGATTTATGAAGAGTTGAGGCAATTTGCCCATCTCCTCAAGAGCAAACACAAAGTAAAGAGGGTTTATCTTTATGGCTCATTCGCCAGAGGCGACTTCCACCAGGGCAGCGACATAGACCTTGTCATAGTGGGCGAATTTGAGGGCAGGATGCACCAGCGTATCGGCAAAATTCTTGACTTGACGTCCTTACCCATAGAGCCCCTTGTTTACACCGAGGCAGAATTCGAGCAGATGAAGGAACGGGCTTTCCTCAAAGAAGTTCTGGGCGCAGCAAAACAATTGTGAGCCCCGTTTTTCGGGATAAGGCAATCTAGCCATCTCAACAAGCTCAACAAACCAGCTGTGTCTTGACTAATCGTACTCCCGACTCTAGACTATTGACTGGCTTTCAAGAGCAACCAATGCTGGAGATAAAGGTCCGCAAGATTAAAGGCAAATGCCCGGTGTATAAGGTCGGTGACAAAATGGTGATAGACGACCCAAGAATACTGTTGGACAAAACAGACGCGGTTTGCACTCATGCACTATCAACCTTGCTGCATTACGTTACCATATTGGAACACGATTGGTGCCCTGTAAAACTTGGATTAACGACATCTCGCGATCCAGACCGTGCTTATATGCAATGTGTAGACCCTGGCGAACCTTATACCCAAGGCGGAACTGTTACTTTTGAATGCCGCAAAATCTAGGGGAAATTTTGTTATGAAAATCGCCATAGCTTTAGGTACTCGCCCCGAAATAATCAAGATGTCTCCGGTAATCAGGGAGCTGGAGAAGAGGCAAGTCACTTACTTTATCCTCCACACCGGTCAGCATTATTCCCATAACTTAGACAGGGTCTTCTTTGAGCAGCTAAAGTTGCCGCAAGCTAAATACAATCTTGAGGTTGGCTCAGGTTCTCATGCTCAACAGACGGCAAAGATACTCATAGGCGTAGAAAATGTCTTGCGGGATGAAAGCCCTCATATCATCCTCGTGGAGGGCGATACCAACTCTGTGTTCGCTGGAGCTTTGGCAGCGACAAAACTCCATGTAAAAGTCGGGCATGTCGAGGCCGGACTAAGAAGCTACGATAGAAGTATGCCCGAGGAAATCAACCGAATCTTAACTGACCATTGCTCCGATTACCTGTTTGCCCCTACACCGAAAGCTAGACAGATTCTACTTGGTGAAGGCATCTCTAAAGAGAAGATTTTTGTCACAGGCAACACTATCGTTGATGCTGTCTATCAGAATCTAGGGATAGCTAAAGAACAAGGAAATACTCTTAGTAGTCTGAATCTTACCCCCAAAGAATATTTCCTGGTGACCCTTCACCGACAGGAGAACGTTGACAACCCGAGACGATTTGCCTCAATCTTGAAGGGTCTGGATAAAGTAGCTGCTGAGTTTCGCATCCCGACAGTCTACCCTGTCCACCCTCATTCTCGGAAGAGGATGAACGAGTTTGGCCTTGACCCCAAGAACATTACACTAATTGAACCCGTAAGTTTCCTCGACTTCCTGCAACTTGAGAGCAACGCCAGGCTTATCCTCACCGACTCCGGCGGCGTTCAGGAAGAAGCTTGCATCCTCGGTATTCCTTGTGTTACCTTACGGGACAACACTGAAAGACCTGAAACCCTGGAGGTTGGCTCGAATCTTCTAGCTGGAACCCTACCCGACAAAATACTTCGCTGCACCAGACTTATGCTTAATAAGGAAAACAAGTGGAGCAACCCGTTTGGAGATGGCAAAGCAGGCCAGAGAATCGTAAGAATTATAACGGAGGATAATTAATGGCTAAAATACTGGTTACCGGCGGGCTGGGCTTTATCGGCTCAAACCTCGTCCCCGAACTAAGAAAAAGAAGACACGAAGTCCGAGTATGTGATTTGGGGCATTCCGAGGGACCGAACTACATCCGCTGCGATGTCGCTAAATACCGCCAGCTTGAGCGAGTATTTGAGCAGCATGACTTTGACTATGTCTATCACCTGGCCGCAGAGTATGGGCGCTGGAATGGTGAGGATTATTATGAGAACCTCTGGCTCACCAATGTAATAGGTACCAAGAATGTGATCCGCCTCCAGGAAAGGAAGAAGTTCAGAATGATATTCTTTTCCAGCGCGGAAGTGTATGGTGACTACGACAGGGTGATGAGTGAGGATGTGATGGACAAAGTGCCCATAAAGCAAATGAACGATTATGCTATGACCAAGTGGGTGGGCGAGCTCCAGGTACTGAATTCAGCAGCCATGTTTGGGACTGAAACCGTAAGGGTTCGACCGGTCAACGCCTACGGCCCCCACGAATACTATAGCCCCTACCGAGGAGTCATCCCCGCCTTTATCCATAAAGCCCTAAATGACGAGCCTTATACCGTCTACCTGGGTCACCGCCGCATCTTCGACTATGTCGAAGATACCTGCCGCACCTTTGCTAATATAGTTGATAATTTCAAACCGGGAGAGGTCTACAACATCGGGAGCAAAGAGGAATGGGAACATGAGATAAAATACGTCTCCGATCTTATACTGAAGAATCTAGGCAAAAATGATTCCAAAGTCACTTACAAGGAGGCGGAACCTTTTACCACCAAAGTCAAGCACATGGACTTTTCCAAAGCCAGAAGAGACTTGAAGCATACCCCGAAGATACCCCTGGAAGAAGGTATCCCGAAGACCATTGAATGGATGAAACGGGTTTATAGCAAGAAGTAAAAAGTGGCTGGCGTGAAAATCCTTCTGGTTCAGGATACCGACTGGCTGCTGCGAGGCCCACACCAGCAGCATCACCTCATAGAGAGACTTTCCCTAAAAGGTCACGAAGTTCGTGTCATCGACTATGAGCTTCTATGGAGGACACAGGGCAAGAGGGAGTTACGCTCAAAACGACAGGTGTTCAGCAATGTATCAAGATTCTATGATGGCGCAAACGTCACGCTAATTCGCCCTGGCATCATAAAACTTCCCTGGCTGGATTATGTTTCATCAGTATTCTCTTATAGAAAGGAAATCCGTCATCAAATAAAAGATTCTTGTCCCGATCTGATTATCGGCTTCGGCATCTTGAGCACCTATTTGGCGATGCGGGCCGCCAGGAAAAATAACACACCATTTATCTACTACTGGATCGACGTATTACACAGGCTTATTCCTTTCAAGCCTTTTCACCCTATCGCCATGTTGTTAGAACACAAGACACTGCGACAAGCCGACAAAGTGCTGGCAATTAACGAGAAACTCAAGGACTACGTGAAAGGGCTGGGAGCTTCGCCCGAGCGAACTCAGATCCTGCGGGCAGGCATTGATATTGAGCGCTTCGACCCAGTTACCAAAGGTGACA
This sequence comes from Dehalococcoidia bacterium, assembly GCA_022866545.1. Classification (GTDB taxonomy): domain Bacteria; phylum Chloroflexota; class Dehalococcoidia; order GIF9; family AB-539-J10; genus RBG-13-51-36. The sequence goes on along the minus strand of JALHUO010000046.1, from coordinate 38,076 downwards.
CCATAAGGCAACATTACGGGCTCACCAGGAAGGACATTGTCCTCTTCTTCATGGGCTGGCTATACCAATTTTCAGGCTTGAAAGAGGTTGCCTCACAACTAGCCCGAATAGACAATCCTAATCTCAAGCTCCTTGTTGTTGGCGAAGGCGATGCCTATGAGGCGCTTCAGCAAATACGTGAAAAACATAACTTGAAGGACAGGATTATCCTCACCGGCAAGAAGCCCTATGAGGAAATTCCATCTTTTATCGCTGCCTCCGATGTATGCCTGCTGCCGGCTTACCCTGATGAAAAAATAATGCAGGACATTGTCCCCATCAAGATGTATGAGTATATGGCAATGAAAAAGCCCGTGATTGCCACCAGACTTCCCGGGGTAATGAAAGAGTTTGGCGAGGATAACGGCGTGGTGTATGTGGATAAGCCTGAGGACGCTGTCGCCAAAGCCATGGAACTGATTCAAAGTGGTAAAATACAAGAGCTGGGTCAGAAAGCACGGAGCTTCGCTGAAAGATACAGCTGGGAGAGCATCACGGACGAATTTGAGAAGATCTTGGAAGAAGCTATAAAGGAGAAGCAAAATGAACGAGTACCTAAGTAAGTATAAAGGCAAGAACATCCTTGTCACAGGTGGGGCAGGGTGCATCGGCTCCAATCTCACCAGGGCATTAATCAAAGGCGAAGCGGCCAGAATCATCGTCCTTGATGATCTCTCGGCAGCGTACGAGTGGAACATTCCCAAATCAGAACGGGTGTTATTTGTCAGGGGGAGCGTGCTCGACGATGAAATGCTGAAGCGTGTTTTTAAAGAGAAGCCGGACTATGTCTTTCACCTCGCAGCCCATTTTGCTAACCAGAATTCGGTTGATAATCCGGAGACAGATTTGATGGTAAACGGAATGGGAATCCTGAAAGTCCTTGAGTATGCGAACATCGCCGGGGTGAGAAGATTTGTTTATTCCTCCTCCGGCTGTGGCGTATACGGCCTGGACTCAAAGATACCGTTCGAAGAACATGATGTCTCCATCAGTCTGCATACGCCATACCAGGTAACCAAACTGCTCGGCGAACTATACACCAACTACTTCCACAATCTGTACAATCTTCCCATTGTCAATGCCAGGTTTTTCAATGTATATGGTCCCGGGGAAGTACCGGGAAAATATCGGAACGTGATACCGAACTTCCTCTACTGGGCCATGAATGGGCAGGCACTGCCGATCACCGGCGATGGCACAGAGACCAGGGACTGGACATATGTGGACGATATAATAAAAGGCTTGCTGGCAATGGGTATCAGGGAAGAGGCAGTCGGGGAGGCAATCAATCTTGGCTCTAGCACCGAGCACCAGGTAGCTGAGCTTGCCTCCATAGTCAACAGACTCACCAATAACAAGGCCGGTATCGCTCATGTCCCCCGGCGGAATTGGGACGTGAAGACCCACCTGCGGTCCTCAATTGACAAAGCCAGAAAACTTCTTGATTATCAGCCGCAAACCAACTTCGAGGACGGCTTGAAAAAAGTGCATAAGTGGTTTCTGGAGAACTGGGACAACATCAAGCGGGACGCTGAGTTCTAGACCAGAGTTTGCTGAATGAGCGGAATGACGGATAGAAATGAGAGTACTGATAACAGGCGGTTCTGGTTTCATAGGTACCAACCTCGTTGAGCACTACCTATCCAGAGGGGAAGAGGTACTCAACTTCGATATCGCTCCCCCCAGGAATGCTCAGCACCGGCCTTGTTGGAGACAGGTGGATATCCTGGACTCGCAGCTCCTACGGACAGAGATTGCCCGCTTCTCTCCAACCTATGTCGTCAATATGGCTGCCACAACCGGTACAGCAGACCGGGGAAGAAAGCTTGAAGACTATGCCACCAACTATGAAGGTGTAAGGAACCTGATTTCAGCGGCAAGAGACTTGCCCAACCTGGAGAGGGTCATCTTTGTTTCAACCATGCTTGTCTGCAGGACGGGGTATCAACCGAAGGATGACACCGACTATTGTCCTGACACCCTTTATGGCCAGGGTAAAATGCTGGGAGAAAAGGTGGTGCGGGAGGCAAGCGAGTTGCCATATTCCTGGACGATTGTCCGCCCCATCGGAATCTGGGGGCCCTGGTTTGACATGCCATACAAGAACCTGTTCGAGGCAATACAAAACCGCCTCTATGTCCACCCCGGTGGCAGTAATGTCAACCAATCACTGGGGTTTGTCGGGAATACAGTTTGCCAGTTAGATAGACTTCTAAAAGCATCAGCAGACAAAGTACACGGCAAGACATTCTACCTGGCTGATTATCCACCGACGAACATGCGTGCATGGGTCAATCTTGTCCAGGAGGCGTTTCAGGCGCCAAGGATTCATCAAGTGCCGGTTCCGGTCCTCAAGGCGCTAGCGAGAGTGGGCGACATAATGAAGTTCATGGGGTGGAACGTGCCGCCTTTGTCGACTTCTCGTCTCAGGAATATGCTGGCCAGTTTCGTATTCAACCTGGAGCCCCTTGTAGCCGATGATTTGCCCTACACATTAGAACAGGCTGTTGAGATAACGGTCAATTGGATGCACAAAAAAGCCAGGTTTTCCGATGGACAGAATGTCAGCCCTCCCATTCAATAGTGACATGCTGGCAAAACTCATATTTCAGTCCCAATTCACTCCTCTGATCTATAGGGTAGTTCGTGTGTTCAGAACGTCTGAAGAGAAGGAAATAGCCAGCCAGTTGGGCAAGTAGAAGCAATTCGGTCCATATTATCAAGGTGCTGGTAATCAATGAAAGTGACTCTGGTTCGAGCGCGCGCGATAGATCCCGCCGTCAATAAGGTGGCAAAGAGCTTATCCGAGAATGGATATGATGTGAGCCTATTGGTCTGGGACCGCCGACACACTCTGGGTGCTGAAGAGGGCGATGGGTATACCATTCGCAAGTTCAATCTAAAAGCACCTTACGACAAATTCACTGTCTTGTTTTACCTTCCGATTTGGTGGATATACGAGTTCTTCCTTTTGCTGAGACACAAGTGCGATGTCATCCACGCCTGTGACCTGGATACCTTAATACCGGCCATCCTCGCCAAATTTATCAAAAGGGTCCCGCTCTGTTACACCATCTATGATTTCTACGCCAATAACCTGCCTGATGGCCGTTTCCGGCTACTAAGAAAGGCGCTGAGGAGTCTCGTCGCTTCGGTTGAACGATTTGGAATCCGGCCTACCGACGTTCTGTTTCTAGTGGATGAATCTCGGCTGGAACAAGTTAAAGGGGCACGAATAAGGAAGCTCGTTTACATTCATAATTCTCCCCCCGATTACTTTGCAGCACGGGGAAGGCCTGCGGCTGAGTCAATGACAGGCACTTCAGCTATCGCGATCTTTTACGCGGGCCTTATTCATAAATCAAGAGGCCTGGAACATGTAGTAAGGGCTGTAGAAGGGCTAGAAGACACTAGATTGGTTATAGCCGGCACAGGCCCCGATAAGGAAATGATTGAAAATGCCTGCCGGCGCTGCAAAAGGATTCAATGCCTCGGTCAAATACCCTATACCGAAGTGATCGAAAGAACAGTAGCGGCAGATATTCTGTTTGCGTTCTATGACCCTGCCATCCCTAATAACAAATACGCCAGTCCTAACAAACTGTTTGAAGCTATGATGTGTGCAAAGCCAATAATTGCTAGTGACGGTAGCTCGATGGCGAACATTGTAAGAGAAGAAAATTGCGGCCTTATTGTGCCATACGGGGATGTAGCCGCGATCCGGGAAGCGATAATCAAACTGAAGAGTGCCGGCAATCTTCGACAAGCCTTGGGGGAAAATGGACGTCGAGCTTATACAGAGAGATACAGTTGGAGCATCATGCAGAAGAGGCTGATTAATGCGTATAAGAAAATCGAATAGCCGACAAAGCGGGAAAAAAGTCGCAAATCGGTTGAGAGTGTGCGTGGTTACATTCCCTTTTACAGAAGCGTTTGTTACTCCGCTATCAAACCTGGTAGAAATACTGCGTTCTCTCTCGGGCGGAATTTGTGTTGTCACGGCAGGCGTAGAGGATGCAACGATCACGACCAATCGGGGAATTCAGACTTACAGGATACACCAAAAGAAGGTCAAAAATATATTTGCCCGAATTGCAGAATATATACGGATACAGATAAGGATCTCGTTCACGTTGGTGATGCTATCCAGGGATACCGACATTTATGTTTTCTTTATGGAAGCAGGTGCGTTCTTACCTATGCTTACAGCAAGGTTGGCGGGGAAGAAGGTCGTCTGGGAGTTGCCGTCATCTCTTGTACAGATGGTGGAGCACCACAAGGATCCCCTCTCTAATGCATTAGTCTGGATACAGTCGGTCGATTATAGATTATCAAATCGCATTGTTCTCTACTCGGAGAACCTGATCAGGAAATGGGGTCTGGGAAAATACCGAAGCAAAATCTCCATAGCCTGCGAGTATTTCCTCGACTTTGATGAGTTCAAGATGCAGAAGCCTCTAAACGAAAGAGGTAATCTGATCGGCTACATCGGACGTCTGAGCGGAGAGAAGGGGATTCTGAACTTCATGGAAGCAATCCCGATGGTAATGGAGACCAGAGAGGGGGTGACATTTCTAATAGGTGGTGATGGACAGCTCCGTCCGCAGGTGGAAGAGTATGCCAATAAATCGGGTAACAAGGTCAAATTTGTGGGCTGGATTTCCCACGATAAGCTTCCAGGCTATTTGAACGAGCTAAGATTGTTGGTTGTCCCCTCCTATACAGAAGCAGGGCCTTATGTCGCCTTCGAGGCGATGGCCTGCGGCACGCCCGTCCTGGGCACCCCAGTTGGGCTCATGGCTGATATGCTGAGCGATGCCGAAAACGGATTCATCATGGAAGACAACTCTCCCGAATGCATTGCCAGGAATATCGTCAGGGCGCTGAATCATCCTGATCTGGAGCAAGTTGCCCGGAACGCCCGCAACCTGGCAGAGAGGGAGTTTACCTTTGAGAAAGCCGTAGACAGCTACAGTGGAATACTGGAGAACCTGAGGCAGAGAGGCTAAGCGAGAGGAGACAGCATGTTGCGTCTGGTACGGGCGGCAATCCGGGTTCCCGCAATCCACTTTGTCAGACAACGGACCTAATACAGCGATCTCGGGCGTCTCTACCCGGCAAATCCCAACACATGGCAAAATGGACTTCTGCACAGGACTTCATTACAGGCATGTCCTCACTCAGTTGGCTGCCTCGGCTCCAAGGCTTATCAGAATGCTACGCTCTTTCTCCACATGTGAACCACTCAATGACACGGAGACATTTCTAGTACCTTCGCATGAACTCACTGAAGTAATCGACGATTGCTTGTCGTTCCTCAGAAGCAATGCCGGGGTGATTTCCGAAGAAGAACGAGTTACGCATAATGAACCTTGAATTTGGTAGATCCCCCACTTTGCGATAGGGGAAAAGCCTCATTGCAGGTTGCTCATCAAAATTCCCCGACATGATTGGCCTGGTTTCGACCCCCTTTTTCTCTAGAAAATCCACCAGTTCTTTTCTGGTGAAAGGGGCATCAGCTTTAACTGTTACAGGACACGCAAACCAAACATGCTTTGTATTTTCTCTCTCAGTGTGCAATAAGAGATAATTCCCATGTCGTCTCAGACTCTCAGTCCAAAACTCGGCGTTTTCCTGCCGTATTTGTATGAACCTATCCAGTTTCTTTATCTGCTGTATACCGAAAGCCCCCTGCATTTCGGTCGGTCTAAAATTATATCCGATATTAACAAATAGATATCGGGGGTCAATACTCTCATATTGTTGGGCAATTCTGTCCTTATCCGTTAAATCACGAACCCAGCCGAAGGTTCTGAGAGATTTAGCCAGCCCGGCTAGCTCTTCACTATCGGTTAGCACTATTCCCCCCTCAATTGTGCTCAAGTGATGGGAGAAGAAGAAACTGAAGGTCGCGAAATCGCCAAAGCTCCCTACCCTCCGACCCCCAAATTCTGCCCCGTGGGCTTCACAGGCATCTTCTATGACGTACAAGTCATATCGCGTCGCTATATCCATGATTGTATCCATCTCACAGGGGTTGCCTAGCAGATGCACAGGCATTATTGCTCTTGTCTTATCAGTTATGGCTTTCCTGATTTCCTCCGTATTCATATTGAAAGTCTCTAAATCCACATCAACCAAGACTGGTACTAATCCGCAGTTGATGATGGGGAATACCGTAGTTGCCCAGGTAACCGCTGGCGTTATGACCTCGTCTCCTGGTTTCATCGGATTCTCAAGAAGAGGATTAGTCAGCACGGATAGCGCCAGGAGATTGGCGCTTGACCCCGAGTTCACCATAGTCGCGAAACGAGTCCCAATGTAATCCGCAAATATGGACTCGAACTGCTTTACCCTCTCTCCCATCGTTACCTGACCATCCAAGAGACAGTCAATAGCGTCGCAAACCTCCTGCCAATCATAAGATGGAACGACCAATGGTAATTTCGTTCTTCCCGGAACGAACTTCGTTTTGCTTTTCGTCCCAGAGTAATACTCTCGAATCAGGTCCTTTATCTGCCTTCTAATACCTCTTGTCTCACTCATGCTTCCTATCCACTCCAGAGGTTATCTCAACAGCCCCTTACTTCGCTGCTCTTCATACCATGCAATGGTTTTGCTTAACCCTTCTTCGAAGCTTGTCTTAGCCCTGAAGCCAAACTCTTTTTCTGCCTTGGAGCTGTCAAAAAGGCGCCTCGGTTGGCCGTCTGGCATAGAGCTATCCCACGTTATCTCCCCTTTATATCCAGTCAGTTTGGCAATCAAACTGGCCAAATCCCTAATGGATATCTCAAAGCCGGAGCCAAGGTTCACCGGCTCAGGCTTATTGTATCTTTCTGCGGCCAGGACAATACCTTCAGCGCAGTCGGCAACATAAAGATACTCCCTGGTTGGTTTTCCACTTCCCCAGACAACTATCTCTCTTTCGCTATTCTTCATCGCGTCCAGACACTTTTTAATCAAAGCAGGGATGGCGTGTGAGGACTCCGGGTCAAAATTATCTCCGGGACCATAAAGATTGACGGGGACAAGGTAGATCGCGTTGAAGCCATATTGCTGTCTATAAGCCTGAGCTTGAACCAGGGTCATCTTTTTAGCAAGCCCATAGGAAGCATTGGTCTCCTCTGGATAGCCATTCCATAGATCTTCTTCCTTAAAAGGAGCCGTAATGTATTTCGGATAGGCGCAGACCGTTCCGATAGCTACGAATTTCTCTAGACCGAAGACCCTCCCCTGTTCCATCATCTGTACACCCATCATCAGGTTCTTGTAGAAGAACTCCCCAGGTTTCTTGCCGGTTACACCAATTCCACCCACTTTAGCAGCAAGATGGATAACGACATCCGGTCTAGAATCCTGGTAAAGCCTTTTTACCGCTTCCATATCAACGAGATCATAATCTTTGCTCCGGGGAACGAAGATTTCCCTGCATCCCTTCTTCTCCAACTCTTCTACTACGTGCCTGCCAAGGAACCCCACTCCACCGGTTACAAGTAATCTTTTCGCCGCAAGCCAGCTCAATTCTCCATTCCTCCTGTGGGATTGATCAAGGCTTTATCACGCACATTTAGACCGTGCCTTGCCAGTGCAGACTTCCCCTCCCCCGGACTTGTCAGCCCCAGAGCTTCCATGTCCGCATCTACCATTATTCTGACAAGCTCCTTAAAGGCCACCTTCGGCTGCCATCCCAGCCTCTGCCTTGCTTTCGTTGCATCCGCTATAAGCACTTCTGTCTCCGTAGGTCTGAAGTAGCGAGGGTCTATCTTGACATACTGCTGCCAATCCAGTCCCGCATAGGCGAAAGCTTCTTGCACGAATTCCTGCACACTGCGGGTCTCACCTGTTCCGATAACAAAGTCATCAGGCTTTTCTTGCTGAAGCATCAGCCACATTGCTTCGACGTATTCCGGAGCATAGCCCCAATCTCTTTTCGCCTTCAAGTTACCAAGGTAAAGGCAGTCTTGTTTCCCCGCCAGAATATGAGCGATGGCGCGGGTTACCTTCCGGGTGACAAAAGTCTCGCCTCGCCGCGGAGACTCATGGTTGAATAGAATCCCATTGCAGGCAAAAAGGCCATAGCCGTCACGATAATTCCTGATCATCCAATAGGCATAAACTTTGGCGCAAGCATAAGGACTTCTGGGCTTGAACGGCGTGTTCTCATTCTGCGGCGGTGTCGCGCTGCCAAACATCTCACTGCTGGAAGCCTGGTAGAACCTGCACTTGCTTCCACTCTTTCTAATGGCCTCCAGAATTCTAGTCGTGCCAAGACCAGTGATGTCCCCGGTGTATTCTGGCGTATCAAAGCTGACACGCACATGGCTCTGGGCCCCTAGATGATAGATTTCATCCGGGTGAATGTTATAGATGACATTGGTTAGCTGACTTCCGTCCGACAGGTCCCCGTGATAAAGGAAAAACCTCGCTTTCGGCTCGTGAAGGTCAACGAAGAGATGGTCTATTCTAGAGGTGTTGAAGGTGCTGGCCCGACGGATAAGCCCATGCACCTCATACCCCTTGGAAAGCAAGAACTCGGCAAGATATGAGCCATCCTGACCTGTTATTCCAGTAATAAGTGCGATTGTTGCCATTATTCAACCTCCGAACGTTCCTTGGTGCTATTCTTCGACACTCCCAGACCCGGCAGACTAACCCCATTCGCCTTAAGCGTCTCCATCAAGTCCGCCTCAAACTGCTCCACGAATTTCTCCTTGGTGAAAGGCCGATACTGCTCAGAGGATAGATACTCTCTCGCAGTCTCTCTAAACGAGGAGATGTCCCGGTCGGACAGATCCAAGAGATAGGCATGCAGCCGTGCGTAGTCATCAAAATCACGCATGTCTACAAAACAACCCTTCGGTATGTATTTTACAATATCAGGGGCGCCCAGATAAATAGGAATGGCTCCCACAAAGAAGCAGTCGAATATCTTTTCCGTTATGTAGCCGGGCATTGCCATATTCTCAAAACAAAAGGCGAATCTATACCGGCTCAGTGTCTCGTATTTCGATTCCACTGCACCCTTATAGATAGCTCTCAACGCTTTTCTGTTCCTCCAGTACATATATGGGAAGCTCTGGCTATAAGGCAGGTTACGCAGGATCTGATATAAAGATATATCCCAACCATAGCCGTAGAGGTCAACGGTCCCAAGGCTGTGAAGCGCCACCAATGCCCGGATTCTCTCAGAATAAAGCTCGCTGTCTTTCAAGCCAGGGTTTTTGTTGAGGAAAATTCTAAGACCGATAGGATTCTGCCCTCTTCTCACCTGCAAATAAGGGGGGGGTGCTTTGTTTGCGCTGACCATGGTGAGAAAGCCTCTGTCTTTATTGTTCCAAAGAGACTCTATGACACCATTTTCAACCTGGGGCCAGAAGAATTTCCGCAAATTTGATTGCTGGCTAGAATATCTTTCGTATCCCACCCCTTCTATATTGTGAACATATACCTTACTAAACCGCTCCGTCAGACCGCTAAGCTCGTGGTATAGCTGCGGGCCAGTAACGGGGGGCTCCATAACATAGAACGAGCCCATAATGACATCAGCTCTTTCAGCCAGTTGCTTATAGTTTGCCAGTATTCCAAGCGAACAGTAAGCATTACATTGTGCCGTGAGTTGCCCCCCTAGCAGACGGTCTGCGGTGTGAACCTGAATACCCTTCTCAAGAAGAGAATCCCTTAGTTCGTGATATGGGGAGAGACAATTATCTCTATTGAGCAGGGGGTCGTCCTGAAAGAGGCGGTCATCATAATATTCCGGCGAAGAAGGGTCAAAAAATACCATTACATCTTTGGACGACAGATTCATACAAATCTCCTATTTTCTCAGAACGACATCTCCCTTTTTCTGGATATATTTTAGGAGTTCCTCGTTACTTCTTAATGGACTAAATTCCTTGAGCTCTTTCCTCGAGAGAATCATCAATACTTGCTCTCCGCTATCGTTTTTATAAATATTCAATTCAGGCCAAAGAAGGTCACGTTCCTGGAATATTCTAGTTATGTCGTCAAAGAAATTGTGCCTTGCCCAATGTTCCATCAGAACGACATAATTTGACATATTGAACATATTCTTTAGAGCCAAAATATGTCTGTTCCCTCGCCTGACATGCATCAGTACAGCCTGCGTATAAACTAAATCAACTTTTCCAAAAGTATTCAATACATCCTTCTTGGTAACATCCGCAACCGCCAATCTGCAAATGTTCTTCAGATCGGGATGCCGGTGAAGAAGCAGGTCAATCTGATTCTGGGATATATCTACACCGTAGAACTTTGCTTCAGGAAGCAGAAGGTGCAAATTATGGATATGGTCTCCGCCTCCCACGCCGACTTCTAAAACAGACTTCGGATTCAAACGATAGATTGTCTCATAGAGTAATTTGTGATTTGGATGCAATGGCGACAGCATGGAGTTCAATAGGATTTTCCCTTCGACTATTTGATATTCGTCCTTAGATAATACAAGCGTAAACTCATTGGTAATATCCATTATCTGACGGTTATACGTTACATGGTATTTCCGCCAATTAAAATCGTCAACGTTATAAAGGCGACTCAGCTTGTTAAAGATTGCTCTAACACTGTCTCCTGTAATCCTCATCTTTATACCACAGCCTCCTTTCAAAGTTTTCTCAGAAACAAACATAGCTTATAGCTATGGGTATCCTTGACCGACAGATCTTCACATAGATCTCCTTTTTCATGCGTATATGGCAGCCGATGCAAACTCTTTCACAGATGCTGTTTCGTTTGAGCTGGTGCCGCATCTGTTCATATTTTGACCTTCTGAGTTTTTATGTGGACATACACTTCAGTAAGTATATTCTTAACTAAACTGCGGGTATCCGGGGACATAATACGCAAGGATAATGCAAGGTAGAGAATGACGACGAAAACGTTTATCATCACACGCATCCATCCTACAGGTGCGAAGAGATATGTGAGAAGGACAAACGCTAAGCAAGGGAGCATAGCAGCGATAGCGTGGCTGATAATAGGTCTGGTATGCATGTTGACTTTCCCCGCCGTTTGCCGGGCAACATCCCGCGGTAATAACCAGAACACGGTCAGCAAATCGCCCAGAAATGTGCCAACAGCTGCCCCACCAATGCCAAGCACTCTGACAAGTGCTAACGAGATACCTAATTTGGACACGGCCTCCAACCAGTTATAGACGACCATTCTTTTAGTCCGATTCAAGGCAATAAGTACGGTAACGTGCGAGCTCACCAATGAGACCGTATAGCCGTAGCCTCCTAGTGCGATGACTACAAGTAGCCCCCCGTACGCCTGCGGACCCGCCCAAAGAGTGATAATCTCGCGGGCAAATGCTATTCCCCCTATCCATAATAACCCACCTAAAATTGGCAATAAGTGAACCGTATGATTATACGTCTCTTGTACCCATTCCCACTGATTCCTTCCTGCCGATTGGCTGTACATTGGCGAGAGCGCCCCATTAATGGCAGCGAATATTGAAAACCCCAGGTTAAATATGGTAAAGGTTACTGCATAAGGGGTTACCATCTGGACCCCAAGAAAGTGACTGATTACCAGGTTGTCTGTGTACAATAAAACCATACCTGCTACGCCGATAACAAAAAATCTGATTCCACTGGCAAGAATAGAATTGGTAGAAAATTCCTTACTTATCGGTTCAGCAGGCTTTTGACGGAGGTCGGAATTCGCAAACAAAAAATGCGAAGCGCATGCAATGCTAACCAAAAGTCTTGCCACTCCAGTAAATAGAGCAAGGGTAACCAAATTACCTTTCAGTAAAAAAACCGTCAAAATTAAGGCAACTAAACCAGCAATTGTTGTTAAGGAGGCATAAGTCCGTTCCCAGTAAACCTTTTGACGCCCAACGAACCCAGCCGAGAAAACAGTGAGGGGGAGATTTAGCAGAAACAAAATGGCAATTGCTATTGCTGCCTCAGTAGCCTCTCCATGCAAATCAGCAGGAATCTTTCCCAAAACACCCACCCAGCCCGGATAAAAATGAACAGTTCCTAAGACCGCGCCTAAGGCAACAGCACTGCTAACAAGTAGTAGGAATAACGACCGCCGCAAGACTGTCCGTTGTTCAAATGGTGCTGATGCCTTTGCCGTTAGGACTTGTGCCGCCGTGGTAATACCCAAATTTGAAAGACCTAAATAGGCAATTACCGAGGATACAACCGCCCAGATACCGTATCGAACAACACCAAAATAATCTAACCCAATAGGCACAGATATCAGCCCTACGACAATAGAAACCACAGTCGCTCCATAATAGGAAGCTGTGCCCAATAGGAATGTCTTCTTCCGGCCTGGTGAAGTCATTGCGATATCTTATCTATTCGTTTTTCACACGCCTTGCCAGGCATTTCCATTCCACATATGTCTCGAGGTCTTGGTAAGTCTGGTCGAGTACACTCTGGATAGCATGGCCGGTTATGTGAGCTCGGTCATAGGTTGGAATTACCACGCAGGAGCTTATATCAGTACCTGCCATAAGCCATTCCCGATAGTATGTGAAAGCCCTTTTTCAGGCCTTTCGTGATAACCAGCTTAGACCCGAACAGACGAGGGCTTAATCTCAGTGCTTGAGCCACAATACAGAGGCGCTTCAACACGCCGACCTTGCCGGTTGACGCAGCTATCGTCAATAGTCTCATCCCGGCATCATGAGCAATTTCCCTAGTCTCCGCTCGGTTTAGAGAGTGAGTATTCAGGTAAGTTCGATGCAGTTGTTTTACTAGAGTGACTACCTCATCAATTTGCTGAGAACTATCAAGGGGCAGCCCGTTCAGCACCTTTCGTAGGTTGCCAATAGTCCCTGAAGATACCTCTGAGCCCAGGAGTCGAATGATCACGGAGCGGCTTACTATGTCTGCATATTGCCTGGTTTCTAGGAGACGATGCGAAGTGAGTCCTCCCTCCCAAACACGGTATCGAAGCAAGGCCTCCGGTATGTTTGCTAAATGCGTGATAAGACTGGCACGCGACCAGAGGTCATAGTCTTCTGCATAGGTGGCTTCAGAACTATAGAAATTCAGCCGCTCAATTACATCACGGCGCATCATAACTGATGGATGCCCCATACAACTGTCAAAGAGAAGAGACCACTCGATCAGGGCGGGCGTCGTTGGCACGCGCACTATATATCGAGTCACACCGTTTTTGTCGATTACCTCCATCCATGTCCCAAGTATACCAATATCCGGGCGCGTATCCAGGAACCGCACTTGCTGCTCCAGTCGCTCAGGTAAACTTACATCATCCGCATCCATCCGTGCGATATATTTTCCCTGAGCAAGTTGACATCCCCTGTTAAGCGAGGCCATCAATCCCTGGTTCTTTTGATGGTAGACACGGATTCGGGCATCTTTCTGCTGATAACGAGCGAGAATGTCGCTTGTGTCATCAGTTGAGCCATCGTCGATGATGATGAACTCAAAGTCGCGAAAAGTCTGAGTGAGGATACTTTCAATAGCTTTCTCCAGATACTTTTCGCCATTATACACTGGCATAAGGACCGTGACTTCAGGCGAATCTGAATTCAAGCTAACCCCATCTCTCGAAAAGCCATCTGAAATCTTTTGTGCCAGCTATGGTCACGCAGGCAGCGCTCATGCCCTGCCTGGCGAATGCGCTCGCGCTCAGCATCGTGTCCTAAATAGTACTTGATTTTGTCAGCCAGGTCTTCTTTATCAGTATAACAGACAATCTCGTTGCCTACCTTAAAGAATTCGCCCAGTTCCTCCATGTGCTCCACAATATAGAAACCCCCACTCATGGGGACTTCGAAATCCCTTAGACGCACCTGTAGAATACGTTCTCCAGTCTTGTGAGTGTCGCCGCACGAAGAAAATCCCAGGTTTATTTTGGAGCGGCTATACATCTGGATCAACTCAAGGTCCAACAATGCACCGCCTATGATTGAAGCGGGCAAAACGGCGCGAGGCTCTGTATTTCGGATGTTCTCAGGAGACTGACGGTGGAAATACTGCCACAGCACCTGTCGGCCGCTTTCGCTCATCAGCAGCCGCGCCCCAAGTAAGGATCGTCTCGGCAAACTCGACCAGAGCCGTGCCTTTGCTTCTGTCGAGAAATTGTGCCAGCCCCATCCCCAGACTCGCACATCAATTCCCTGCTCCCGCAAATAATTGATGTACACCGGGCGGTCACCATATGCCTGCCCGACAAAGGTTACATCATATTCAACTGCCAAGTCATAGGGTTTATAGATATTTGGGTTAGCCGCCTCCTGGCAGTAAATAGGCCGTGCCCCCATGGCCACATAATCCTTGAGGCGGAACTTTTCGGGCACAAGGCACCAATCATAATGAGGAGCAATTTCCGAAACAAGGTGTAGCTGGTATGAGCCATTGCAGTACCAGTTGACTGTTCTTATTCCCATAGCTTTTATTTCGTCAATTGCCTCAGGCAGGACACAGGCATCGTAAAAATAGCTGAAAAAAAGGTCAACGGGCCTGCTGGCATGGGCAGCCCTTATCTGGTGCAGCAACTCCTTGGTCAATTTGGGTCTGTTCCTTTCTATGAAGGCCTTCTGTATCGGATCCGCAGGGTCGGGGCTCTGGAGAGTTTTCCTCAGATCGTATTGGAACTCCACCACATCGTGCCCTAAGTCCACTAAAGGCAGATACAGATTGTTGCGCCACAGATTAGATTGGAATGCTGAGTTCGGTGTGGTGACGGAGGCGTAGAAGATTCTCATGATTGCTCGTTATTCATAAAACGGATGTACAAAGATTCAGGCTTTGCTTCTCAGTTGACCCCCCTACTTTCTGAGTTTCGATATGGTAGCCAACAGTGAATTCCTCGATAAATATCTCGTCGTCCAATCGAGAGAACCAGATCGGGATGAAATGGCTGAATGCCAACCTCAGCACCCACCACATGGGATGCCGCCTTCTGTAGTTGCGATGTGACTGAATTATGCCCCACGCACGATTGACTTCCTGAAGGGAATGGCGGAAGGACCCCCCGTTGGGCGCCATCTTTAGGGTCCCAAAGCCATACTCAGGTAGGAACTTACGATAAAAGTGTGGCGTGAATCCCCCGTGATAGTGATACGGCTGCTGGTGCAGGCCCGCCCCCAAAGGCGCTGATAAAAAGAGATATCCGCCAAGCTTAAGTATGCGATTGAACTCCTTGACTGCAACTATCGACTCACGCACGTGTTCCAAAACCTCTGCGCAGAACAGATGGTCGAAGCTCGCCGCGGGAACCCGGATCCAGGCCATATCGCTCACATAGTCAATCTGCCCGCATCTCCAATCCTCATTCATCACACCTCGTTTAGGGGGTATCCCCCAGCTTCCTAAGTCCTCCAAGATTGGGGGGTTTAGGGAGTTGAAAAGAGATCAATTCAACTTTCCTGAAACAAATTTCCTGCCGCGGTCAATATTGTCGCAAGTCGTGTCCTGAGCGGTGTGGGCAATATTCGCGAGATAAGCACTGCGATCCTGCGTAGAATTGTCTTACGGGAACTGGCATCATCGAATCCATGGGCGGGCCAGTTGACCGACCGGATCTTCCCCCAAAACCCGTCGTTGAAATCGTCATGCGAACGCAGATATGGTCCCTCATAGTTCGTGGCGGCTTCACGAGAGAGGATATGCATGGGAAATAGTCCTGCGTCATTTAGAATGCGAATATCCCCGCGGTCGCCTCGTAACGGAGGAAGTTCTTGTGCAGAGTCCTTTGTTACGAATCCGCAGATGTTGTAACCGCCACCGTCAAAGAACATGCCATCCTTCACCTTGAATCCAGCCAGCAGAAGTACATACATGAGTTGACCAACTGTCCACCCCATCGACACGTGTCCAGCACAGACGTAGTTGTCGTGCGGCGGGACAAAAACAAATAGGCGCCCTCCTTCTCTGAGGACTCGCCATAGCTCGCCGAGGGCCATCGCCACATTGGGGCAATGCTCTAGGGTATGGCTCATCACTGCTGCATCAAACGATTTGTCTGCAAAGGGCATCTTCTCTGCTTTACATTCGTGAATGGAGATACCCAATTGCTCCTTTAGGGCAGCAGTGTCAACATCGTACGAACTGATTTCGATACCGGTGGCGGTTACGACCTTTCCCCTTTGGGCCAGCCACTTGGAAATCTGCCCTTCACCGAAGCCAACGTCCAGAACAGTATGCACATCGTCCAGAGGTGCATGCTCCATCAAATGGAGCACTCCTGCTAGGCGGTCATCCAGTTCGTGGCCTCGCCGACCCATCTCGCGGGGAATGCCTGCAGGATGCATGTACTTTCTGGCCATTCTGATGACCTCCGAGGAGTTTCAACCAGGGCCTATCATTTGACCTTCGCTAAAGCCCAGCTATACAGTCTCGCCTTTTCACCATCGAGGTGAGTTATCTTTGTCCTTGCCCAGTTACTCGGGTAGCAGCCAGGAAAAAACTCTATCCGGGATTTCCCATTTCAACTCCCGATGAGGCGATATCCAGCCCTCATCGCCTCTGGTGCCGACAATATATCACCCTTTGTGCCTGGTTATCAAACCATCCCAGAGCCGAGCCCCATGCGAGCTCTTGAACCTCGTAAAAGAGCCAAGCCTTCCCCCTTGATCACGCTCCCCGTTTCTCCTGGTGCGCGTTTAGCCAGGGCCTAGCCGCGAACCCCGAGTTATCCGCTCGATAATGGCAGCAAACAGCCCTCCGGGCACTGCCACCTCTGCCAATTGGAAGACAATCCGCCGAACATGGCGCACATGCAATAATGTACCCCAAATATCATGAAACATTATCTTTAAGTCTCCAATTCTCCCAAACAAATGAATACTGGTAGGTCAACGCGTGTGTCTCTTGCAGCCGTTGTTGAATTCCTGTCATTCTCAGCTCAGCATTAGGAACAAAGTCATGAAACTGAACCTGTATATTCTTAATATGCCTTACGAATCCAGTGTCAATTAAATGGTCGAGAAGGTCATATTCCCCTCCCTCAATGTTAATCTTCATCAGTTCAATATTTTGGATATTGTTCTCTCGCAGAAAGTCTACCGCTCTGACAAGGCTTATCTCTCTAGTCTGCTTGCCCTGTCTGAAAAGTGAGGACCCATCTTGCGCCAGTGCAATCGCAGCCTTTTTGCTACCGTTTGATAAGCCGAATTTGTGGACGAATATCTTCCTGTTTCTCGAAAACCTCTTTTCAATCTTATCTGCAAATTCTATTACCGGCTCAAAAACATGAATTGTACAACAATACTTTGAAAAAATATCACTTGCCCACTGTCCTTCATAACCCCCCATGTCGAACACTAATGAGTTACCATCCAAATCATAATTAAGCCGAAGCGTTTTGTCTCCGTTATCTCTAAACCACCGGATTAGCCTGTTCTCTTGAGGCGATTGATGTATCCTCTTTGAAACGCATCTGTAAGCCGCACCTGCATTTGCTAGAACATCGCTTAATGTTTCTCTCCAAGTTGACAGCACACACTTCTTCATATCGAGCTCACCATCGTGTGCTTCCTTTCCCAGTTTATTGTTCTTCCAGAAAGGGCATTTCATCTATCTGTTTCACAGCAACTTATCTTAGCTAACTGTCATAGTCCCACATACCTGCGGTGTTTCTTGTTCTATTATTTATGTATTATGCTATTACACGTACAAGGGTACAAGCAAACGTGTGATGAGATTTCACACTCATTACAATCTTCACCAACAAAAACACAGTTATCAATAGAATGGGAATACTGTCTTGCCTGATAGCATCTTAAGACCCAAACCAACGGAACTACAATCCTGAATTTTCCACATTGGCATCTTTTGTTATCCACAGGGCTGCTTTAATAAGGCTGTTCGCAGTGTAGTCGGGTGGGTCAAGAATATCTTCTCCTGCCTTAGGTCCCGTGGTTACAAGAACCGTCTTACAGCCTAAAGCTTTGCCAGCTTCTATATCCATGGGCAAGTCCCCAACCACGTAGGACAAATTGAAATCAACGTCCATTTTTTCAGCAGCTAAGAGAAAAAGACCAGTCTTGGGCTTCCGACAGTCGCAGCCGTCATCAGGATGATGCGGGCAATAATATATAGCATCCACTTTAGCACTGTGCCTGGCAAGTTCCTCTTCCATCTTTTGGTGAATTAGAGCCAGTGCCTCTTCGGTAAAATAGCCTCTAGCAATACCCGACTGGTTGGTGATGACTATAACCTTGAAACCGCTGTCATTTAGAAGCTTTATTGCCTCGGGAACGGTGGAAAGCAGCTCGAAATCCTCCGCCCGCCGGCAGTAGTGAACATCCCGAGCAATAGTGCCATCCCTATCCAGGAACACTGCTCTGTTCTTCATACGTCATTTTCACTTTCCCTGATTTTACGTCCTCATTCGCTTTGAGATATTTGTCAATGGCGCCAATGTCAATGAGGTAATCTTCGTGTCCAAGCACATACCCGTAGACAGGAAAGTTCGCTCTTACAAGCCTAGGAAAGACGTCGTAGGCGAAATCGCAATAGCCTTGATTTGGAATGAAGTCGAGAACTTGTCTTTCCAGGACATAAACCCCACCATTTGCCATGTTCCCCATTTCGGTTCCCCTAGGGGGTTTTTCGATACAGGAAATAATCCTCCCCTCCCGATTCATTTTCACGATGCCTGTCTCCCAAGGATTGGATACTCTGGTAACTGCCAGCGTGGCTATAGCCTTTTTCCTTTGATGAAATGCCATCATGGCTGAGAGATTGAAGTCAGTAAGGACATCACCGTAGACAACAACGAAAGTGGTATCAAAAAAGTGCTCCACTTTTTTCACACCACCAGCAGTCCCAAGCAGGCTTTCTTCGACAGAGTAATGCACTTTGACTCCGAACCTAGAGCCATCTCCAAGTGACTCCTTTATCCTGTTAGCCAGGTGATGGAGATTGATGCATACTTCTCCTATGCCATGGCTTCTGAGCCAGGTAAGGGTATAGTAAATCAAAGGGACACCCGCTACAGGTAAGAGCACCTTCGGGGTTTCCAATGTGAGTGGCCTTAGCCTGGTCCCTTCTCCTGCGGCAAGTATCATCGCTTTGGTGACGCGGCTATTGCTTGTATCCATCAGGATGGCCCTTGAGCCACTGCCAGGCGCTCTCGATGATATCTTCGGGTCTGGAAAATTGAGGCTTCCAGCCTAATTCTCGCATAGCTCGGTCTGCACTGGCCACTAGTATTGCAGGGTCTCCAAGACGGCGGGGGCAAGATTTTACGGGGATCCTCACGCCTGCAACTTTCTCTGCAATTTTGATGACCTCGAGCACCGAATACCCCTTGCCATTTCCTAAGTTATAGATGTTCCCGTTCAGACTATCTATCTTCTCCATAGCTACGAGATGAGCTCGGG
Source organism: Dehalococcoidia bacterium (assembly GCA_022866545.1). Classification (GTDB taxonomy): domain Bacteria; phylum Chloroflexota; class Dehalococcoidia; order GIF9; family AB-539-J10; genus RBG-13-51-36. The sequence goes on along the minus strand of JALHUO010000046.1, from coordinate 18,692 downwards.
CAATATCCACCACATGAACGAAGTCCCGGATGCAGCTTCCATCTTCCGTCGGGTAGTCTGTGCCAAATACAGAAACCGCATTTTTTTCGTTCAAGGCTGCTTTAAGGACGTTCGGGATGAGGTGGGTCTCAGGACGATGGTCTTCACCCAAAAGCTCTGTTGCCCCAGCAGCACAAAAATACCTGAAAGATATATGCTTTAGCCCATAGGCTCTGCCATACCAGTCCAGAATACGCTCGAACATCAACTTTGATTCTCCGTAGCTATTTATCGGAGTTTCAGGATGGTCTTCCTCTATGGGAATACCGTGGGGCTCACCATAGACAGCAGCAGTAGAAGAATAGATGATCCTGTCTACACCGTGCTTCAGCATGGCATTAAGAAGGTTCATCCCACCCAGCAGATTGGTATGAAAGTACCTTTTGGGATCGGTCATGGAATATTCCACTACGGTCTCGGCTGCCATGTGCATTACAGCATCAATCTTGAACCGGCGGAAGGCGCTCTCAAGGCTTGATGTATCGCAGATATCAGTCAAAACGAACTCAGCCGGAGGCAGGACTGCTTCCTTATGACCTTGTTGCAGATTATCTACGACAATTACCTTGTGTTTCTGTTGTAGTAAATGCCCGGTAACGATGCTTCCGACGTATCCTGCCCCGCCGGTAACCAGGACATTCATCTTAAAGTGCCTCTCTTAAACAGGTGGTGATGACATGTTCAAGAAGCAGGTGTATATCCTCGACCTGCTCCATATTATGGCTCGGCACTATAATGGCAATATCCACAAGGCTTTTAAGCTTCCCACCGTCGAAACCAATAAAGCCGATGGTATTAGCTCCCTTGTTCTTCGCCACTTTTACACCTTTAAGCACATTCGGCGAACTGCCACTACCGCTGATACCAATCACAATGTCTCCAGGGTCAACACAGTTCTCCACTTGTTCAGCGAAAACATTTTCATAAGAGGTGTCATTCGCCCAAGCTGTAAGCAGGGGTATGTTGTCAGTCAAGGCAAAAGCCTTTATCCTTGGCTTTCCCTCGCTGATAGCTCCTTTTGAAAGGTCACTGGCGAAATGTGAGGCGGTAGCTGCTGAACCGCCATTGCCAAAAATGAAAACTTTATTGCCTTCAAGTCGTGCTTTTTCTAACAAATCAACAACTTCAGCAATCTTGTCTATCGGAAGCCTCCCTAAAGCTACATTGATATCAGAAATGTATTTCCTTATGGTGTCCAAGACGTTCAAGTGCCTCTCCTATAGTTGAAAATTACTTTGCTTCCGTCTGACTCAAAGCGGAAAGGAAGCTCTCGAAGTTTGAGGGTTTTTCTCACTGCATCCTGTTTTTCCTTCGGACAATATAGAAGCAAAAAACCACCCCCACCAGCTCCGGTAATCTTGCCGCCGATGGCTCCCGCCTTCCGAGCAGCTTCGTACCTTTCGTCTATCTGGGGATTGGTTATCTTGCTGGCAAGGGTCTTTTTTAATTCCCAACTTGAGTGCAAAATCTCTCCCAACTCATCAAAAGCACCTTGCAGGATAGCACCTTTCGCTCGGAAGGCAAGCTTTTTCATTTCACCCAGCACGCTAAGGCGGTCATTTATGTTGGCTTTCTGCTCCTCTAAAATTTCACTTGCTTTTCTGGTCATGCCCGTATAGAAACAGAGGAGAGAATCGTTTAGCCTTCTCTTCTCTTGGGAGGGAAGCTCGACTTTCTCAACTTCAACGCCAGCATCGCTGAAGGTGATGAAGCGAAGATTGCCGTATGCTGCGATGTATTGATCTTGTCTTCCTATGGGGTGCTTCAGTATGTCTATCTCGATGCGGCATGCTTCCTGAGCTAAAGTCTCGATTGTCCTGAGTTCACCCTGGTAAGCATACAGGGCTTGAAGCAATCCGACAGTAACACTACTCGAGGAACCAAGGCCAGTCCCCTCCGCAGGTACATCAGCAAGGGTTGTAATCTCTATCCCTTTGCCTACTCCCGTTATTCTCATAGCCTCTCTGACAAGTTCATGGCCGATGTCATCTACCCTTTCTACTCGCTCTCTCTGCGTGTAGTTCAGGCAAATTAGATCATCAAATCTTTCCTTTACAATGACAAATACATATTTATCAATGGCAGTACTAATGACCGCCCCACCCTGGGATAAGTAAAAGTCATCAAAATCAGTGCCTCCTCCGACAAAACTTATTCGCAAAGGAGTTTGAACTACAATCACCAGCTCCCTCCTATGGTGTAATGAAAACTAAGCGAAACACTCGCGAGGTGTTACTCAATGGCGTACTTATCTCTGAAGCTTTGCCCTCTATAAATACGATAGATACTTGGAAATACTTGGTTGCGTGGCGACCGTTTCCTCATCGTGTAGCATCTCCTTTGCTTATCATATACCGTCTAGGCACTTCCTGCCAAGTTCCGATGTCACCCCTGCCCGGGACCCACAGCAATAGCAGGAGCGCATGATCTTGAGAGGTCCGCACAAAATTGTATCTGCGCTTTAAGCAAGGAGAGCGCCACGCACCTTTCAGGCGCTCGTAGTGGGCATATATGCAATTTGTGCTGTCTTCTAGCTTCAGCTCGAGCATAAGTTATATACTATGAACAGAAAAACCCTGTCCTCGATGTTCCACAGCCTCAGTCAACCATTCGGGGAAGAAGTGACATTTTCCTCTTGTCCGAATAAAGAATTCCTGCTAATCTCTGCTTGGAACTCGTGTGCTACCCCAACGAACCAAATCCCGCAAGTGAGGTTTCTCAGAACGTGACTATAAACCCAACACAGATTAAAAGGAAGCGCGGTGGCCAGAAAGGCAACCGTAATGCCCGCAAACATGGCTTCTATTCTATCATTTGGACTTGGTTTGTAATTTGGGCTTTGGCATTTGAGCTTTGTCTGCCATTTGCCTCCATGCGCCAGTCTGCCAGCCCACGGCTCGCAAAAACAAATGGCAACCCGACGAAACGAATCGTACGTATTTTAACAACTGAACCCACCGCGGGTAGTCACCTTACGTACGAAAAAGAGCTGTTGAACTCCAGGAAAAATAGCCATTTTTACAAAACGAATCATCCCGGCTTCCCTCATGGTCTTCCCCCCTACGACCCAAATAACAGCATTTCTCGCATATACGCCCGCAATAACAAAACAGGAAAGACCCGCAATCACAATATGGAGAGTCACAGAATGACAAATGACAAAACCCAAATGACGAAAGGAGCCACTTCCTACCAGAGGACTCAGGATTCGTCTGAGCCGAGATACTCAAAAATCTTCACGGTTGTCGTGTTGATGGTGACATTGGCCCCAGCTGGATAAACGCGCTCATAGCTGCTCAGTGCTTCGAGAGGCACGATGGTAGCAAAGGGGTTGACGCCTCCTATGTCATAATTCCCCGATGGCTGAGCTGAGACATAGGTTTCAGCCTCTTCAGAACTTGAGAAGAACTGACTGCCAACAATTACGTTATAGCGTGCCGCCGCTTTTATGGGCACTACTTGATACTGAGAATAAATTATCCACTTGTAACCGTAATTTAATAGTTCTGTGCCCGTCATCCATTGCCAAGAAATCGCTGCTGTGGAGTTTGCAGACGGAACTGCAGCTTCGCCGTCAAAGTTATAAAGTCTGGCCACAGTGGAGTTGTAGTATGCGGTGTAGAACAAAGGTAGGTACTGTAGCGCGTCGCTGTACGCCGGCGCGTAGTAACGTTGTTCAAACTCATCCACGCTTTTGCCGGCCCACTCCGCCATGGCGTAGAACTTCGAAGTTGCCATCATGTAGTCAATTACCACATATTTCGTACCTTCCTTGTCGGCAACTTCGTTAGCTGCGGTTTCATTCTGGGCGGTAAAGAAGTGGCCAGCCTGGACGGCCCCAGCCTGACCGGGATTGGCATTGGGTATGCGATGGGCAATCTGCATTATGAAGTGGCCATAGTCCCACCAGGACATCACACCGTAGGCAGTCGCGGGATATTCAAATTCGTTCTGTGGTGGGTACAGCTCATAGTAGAAATCCGGGTCATCAAAAGGTTCGGGGCTGTTATCCCTTAGCCACACAAGTGAGTTATACCATCCCTCGTCCATAATCATATTTGGCGACCCGCCAAGTGCTTTAGCCGGGGAAATACTGGGTAAAAAGACAATGGCGAATAGAACTATTCCGACAACGATGACCATCACCCAGGCGCCTCTGGGCTGCATAAATCCTCCGGCTTTCGCTTGTTCTCTGCTCTTCTTTTCCTTCTTCTTGAACTTCTTAACCGCCTTCACTGCTTCCTTAGACTTAACCAGCAATTTGCTTAGGCCAGCAACGTCCAGCATTTTCCAAGAGAAATACCCCGTCAGCAACGCGGCGCTTACGGTATAGTAGTAACCAAAGCGGCGCTGCCCAAGGACTGCCAGCAACATTATTATGCTCCATACCAGGAACAGGATTCTGTAGGCACCTTTCCCCTTAATGGCGCCATAAATAAGCATGCCCATGGCAACAACTGAGATGAAGAAGGAGGTATTAAAGTTACCCCAGGCCATTTGAAAAGAAAATTGGCCCTGCGGAAAAAGAAGGGGAGACACCTCCATCACTGTCAGCATAGCACCACGTGGGGCGAAGATGCTAAATAGGCTGAACATACCGTTAAACAAGGAGGGGTTGATGGCACGCAGAGCAACAAGCCCAATTACACCCACTCCTAGCAAGGTCAAGGGATAGTAGACAGGTTTCAAAGCCTTGCGTGCCATGAGTCTTGAAACGATAGCCAAGGCAATAGGTATGACTATGGCGATCAACATAGCAGCATGATAAATATCGAGACTACCTACACCCAATATGGGAAGAAGCATGAGATAGCCGATGAGGAAAAGAGGAGTGCCGATAATGCACAGATAGTCGGTCGATTTATGCCTCACGTGGTCCACGACGAACTGAATCACCAGGTAAGCAAATATAATGAACACGAACAGCAGTGCTCCTGTCCATGCCAGCAGGTAAATACCCAGGAAGATGCCAGCAAGCAGGGTGTACACGAGGGGCTTCCTTGCGGCTGACCAGTCTCTATTTAGAATGTGGGCAAAGGAAATCTCTCTCTCCCGAGCTCGCCTAATGGCCATGATTAGAAAGAGCATGCACACGGTGCTGAACAAAACCTCGGCGACATGGTGGTCGGTGAAGCCCAGCAGGGAGCGGTGCAGAAATTCGCTGGGGATGATGATAACCAGGGCGGCTGAAATTACACCCACCCAACGGTTGAACAGTTCCTTGCCGATGAAGTAAACGGGGATGAGCGTCAGAGTGCCTAGAATAGGGGGTACGTAGGCGGCCACCGCTTCCATGGCATGCAGAGTTGATGCCCCCCCCTTAACAAGCAGAATAATTCCAGCGACAAGCCAGGCGAAGAATGGCCGAAGAAGTCCTGGCGCACCACCGGGGTAGAACTGATAAGGGTCAAATGTATTGAAGTGGGGAAAGTTGTGAACTATAGTCTCTATGTGCCGTATGTAATAATAGGCGTCAGTCTCTCGAAACCAGACCGACGCATTATTGACAAAAACCTGGTCATAGGGCAGGGCCAGGCGTAGGTACAGTGAGATGCCACAGAGAGCTGCCAGGATTATGCCCACTATGACTATTGGGAGAAACTTTCGTTTTTTCTCTGGACTTTGCTCGCTCATTTAAGACTCCTGCAAGGAAAATATTGTGCCCATTATAAACCTAATGCGCCAGATATTACAATACACCATGACCCACGAGCTCCTCTAGACAGTTTGTTGAAGCAGAAGCCAGATTTAGCCTATAATTGCCTGATGCGAACTTATCGCGCCGTCAGTTTGAATCTCCTGTGGTTCTTGGTCGCTCTAAATGTCCTGATCTTCATAATCACCCTGCTAAGGCCACAATCAGTAATCAATCTCCTTGGGTTGACACCAGGGCTGCTCTCTCAACAACCGTGGACCATCGTAACCAGCATGTTCGTCCATGGTGGGTTTGCGCACATACTATGCAATATGATAAGCCTCTACTTTCTAGGAAGCTTCCTCATCCGGGCAGCAGGAGAGAAAAGCTTCCTGGCAATATTCTTTCTAGGAGGGCTGGCGGGAAACATTCTCTTCATCCTTCTCGCAGATCCATATTCAACAGGGATAGGAGCCTCGGGAGCCATTTTTGCCCTTGGTGGAGCCCTGGCGGTGATGCTCCCCAGAGTACCAGTCCTTGTATTTCCCATTCCGGTCCCCATCCCACTCTGGGCAGCAATCCTGATCTTCCTTCTGTTTTCTTTCCTTCCCGGCATAGCCTGGCAGGCTCATCTCGGCGGGTTGTTGCTGGGACTCATAGCCGGTCTCATTCTCAGGGAAAGAAGGCGAATCTACTCTTTGTGACGGTTTGGGCCATACCGACCGAACTTAGAGTCCTTCTCATAAACTCACATAGAAACCCCCTCCCTCAAAGGGAGAGGGTCTGGGTGAGGGTGAATTCCCAAGTCTCTGACTTTCTCCCGCGAGCGGAGAGAGAATCATAGTTGTTTATTTAGTCAACTATAGGCCAAGCTCACGGGGCTACAGAAGATGGAGGCAAAAGAGATTCGTTTTCAAGCCGACGGACTCGAGCTTGCCGGCGAGCTTCGTGTTCCTTCAAAAGGCAAGGTTCGCCCTGCCTTGTGCATCTGTCATGGCATTCCCGCTAATCCCCCCAATCCCACAGACAAGGGCTACACAGTACTGGCGGAGCGGTTCTGCAATGCTGGCTTCGCTACCTTGATCTTCAACTTCCGGGGCACGGGAAAGAGCCAAGGTAATTTAGACGTACTGGGCTGGACCCGTGATTTACAGGCTGCTCTTGATTTCCTTTGCAGTCTAGAAGAGGCAGATAAGGCCAATATCTGCCTGCTGGGATTCAGTGGAGGCGCGGCCGTTTCCGTTTATGTTGCCGCTCATGACCCTAGAGTATCTTCAGTGGTAACCTGTGCCTGTCCTGCAGACTTTCGCTCTCTCCCTCAAGGAGAAACGCCCCTGGACACCATCCAACGGTTTCGCCAGATTGGGGCAATCAGGGACAAAGACTTTCCGTCCTCTGTAGAGGTTTGGCAGAAAGGATTTGAGATCGTTTCTCCCATCAACTGGATTGATAGGGTTTCCCCCCGTCCCTTGCTTCTGGTTCATGGAGATGCCGACGAATTAATACCCCTGGAGCACGCCCGCAGGCTCTACCAGAAAGCTAAAGAGCCTAAAGAACTAAAAGTGATACCCGGTGCCAAACATAAAATGCGCCTGGAGAAGGCAGCAATGGATTTTGTCCTGGATTGGCTAAAGGCCAGGTGCATAACCGGGAGAGCGTTTTATCAATAAGCGAAGGAGGCAGCATGAAGAATTTGAAAGTGCTAAGCAGAAAGGAATGGGCGCTCAGCCATGGTTTTGTCCTTGCCGGGCTTATTTTACTTAGCATCGGGGTAGCTTTAGGGCTGGGCCGTTATATCGGAGGGATAGTTGGCCTAATTATTGCTGGCATTTGGTGCTTCGTTGGCGGCCTGTGCTTTATGTTCATCCCTGTTTGCAGGAAGTTGTCACAAAAATAGGCACAGCGAAATGCTCTACGATTTCGAGAAGGTATACGTCCTCCTGCCTTTTGTCGCCAGTTTGAACAAGCCGCTACTTGTCACCCCAGACACTATTTCATTTCCTTTCATATGGTGGTCACAGAAGGATAGAATTCCCTCCGATTTCAATACTCGATGTAACTCCTCGAGTATCTTGTTCGGGTCACTCAAGTCATGAAAGATGTCGTACAACAGGACCACGTCCAAGCTATTATCCGGTAACCCGGTTTGGCAATCGGAAAGAATGGTCTCCACATTCGCTAGTTGCTTCTTCGAGGCGATACTATGAACCTTATGAATTGCCAGAGGATGGATATCCAGTGCATAAATCTTCCCCGATTCGCCTACCAGTTCTGCAAGGGGGATAATGTAACTCCCGGGTCCACAACCATAATCGAGTACACGAAATCCGCGCTGTATGCCCACCTCCCTCAAGATGTTTACGCGGGGCAAGTGAAGATCTTGAAACGCGAAGATCAAGGACATAAACCTGAAATGGAGATTGGGCATTGGTTTATCCATGATGGTTTCCTTCTTCCCTTCTAAAACGCAATCTTCTACGACAGCTGCAGATATCCAATAGAGGTCAGCCCTTGGCTTTCCCGGCTCGCTTTGTTAGCCAGTACTCCATACTGTCGGCCAGGGCCAGCCAGCTAGCTTCGATGATGTTGGTGGAGCTACCCACCGTCCGCCAGTTCTCCCTGCCATCGCTGGACTCAATAAGCACCCGAACTTGAGACGCAGTCCCGGCCGTTTCCTCCAGAATCCGCACTTTGTAGTCAATCAGTTTCACAGCCGTCAAGTCAGGATAGAACTGGAGCAAGGCTTTGCGCAGAGCCTTGTCGAGTGCATCGACCGGGCCATCACCTTCAGCAGCCGTATGCACTATTCTGTCGTCTACCTTCACTTTGATGGTGGCTTCTGACAACGGCTCTTCCTGATTTCCTTTGGTGGGTGGACGGCGCCGTTTCTCAACCACGACCATGAAGTCGACCAGCTCGAAAGGTGCCCGATAGTCAGGCTGAACCCGCCGGAGCAGAAGGTCGAAAGACGCCTCGGCAACATCGTATTGAAAACCCTGCTTCTCCAGTGATTTGATTTGCTCCAGCACTTCCTCAATTGCTTTGCCTTTAGGCACAGGCAGTCCGCGCTCCTTAGCTTTAAAGACAATGCTCCCCTTGCCAGCCAGCTCAGAAACGACAACACGCGGGCGGTTCCCTACCAGACTTGGTCTTATGTGCTGATAGCTATCTTCCCATTTTATTATGCCTGATACGTGAATCCCGCCCTTGTGAGTAAAGGCGTCGTCCCCTACATATGGAAGCCGGTCGTAATGAGGCATGTTGGCCAGTTCTGATATATAGCGAGATACGTCGCTGAGTTTATTCAGTTGCTTGTCGGTAAGGCAGTCAATGCCCATCTTAAGCTTCAAAGTCGGTATGATAGAACAGAGATTGGCGTTGCCACAGCGCTCACCGTAGCCATTAATGGCCCCCTGGACCTGAATGACTCCCGCTTCCACCGCAGCCAGGGAGTTAGCTACAGCAAGCTCGGCATCATTATGGGTATGAATACCCAGAGGAGCAGAACTTGCCTTCAGCACAGCTTCAACAGCCTCTGTTATCTGTTGCGGCAGGCTGCCGCCGTTGGTATCACAAAGAACCACACATTCTGCGCCGGCTTTGGCCGCAGCCATCACCACCTTCAAGGTATATTCAGGATTATCTCTATAGCCATCGAAGAAGTGCTCGGCATCGAAGAAAACTCGCAGTCTCTTCCCCCTGAGGTAACTTATGGAATCTGTAATCATGCTGATGTTTTCTTCCAGCGTTGTTTCCAGAACGCGAGTTACCTGCTTATCCCAGGCCTTTCCTACGATAGTCACAACATTGGTTTTGGCTTGGAGCAAGGCCCGCAGATTAGGATCTCTTTCCGCCCGGCAATTTGAGTGCCGGGTGCTGCTAAAGGCCACCAGAGTGGAATGCGTCAAGCGCAGATTCCGTGCTCTGGCAAAAAACTCAGAGTCTTTAGGGTTGGAGCCCGGCCAGCCACCCTCAACGAAGTCGATGCCTAGCTCATCTAGCTTCTGGCAAATCCTGAGCTTATCTTCAACGGAAAAGGAAATGCCTTCCTGCTGAGCGCCATCCCTTAGAGTCGTATCATAAAGCTGTATTCTTGCCATGAGGACTCTCCTTAACCCTTCAGCTGTTGAGCAATTAAGTCTCCCATCTCTTTCGTGCCTACCCTGGTTTTCCCGTTCGACATTATATCGTAGGTCCTATAACCTTGTTCCAGGGTCGCCAGAACAGCATTTTCGATAGCCTGAGCTTCCGTCTCCAGAGCGAAAGAATAGCGAAGCATCATAGCTACGCTCAGGATAGTGGCGATCGGATTAGCCAGGTTTTGCCCCGCTCGGCTAGGAGCGCTGCCATGAATCGGCTCATACAGGCCAAAGGTTTTTCCCCTGGGAATTCCCGCTAAACTGGCAGAAGGGAGCATACCCATGGAGCCAGCCAGCATGGAAGCCTCGTCAGTAAGGATGTCGCCAAACATATTCTCTGTAACCAGAACATCAAATTCAGCGGGGCGCTGAATAAACCTCATGGCACAGGCGTCAACCAGCATATGTTTGAGCTCAATATCAAGGTAATCGGCAGAGATTTCTATGGCAATCTGCCTCCATAGCCGGGATGACTGAAGGACATTGGCTTTGTCCACGGAAGTCAGCTTCTTCCGGCGGCTGCGAGCCAGCTCAAAGCCTACCCTCAATATGCGCTCAATTTCTACCTCGGAATAAGCCAGAGTATCAACAGCATGCCTTCCCTTTGCAGTCCGCCACTGCTTTTTGGGCTGGCCAAAGTAAAGCCCACCGGTAAGCTCTCTAACCACCACCAGGTCCACTCCCTTAACCACCTCCGGCTTGAGGTTGGTAGAATCTACCAGCATAGGGAAAGCTTTCACGGGACGTAAATTGGCAAACAGCTTCAGCCCTTTACGCAAAGCCAGAAGCCCATCTTCAGGGTGGATTTTGGCTTGAGGATTGTCCCATTTGGAACCGCCGACAGCGCCGAGGAGCACTGCGTCGCTTTCCTTGCACATCTTCAAGGTCTCATCGGCGAGGGCTGTGCCCAGAGTATCTATAGCAACGCCGCCTATCAGGCCTTCACGGAGGTGAAAGCTATGCCCGAATTTCTCGCTCACCACCTGCAAGACCTTCAGCGCTTCGGCCACAACCTCCGGGCCGATGCCATCGCCGGGCAAAACTGCTACATTAAACTCCATAATATTTCCTCTGCTTTCGAGCCCTAGTATATTCCCACTCTAAAATTTCCTAATTATATATTCGCCTTGCCTTCTTCGACTAGGAGAAGGTATTTATATGCCTCTTGGTTGATTATGTCAACTGTGCTTTTCGGGCAGGCTTATTTGCCTTTCCACTTGAGAGAGAAAACGGTTTTGTGACTTGAAACTTGTGTTTCCTAGCTCCGAGCTAAAATACACTGGCGCTAACGTATAACTCCGGCTCTACCACTCCAAGCAGGCATCTTTGCCATACGCTCTTTCGCTGCGCTCTCAGCAGTGTTTCTGTCCATCTTCTGAGACGTCATCATGAAGTTGACCATGCCCTCGAACACCTCTTTATGGCTTTTGAGGCTGCCATCCCGGTTTGAACAGTATACGCAGTACAAGTTCTCAGGGTTTCCTCCGCCGAAATCCTCGAGCCTGGTCACGGGCATGCCGCAGCTCATACAAGTCTTAACAGCCTTGGAGACCTGGTTAAATGTCAGTCTATACCCGTTGATATCCTCGACTGTGAAGTCCCTGATGCCAAACGGCTCGTCTTTTATGTCAACTACAACCTTAACGCCCTTGTTCTTTAGCTCATTGCAGTATTCATCTATATCCCCATCGATTTGCATATACAAGTTCACGCCGATTCCCAATCTTTGCTTGCTACCGATACCCACATTTTTGGCCGGTACCAACATGACAACCATTCCATCTTTCGATAGGTCGGCATACTCCGGGTTGTCAGCGTCAGGGAAAACCATCCCCATCTTAAATCCCAGGGAATCTCTATAGAATTGAATCGTCTGCTTCATATTCCTTATGGCCAATGTCGGGGAAATATAACCCATCTCTAATCACCTCCTTCCTGTCTGTTGGGTGACGGGTTGCCCATTTCTTCACCTAACAAAATGATGTTATCAGCTACTTTGTCATATGAGTCGCCTAGCGTGAATATGATGATTTGGTAATCCGAGGCCAGCGTTTTAAGGAATTTTAGTGTGTTAGCCAGACGAATGGAGTCAAAATTAACAAAAGGATCATCTAACATCAGAGGCGGTTTCTTATCCCCAAATATCAATTTTGCCAGGGCAAGCCGAAAGGCCAGGTAGAATTCGTCGATCGCCCCGCCACTCAACTCTTCGGGCTTGGCCCAATCTCCTTTTTCATCCGAATATACCCAGAATTCCAGGGCTTCCTTGTCGACTTTGACCTGCTTATACTTGTCATCAGTAAAGATAGCCAGATATTTCTGAATTTCTTTCTCCAGAGCTTCTTCGACCGACGAAAGGACCTCGGCTCTCGCCTGGGAGAGAAATTCACTGGCTAATCCGTAGACTCTCACCTTCTTATCTTCGTGTTTCAGAGCTTCCTGCAGCACTTCCAGTTCCTCTTCCAGTCTAATCTGGTCCTCTATACTGAATCTTGCCTGCTCGATGATTATCTCGCAGCGGCTTTTCTGCTTCTCGAGCTCAGCTTGCCTTTTTTCTAGACTCTGGACTTTTCTTTCCAGCGCCACGTACTGTTCGGGGCTCAAAAGTGTCTGTTTCAAGTCATCGGTAAGCTTTGCTTCTTCCGTCGCCAGCTTCCTGGCCACCTGCGCCTTTTGTTCCTTAATCTCCTCAATCGTTTTACCCCCCGGCACCCACTTTAACTGGAGGTCCGCTGCATTTCTCTTATCGAGCCAATCGTAGAAATCCCGTTCTTTCTCGTTGAACTCAGCAACCGTGCTGCATTTCGCTCTGGCCAGCAACTCTCGCTCGTTCCTGCCGAGGTCATCGAGAGTCTCTTTCATATCTTGAATGCGTCCTTCGATAACCGAAATATTGGTCTTATCTCGAATGACGGCAATTCTTGCCCACGTACTTACCGCCAGAAGACCTGCACCCAGGACTATTAAGCTCAATAGGAAAGATAAGCCAACTACAACTCCAATTACGCCGCCTGCCAATGCTGCTATCGAAGCGACCATTCCCTTCCCTGAACCGAAGAACACAACATACTTCCTGTTGCCCAATTTCCTCTTCGCTTCAGCTAGCTCCTCTTCCCTCTGGGCCAAGTCCTTTTCGATAACCTCACGCCGATTCTGAATTGCATCCAGCTCCCTTCTGAGTTCCGAGGCCTCTTGTTTATCTCTAAGTCCTTCTATAGCCCCAAGCGCTTTGCCCGCTCTCTCAGAGTCCTCCCTCAACTTCTTTACACTACCGAGTAGTTTCTCTATGCCGTCATAGTCTTTGGCCAACCTCTGAGTAGATGCCTCAATCTCTTTACGCTGCCTGTTTTTCTCTAACAGAGCCCTGGCATTCTCGTACTGTTCTTTGGCCTCAGCCAGTTGCCTACTCACTTCCACCAGCTCGATTATTCTTGCCTCGACCTTGGAGACTTCTTCCTTAACCTCCCCATATCTTTGTGAAGTGCCTTGTATTTTGCTTTTGAGGCTTGCCAGGATGCCAGGATTATTGGTCAGTTTGTCCAGTCCTTTCTTCATCTCGGCAACTTTGCTATCCAGCTTCTGTACCACCTGCCAGGCAAAGGTACTCTCCTTGCCCCCCATCACAACTTCCTCCAAGCTCTCGGTGATTTCCTTCTTGCCCGATGAGATTTCACTTACCTCAGATTGACGAATACAGGAAGAACATAAGAACAAGTCATCGGATCTGGTTCCCAATAACTCAGCTATCTTTGTTGAAGTTTCTTTGAAAGTATCGAGTTCTTCCCGGGTATCATCACAAATAAGCCTGGTGGTCCCTTTGTCAAAGTCCTTCTCCAGCAAATATCCATTCCCTTTTTCTTCAAACTCAAGACTGGTCCGAAACTGCCTCGTTGAGCCCCAGGAAGAATAAGCTTCAAGCTCCTTCGCAGTGCTCTTAGGATTATGAAAAAGGGCAACAATGATACCTTCTAGCAAAGTAGATTTCCCCATTTCATTCAGGGGACCCTTGACTACATTTATCCCGGCGCTGAACTGAGCTTGAAAATCAACGAATCTCTTGAAGTTCTTGAGTCGGATCCTTCTTAACCTCATCACAAGTCTTCCTTCGCGTCCAGCTTCCCGTCCAGAAGAGCCACGCCATACTGAAGGGCATTCTCAGCAATGTCTCTCTCTTCCCCTTCCGAACCTTCAATTTTCTTCTTCATTAGCGTGATGAATCTATTCCTGACCAGCCGCTCTTCATCCTCTGCGACTTCTCCTGACCTCGGATGGGACCTATCCGTGACGCCAAGATGGAAAAATTGCTCCCCCAGTTCAGTTTCCAATTCCTCAGCATTTACTATGAGTTCGGCATCGCGAAGCCCCTTAAGAGTGACCTTTCTTGCCAGATTCTGATTTGACCGCCCGGATATTCTCGCTTTCAGCATCGGCAGATCCTGAACCTCACTGACATCTATTTCCAGTTCTTCATACTTACGAAGCCCAATCATCTTGGGTTCAACCTTAACTTCGCCGGTGGCTGAAAGGCTTACCAAAAGCACTCCACCTCTCTCTGTTTGCCCGGGTATCCACTCGGGTGGGCCAGAATACCACGCTGGAAGCTTCTCCGAGCATCTATAGACCCGATGCCAGTGCCCCAGCGCCAGATAATCCATGCCACTGGCTTCAATTTCCTCGAGCCTGAAGACATGGTCATCTTCAGCTATCTTCTCCGGGATAAATAACGACCCGTGGGCCATGGCGACATGAAACTTGCTTGAGGCCGAACGCCTGAGCCCTTTCAACGGGCTTATGGATGACCTATTACTCAGATTTGGCTTTCCATATACCGTCAAATCGAGGCTGGGATATTCCTTGTAGGATATATTTTCATCGGCGAAAATTTTCAGATTGGGGCATTTTCCTTCAAAGTCAACTTTTCTATAAATTGACGAGGAATCAAGCGAATCGTGCGTGCCGGGGATGAGGCAAACTGGAATATTATTTGAGCCAAGCAGATTAGATTGCTCTATTACCAAGTCTATATTTCTTTGCGCTTGCTGGTTAGAATCGAACAAATCTCCGGCAATTAGAACGATGTTTACCTTTTCATTTATGGCTGTGGCAACGACATTCTTGAATGTAGCCCTCAGTTGCTCCCGTTGAGAAGCGCCTCTATTGCCCAGGCCCGAGAACTTCGCCCCGAGGTGAATATCTGCGGTGTGCAAAATCCTGAGCATGATAAATATTCCTTTGTAAGGAACTCTGTCAAAGTCCTTGAACCGCGGTTCTCATTAGGAATGCTTCGCCTTGCTCGCAACGACAAACAAAAGGCTCGCAATGACCATCTTAGCCACGAACCTTAGGAAGAAACAAAACACCTACGGTGACTGCAGTCGCTATAATGGAGACCAAATACATCCCTGTCCCCGCGGCCAGACCCACGGCAGCAGTTATCCAGATGGTAGCAGCAGTGGTTAGCCCTGCCACCTCTTTTTCACGTTGGCCACGGAGAATAACGCCAGCTCCGATAAAACCAATTCCAACCACCACCCCAGCGGCAACTCGAGAGATGTCAACCGTTGCACCATCAAACCCGTATATAGATGCTAAGGTGAAAAGAGCTGCTCCGGAGCTAACTAAAATATGCGTGCGCAGCCCCGCTGCCTTGCCTGCCCGCTCTCGCTCATAACCAATGCCCGCCCCCAGGGCAGCAGCCAATAAAAACCTCAATATCATTTCCAGCAAAGAACTCAAATTCATCACCTCCGCATTTGAAATATCTCAGAGAGCCTGATTCCTAAATTCAAAACCTTTGTCTTCGACATTACTTACTCTTTTCTGGCCGACAACAGACGGTTGAGGGCATTCATGTAGGCCTCGGCGCCGGCAACAATCCGGCCAGAAATTCCTTCTAGTTGAACAACACTGAATAGAATAAACACCGAAGGCAAATTTGTCAACGACGGTGGAATAGAGGCATAATTTAGCGCGGGAGGGAACCCTGAAAATGGTGCTAATAATAGACAACTACGATTCCTTTGTTTACAACCTTGCTCAATACCTGGGCGAACTGGGCTGGCAACCGGTGGTCTACCGCAATGACCAGATTACTGTAGCTCAAATTGAAGAGCTAGCCCCCAGCCACATTGTTATCTCGCCGGGACCATGCACACCCTTAGAAGCGGGCATCTCTAACGAGGCAGTGCGGCACTTCCGTGGGAAAATCCCGATGCTCGGCGTGTGCCTGGGACATCAATGCATCGGGTACACCTACGGGGGCAAGATTGGACGAAGCCTGCCGGTCCACGGCAAGACCTCCACTATCCACCACGATGGCAGGACTATCTACCGGGGCTTACCTAATCCCTTTCCCGCAACACGCTACCATTCTCTCATTATCGAAGCTGAAGGGTTTCCATCCTGTCTCGAAGTCACCGCCAGGACTCCCGAGGGCATAATAATGGGGGTGAGACACCGGGATTACGTAGTAGAGGGGGTCCAGTTTCACCCCGAGTCCATCCTCACCGAGGTGGGACATGACCTCTTAGCTAACTTTCTCGGTTTTACCCCGCCAGTTTGGATGAAAGCCACCCACTAAATCCCAAAAGAGCAAAAGGTAAAAACAAAATGCAAAATGACAAAGAAAAATTCAAAAACCGAACTATTTTTGCTCTTTGAACTGTAATTTTGATTTTTTATCTTTTATTTTTGATATTGTTCAGAATTCAGAGCTTAGAATTTAGGGCTTTTGCTACGTGGCAGAAATAGTCTATCTCAACGGCCGACTTGTCCCTCACTTCGAGGCTAAGCTATCCCCCTTCGATCATGGCTTCCTTTACGGATACGGCTTATTCGAGACCATGCGTGCTTACAACGGCCGTATCTTTCGCCTCGATTCTCATATTACTCGCCTCCGCTGCTCTGCAGAGAGCATCGGCCTGACGCATAGCGTCCTGACCACAGACGAGGGAAAGCAAACTCTCAAAGCTGCCTGCATGGGAACTCTGGAAGCTAACGAACTCAAGGATGCCCGCATAAGGCTCACCGTTTCGGCCGGTGAAGGCGATATGACGCCCGACACCGGCACCTGCCCCAGCCCTACTGTCCTAATCACTGCCCGGAACCTTGTTCCCTTACCACCAGAGAAATATGAAACAGGTTTCAAGGCAGCCGTGTCTTTCCTGCGCCGCAACAGCCAGTCGCCCCTATCCCGGTTGAAATCCACGTGCTATATGGACAATATCCTCGCCCGCACGGCAGCCAGAGCTGCCGGATACGACGAAGCTATCTTCCTCAATGAACAGGGATACCTTGCCGAAGGCAGCACGACCAATGTCTTCCTGGTCAGCCGTGGAGAACTCATCACACCCTGTTTCGAAAGCGGCGTCCTGCCTGGAATCACCAGGGACGCCGTTCTGCAAATGGCCCGAACTTCAAATATCAAGGCCACGGAAAGATGGGTGCAGTTAAATGAGCTAGTCGAGGCTGAGGAAGCCTTCCTTACCAATTCCATACTGGAGCTTATGCCTCTGGTCTCAGTTGAAGGCAGGACCATCGGCACAGGCAAACGCGGCAAGCTAACCGGAGATTTGCTTTTTGCCTATAGAAAACTGGTAGACGAAGCACTAGAATTAGATAGAAGGAAACCATGAGCTCAAACAAAGCAGGCAGGCTCCTTTTCGGAACAGGCGGTGTCCCCCTCAGTGCTGAATCCCGTTCCACCGAGGCTGGCATTGAGCGTATTGCCGAGCTCGGCCTCGGCTGCATGGAGGTGGAATTTGTCCAGGGGGTGAAGATGAGCCCTGAAGTCGCTGTCTCGGTGGGAGAACTCGCAGCACGGAAGAACGTTGTGCTTACCGCCCACGGACCCTACTTCGTAAACCTGAATGCCGTCGAGCGGCAAAAAGTGCACATGAGCAAAGAAAGGATACTACAGACTGCCCGAATCGCCGCTCTTTTCGGCGCCAGAAGCATCACCTTCCATGCCGCCTTTTATCTGAAAGGCACCCCCGCAGAGACCTACGCCATGGTCAAAAGGCATCTGCAAGAGGTGATGAACACTCTGCGGAAAGAGGGAAACAAAGTAACGATTTCCCCGGAAGTCACGGGAAAGTCCTCTCAATTCGGCACTCTTGAGGAACTACTTCAGCTCAGCAGCGAGATAGAAGGAATTCTGCCCTGCATTGATTTTTCTCACTGGCATGCCCGGACGGGAAAGGCTAACTCCTATCAAGAGTTCCTCGCTGTCTTGGACCAGGTTGAAAAGAAACTGGGCAGGCGAGGGTTAGATAACATGCACATCCATCTGTCCGGGATTGCCTACGGCAAGAAGGGCGAACTCAAGCACCTGATGCTCCCGGACTCAGATCTTCGATACGCCAAGCTGCTCAAAGCCCTGAAGGACCGCAAGGCAACGGGAGTAATCATTTGCGAGAGCGCCCCTTATATAGAGCAAGATGCCCTCCTCCTCCAGCGGACCTACCGGGAACTCCCCTAGCCAGAATTCTTGATTGTGAGTACTTTACTTTGCCTGCTTTAGAGCTACAATGTAGTATATAATGTAGTATATAATGAAGTGACCAGACCTTCTGGCATTTGTTTATAGAATGAGGCATAGATTAACCATCGGGATTGCTGGTGCTGGTGGCGATGGCGTGGTAGTTCTGGGCAGTCTTCTGCAAAGACTGGCTGCCTCCCAGGGATACTTCAGCCAGATGCCGAGATACTACGGCCCGCAGATTAGAGGTGGAGCTTCCGGTGTAAAACTAAGCCTGGACACGACTCGCGCTTCTGTGCCAGCCGATATTGCGGATATCATGGTATGCTTCAACTGGGAGCAGTATGCGGAGCTCGAGCAAGAATTGCCGCTGGGACGTGACAGCGTCCTGTTCTATGAC
>JALHUO010000045.1 GCA_022866545.1 Dehalococcoidia bacterium | reverse complement strand
GGGGGCAGTGGGGTGACGAAGGGAAAGGAAGAATAATTGATCTCTTAGCTGAGAAAGCAAATATAGTAGCTCGTTTCTCCGGTGGAGATAATGCCGGTCACACTGTAGTCAACCCTTATGGCGAGTTTCGGCTGCACCTCATCCCCTCGGGCATTTTCTATCCACAGGTAACTTGCATTATCGGCAATGGCGTAGCTATTAACCCAGCAGTACTTCTTGAAGAAATAGCCAACCTGCATAAGCATGGTATCAATACAAGTCGTCTTTTTATCAGTGACCGTGCTCACCTGATCATGCCCTATCACGTCCTCCTTGACAGACTGGAAGAAGAAAGGCGCAGTAAAGGAGCAATAGGTACCACACTCAGAGGAATCGGCCCTGTCTTTGCCGACAAAGTGGCTCGCCTGGGCATTCGCACTGGAGATTTGCTGGATAGGGATGTGTTTCTGAGCCGCCTGAAGTCGGCTGTGGAGCTCAAGAACATCGTCCTGACCAAGGTGTACCAAGCTTCACCTCTGTCACTGGAGGAAATCTATCAACAATATTGCCACTATGGGGAGCAGCTAGCTCCTTTTATCCGGGAAACTAGCTCAATGATTCGCGAAGGGGCGACGAAAGGGGAGCTCATTCTATTGGAAGGTGCCCAAGGAACTCTGCTTGACCCTGACTTTGGCACGTACCCCTACGTGACCTCTTCTTCACCTTTGGCCGGGGCAGGTTGCATTGGAGCAGGGTTGGGCCCAAGGGGAATCGATCGTGTGGTGGGCGTATTTAAGGCGTATGACACTAGAGTCGGTGCCGGACCCATGCCTACAGAGCTCAAAGACAAAATTGGCGATTTAATACGAGAAAAAGCTCATGAGTATGGTGCTACAACAGGAAGGCCACGAAGATGCGGCTGGTTTGATGCTGTGGCGGGTCGCTTTAGTGTTCAAATAAATGGCCTTAGTGATATAGCCCTAACCCACCTCGATATTTATGATGATTTCCCCTCAATTAAAATATGTACCGCTTACGAATTTAGGGGCGAGGCCCTAACTTCTTTCCCCAGCGACATAGCCACATTAGAAAAATGCCAACCTATCTACGAAGAATTGGACGGCTGGCAGGGATCAATAAGCGGAATCCGCAGTTTCAGAAAGTTGCCGGCGCAGGCCCGCAAGTACATATTTCACCTTGAAGACCTCCTTTCTTGCCCCATCAGTCTCGTCTCTATAGGAGCAGACAGGAGGCAAATCATTGAAAGGAACTCAAGATCCGGAGCACGAAATCCTAAACAATAGAAAGGGGAAATTCAATTCCTCTCATCAAGATACAAATGACCGAAACGCTTTTCATGTTTGGATTTGGATATTCGGTTTGTTTAGAGCTTGGAAATTAGGATTTTGAGTTTAGCCTGCGGATAGGCAAATCTATCCTGTAATTCTTTAGTGTCGCCCTCATAAGATCGGCTGATTTTTCATCAGGCTCAACGAGAGGCAAGCGAGGTCTACCCACTGGAAAACCTACATAATTCAGGGCCCACTTGACGGGTACAGGATTGGACACGATAAACAGGGCATTTACCAGTGGTAATAGGTATCGGTGGATCTTGGCTGCTTCTTGAAACTTGCCGTCAAGGGACTTCTTTATCATATCCTTTATCTGGACTCCTACCAGATGTGAGGCGACGCTAATTACGCCGTAACCGCCCAAAGCCAGTATGGGGAAGGTATCACTATCATTGCCGCTGTAAACCAGGAAGTCCTCCCTAGTTCCTTGGATAATCTCAGCTATCTGCCCGAGATTGCCACTGGCTTCCTTCACGCCCACAATATTATCAATTTGACTTAGCTTGATCAGCGTATCGGCAGCAAGGTTAGTGACTGTACGCGATGGCACATTATAGATGATGCATGGCAAGGTAGTACCCTGGGCAATGGCCTCAAAATGCTCCCGCAATCCTTGCTGGGTCGGCCGATTGTAATAGGGAACGACCAACAGACAAGCATCAACTCCAATTCTCTCCGCTTCCCTAGTTAAGTCCTGGCTTTCTTTGGTGTCGTAGTTGCCTGTGCCAGCAACTATTGTCCCACGGCCGGCTACCGCCGACTTTATCTCAGAAAAAAGCCGCAATTTTTCTTCCCGGCTCAGAGTAGGACACTCGCCAGTGGTGCCTGAAACCACCAATCCATCGCTACCTGAATCAAGCAAAGAGAGTGCCAATTTCCTAGCTTGTTGATAGTCAACCTCACCCCGAGCATCAAAAGGTGTCACCATGGCTGTCAACAGGCGACCCAGCGCACTCCTACCCCGAGACTCTAAAGAGCTTTTACCAACTCTCTGCTTATTCACTCAACTGGCCAGACTTTCCTTAAGGCTTATCCAACCCTTCTCTATTCCTTCCTCAGCAATCTGGACAACATTTAGCGCTGCCCCTTTTCGCACATTGTCAGCCACTATCCACATGACCAGTCCATTGGGATGTGAGACATCTTTTCTAATCCGGCCTATAAACACATTGTCTGACCCACTAGCAGCCCAAGGTTGAGGGTAAAAGCTGACGGTGGGGTCGTCAAGCACCCTGACTCCCGTAGCCTGCACCAAGATCTTCTTCGCTTCTTCAGGCGTAATGGGGGAACTGAATTCTACGTTGACTGCCTCACTATGCCCAAACCAAACAGGAACCCGGACACAGGTGGCGGAAATAGCTATGTCTTCAACATGCATTATCTTTCGTGTTTCTTCCGTCATTCTTTGTTCTTCTTTGGTATATCCATTATCCAAAAAGACACCGATCTCCGGCAGTATATTAAAGGCTATCTGATGAGAATAGACATGGGGACAAATGCGGCGTCCTTCCAAAACCAACCGTGCCTGATTTGTCATTTCTTTCAGAGCAGCACTGCCGCTACTCGATACCGACTCGTAAGTGCTCACCACAATTCGCTTTATGGGGTTGACCTTGTGCAAGGGATAAAGCGCGACCACCATTTGGATTGTGGAGCACTTTGGACTGGCAATTATCCCCTTATGCCACTCTATGTCCGCAGCATTGACTTCGGGGACTACCAGAGGCACACCAGGGTTCATCCTGAAAGCGCTACTATTGTCAATGACCACTGCTCCTGCCTCGGCAGCCAAAGGCGCTAGCCTGCGGCTGACATCAACACCGGCAGAGAAAAAAGCAATATCAACATCGCGAAATACCTCCGTTTTCGCTTCCCTAACCTCGATTCTTTGATGATTAAATAGGAGTTTCACCCCGGAAGAATACTCAGGGGATAGTAGCTGGATGGAAGCTACAGGGAACTTACGCTGCTCCAGTACCTTGACAATTTCCTGCCCCACAATATCAGTAGCGCCGACAACAGCTACGTTGAATCCTTCCATAACATTTCCTATAGCTTTAGCAGGGCATCTAACCCGTAAGTTAGCCCCTTGCGTTTTGTTACTTCCCTAATTGCCAGAAAAACGCCAGGCAGATAGCATTCCCGACTTATCGCATTGTGACGCAAGCTTAGAGTCTCACCAGTCCCACTAAATACAACTTCCTGTCCAGCCATGAACCCTGGCAACCTCAGACTATGGATAGCTATGCCATCCACTTCTCCTCCTCTAGTACTGGCGAGCACTTCGCGCGTAACTTGAGGATAGATAAACGGTTTCCCACGCGCCTGCGACATCGCTCTGGCTGTGGCGAGAGCAGTCCCTGAAGGAGCGTCAGCCTTCTTATCATGATGCATCTCGATAATCTCGGCGTGGTGGAAAAATCTAGCAGCAAGTTTCGACAGATGTATCATCAGTGCCGCCCCCAGAGAGAAATTGGGTGCCACTATCGTACCCACCTTATGAGTCCGGCATAATTCTTCAATTTCTGCCAGATTCTCCTCAGAAAGGCCTGTGGTGCCTATCACCATGTTGACTTTCTGTTTAATAGCGATACGGGCGGCTGCTATAGAGACTTCGGCATTGGTGAAATCCACCACTACATCAGCATCGCAAGTCTTTAGAAGCGATCCCAAATCGGAAGAAAGGACTATCAGGTCGGAAGCTTCAGTTAGAGGGAGATATTGCTGAGTTACCTCCTTTTCCACAGCACCCACTGCCTTTAGTCCGGGCTCGCAAACCACCGCTTTAGTTATCTCCTGCCCCATCCGGCCCAAAGCGCCATTAATAACTACTCTTATGGGTTCTAAGGAGGAAGTCATCTTCCTTTTTCTCCCCTTGTCAGCAAAGCGATCTATTTGCTACGATTGCCATGTTGTTCACCCCTGTCAGGTGGGTGAACAAACTTCTTCTGAGGGTCCCTGGGAGCCGCGGAATTCCTGACTTTGGCACCAGGGAGATTGGAAGGCCCTTCCAATATTGCTTTGCGCGATAAATTTATCCTACCAGAATTGTCGATCCCAATGACCTTCACCATTACCTCATCACCCACTTTAACCACATCTTCGACCTGGGGTACATGGTAGTCGGCTAGCTCGCTGATATGGACGAGTCCTTCCTTACCCGGCAGGATTTCCACCATGGCACCAAAATTGAACAGTCTGGTGACTTTTCCAGTGTAAATCTCTCCTTGCTCTACTTCCCGGGTTAAGCCCTGAATTATTTTGATTGCTTTCTGGGCTGCTTCCTCGGTTGAAGAGCCAACGAGAACTTTACCATCGTTCTTTATGTCTATAGTTGTTTTGGTTTCCTCTATAATAGACCTTATAACCCTGCCGCCAGGGCCAATAACACTTCCGATCTTACTCGGATCAATCTTCATTTCATACATCCTGGGGGCATAAGGACTGAGTTCGGAGCGGCTAGCATTAATAGCTAAACTCATCTTGTCCAGTATCTCTAGCCTTGCCTCACGAGCCTGATTTAAGGCTTCGGCCAGGATGCCATAATTTATCCCTTGAAGCTTGATATCAAGCTGTAAAGCCGTGAGCCCACGAGCTGTGCCAGCAACTTTGAAATCCATGTCACCATAGGCATCTTCCATACCCACAATGTCAGTCAGAACAACATAGCCCGCATCCTTTCCGGTAACCAAACCCATAGCTATCCCAGCCACAGGCGCCTTTATAGGCACACCGGCGTCCATCAAGGAGAGGGTCGAAGCACAAGCACTAGCCATCGATGTGCTTCCGTAAGAACTAAGCACTTCGGAAACCAGACGTAGGGTGTAAGGAAAATCATCCTCCGATGGCAGTACTGGTGCAATGGCCCGTTCCACTAAAGCGCCATGCCCGATCTCTCGCCTCCCTGTTGTTCCTATTCGTTTCACCTCACCAGTAGAAAAGGGGGGAAAATTATAATGATGCATAAAGCGTTTAGTTTCCTCCAGACCAATGCCATCCAATAACTGCTCCCGACTCGTAGACCCCAGAGTGGTAATAGTCAACACCTGTGTTTCCCCACGTGCAAATAATCCCGAGCCATGGGTACGAGGAAGGACGCCAACTTCACAGCTAATAGGACGAATCTCTTTGGTCTGACGCCCATCCAAGTGTCGCCTCGTCTGTAATATTTTTGCCCTCACCGCAGCTTTAAGCTGGGTTTCAAAAGCGACATTGATTTCATCTTCAGAAAAAGAATCAACTAACTTATTCTTTATTTCTTCCTTGAGAGACGTCAGAGCCTTATCTCTTTGCAGTTTCCCTGGTTCCTCCAGAACCTGGCTTAATTTCTCACCCAGTATGGCAGCGATTTGAGATGAAAGCTCCAGAGCAAGTTCCTTAGATTTGATTTCTACCTTAGTCTTGCCACCGGTCCGTTGCAGCTCTTCCTGAAGCCTAATGATCTCTTGATTCGCTTCGTGTCCTAATCTAATTGCCTCGAGCAGTATCTCTTCGGAAACTTCTTTGGCCCCTGCCTCCACCATCACAATGTTTTTACTGGTGCTAGCAACGATCACATCGAGCAAGCTGTTTTCCATTTGAGCCAAGGGAGGATTCACAACTAGAGCATCGTTTATATAGCCAACATGCACCGCCGATATCGGACCAAGGAACGGGATATCGGATAATGTCAACGCTGCCGAAGCGCCAATAAGGGCACAAATATCGGGGTCATTTTCCTGGTCAACAGATAGCACTGTCGCCACTACCTGGACATCGTAATGAAACGCCTTGGAAAGAAGAGGGCGCAGAGAGCGATCGATGAGCCGACTGGTTATAACTGCTTCCTCAGTAGGGCGTCCTTCCCGCCTGATGAAGCTGCCCGGTATTTTACCCGCAGCATATAGCCTTTCCTCATAATCCACCGTTAGAGGAGCAAAATCTATCCCCTCCCGGGGTTCAGACCCTGAACAGGCAGTAGCTAAAACAACCGTGTTGCCATATTGAACAGCGACAGCACCATTGGCCTGATGAGCGAATTTGCCTATCTGGATGCTAAGTGTCCTGCCGGCTACTGAACGCGCAAAAACGTCAGGCATATTATTCCCTCAAACTCAGCCTGGTAATAAGAGAATAATACCGCTCGGGCGCCGTCCTGTTCAGGTAGCGCAAGAAACGCCTCCGCTGCCCTATTACCCCGTGGAGTGCGTGCCGCGAGTGTCGGTCCTGGGGACACAATTTAAGATGCTCCGTTAACCGATTTATCCTTTCGGTGAGCAAAGCCACCTGGACCTCGACAGACCCACTATCATTCTCTTTAAGTCTAAACTGGGTAATGATTTCCCCTTTTTTCTCTTTGTCCACTGTTATAGGCTCCCTAATTTAGTAGTGTCGTATATCATATCACGGCACAAAAATCTTGTATAGAAATTGACCGGAAGAGCGAGATGCCCTATAATTGGCTGGTAAAGGCAACTTTTTATGCATGAAAGTTGCGGTGTTTTCGGTGTTTATGCCCCAGGCATAAATGTAGGTCAAACTACCTTTTTTGCCCTCTTTGCCTTGCAGCATCGTGGTCAAGAAAGTGCCGGCATCGCTGTCACCGACGGCAACGGAATAAAGATACATACCCGCATGGGATTAGTGTCCCAGGCATTCACGGAAACCGACCTTGCTTTGCTCCAGGGATATATTGGCATTGGCCATAATCGCTACTCCACTACAGGCTCGAGCAAACCCATGAATGCCCAACCCATCATAGCTAAATCAGAAGGACTGACCATTGCCATAGCACACAATGGTAATATCATTAACGCAAAGCTGCTCCGCGATGAACTCCAGGAGCGCGGCTATCAGTTCAACACCAGCAGTGATTCGGAAGTCATTGCCAACCTGATTCTGGCCTCCGTTGGCCAGAACTGGCCGGAAAAAATAGAACATGCCATGTATCGACTCCAGGGAGCTTATTCATTGGTAATCTTGACTGAAAATCAACTGATCGCAGTTCGTGACCCCTTTGGAGTCCGTCCTCTTTGTCTCGGAAGCATTGACGGCGGGTGGTGCATCGCATCTGAAAGCTGCGCCCTAGATCATATAGGTGCCCAATTCACAAGGGAAATCGACCCTGGAGAAATTCTGGCCATTGATAGCCATGGAGTGCAGAGTTTTAAGAAGGAAAGCGACAGAAAGGCCTTATGCATCTTTGAATACATTTATTTCGCCCGCCCCGACAGCATCATCCAGGGCAAACTCCTCTACCCGGCCAGGGAAGCTATGGGTAGAAGACTTTCTGAAGAATATCCTGTCGATGCTGATTTCGTAATGGGTGTTCCTGATTCAGCCACTGCTGCCGGCATTGGCTATGCTAATGCCTCAGGTATCCCGTATTGCGAAGGCCTGTTAAAAAACCGCTATGTAGGACGTACCTTCATTGAGCCTGAACAAAGGATACGGGAGCTTGGTGTCCAGCTGAAATTCAACCCCCTTTCGCGCATCATTGCCGGAAAAAGGCTGGTAGTCGTCGATGACAGCATTGTTCGCGGCACCACCACTCCCCGCGTGGTTAGTCTCCTCAGAAAAGCCGGCGCTAAAGAAGTTCATCTCCGCATCTGCGCCCCACCTATTCGCTACCCCTGCTTTTTTGGAGTAGATATGGCTACTAAATGGGAACTCATTGCCGCCAGGAAGACTATCCCTGAAATCAGGGAACACCTGGGTGCCGATTCGTTGGGATACCTTAGCGTTGATGGCTTAATTCGGGCTGTAGACCTGCCCAAGGATATTTTCTGCCTTGCTTGTTTTACCGGAGAATATCCCATTCCAGTCCAGATAGAAATGGATAAACTGGCTTTGGAAGCCCTTCCCCAGGAGGACCTCATTGGAGCCGACCACTAAAAAAGCCTATGCCCTCGCTGGTGTAGACATTCATCTTGCTGACAAAGTTAAAAGAATTATTGCCCAGCAAGCTCGGACTACCTTTCGCTCCGAAGTCATTGGCTCAGAGTTTTTCGGCAGCATGTTTCAGCTCAAAGGATATCGTGAGCCAATTCTAGTCTCCAGCACCGACGGAGTAGGCACCAAACTTAGAATAGCGTCGCTTCTGGGCAAAAATGATACCGTGGGCATGGACATCGTCAGCCACTGCGTCAATGATATCCTTTGTTGTGGCGCCGAGCCCCTTTTTTTCCTCGATTATATTGCCATGGGCAAACTTGTGCCCGAGCAAATAGAAGCCATTATTTCAGGCATAGTCCATGCCTGCCGAGAAGTTGGCTGTTCGTTGATTGGCGGTGAAACCGCCGAGATGCCTGGCATATACTCTCAAGGAAACTATGACTTGGTAGGGTTCATCGTCGGAGTGGTGGAGAAGAAGAACATCATTGATGGCAGTTCCATTGTCCCAGATGACGTAATCCTTGGCCTGCCGTCATCCGGCTTACATACCAATGGTTATTCATTGGCGCGGAGAGTCTTTGGCATAGATGCCAACCCATCTTGCCTGAATAAATCATATCCTGGATTGGAGCGAAGCCTCGGTGAAGAATTGCTCCAGGTCCACCGTTGCTATTATCCACAGCTCAAGCCAGCCTTGCCATTGGTCAAAGGTATAGCTCATATCACCGGCGGTGGCTTTGTGGGAAATATACCTCGCATCTTGCCTGAAGGAGTTGCTGTCCACATTAAGAAGCGTTCCTGGGATATTCTGCCAATTTTCAAACTCATTCAGAAAGAAGGCGATATAAAAGAAGCGGAAATGTATCAAGTGTTCAACATGGGGATAGGCATAACCATTGTCTGTTCCCCCCGGCAGGTAGCCAACATTCTCAGTGTCTTGCCCCAGGCTAAGGTCATCGGCGAGATAACTAAGAGAGAAGACAACGAAAGAGTATTAATGGACTAAACCACCCCGCCAGAATCTTGCGATTTCTGTGGCGACCTTGTTTAATTCAGAACCAAAGATTGCCCGGGGCCCCCAGAAAGTCGTAAGACTTTTCGGGGTTGGGCTAAGGAGGTTTCGTGCGCGCCATAATTAGTGTTTCGGATAAATCAGGCGTGGTTGATTTTGCCCGAGGTTTAAAAGAGCTGGGCGTTGAGATATTCAGCACCGGCGGAACCAAGAGGTCTCTAGAGGCTGCTGGAGTAAAAATACATAGCATCTCAGAACTTACCGGCTTTCCCGAGATTCTTGATGGCCGGGTGAAGACTTTGCATCCCGCAGTGCATGGAGGCATCTTGGCCCGACGTGACCTTCCCCAGCATCTATCCCAGCTAGCCCAGAACCATATCGAGCTCATTGACATGGTAGTGGTCAACCTTTATCCCTTTGTGGAAACAGTGACCAGGGCTGAGGTTTCCCTAGACGAGGCGCTGGAGAATATCGATATTGGCGGGCCAAGTATGATTCGCTCCTCCGCCAAGAATTTTCCCTCCGTCCTGATAGTAGTCGATCCTGGCGATTACGATGCAATCCTGCAAAAGCTGCGCCTGGGCAACATAGACTCAGGGTATAGAAAGCGTCTCGCCCAAAAAGCATTCCAGCATGTGGCTCTTTATGACACAGCCATTGCTCAATACCTTAATGATGAACTTTTTCCCGAAGAGATGACCATAGCCCTAAAGAAGACTCGCGGCCTTCGCTATGGTGAGAATCCTCATCAGCAAGCTGCCTTTTACATTGAACAGAATGTCAAACAGAAGCCCGACGGTCTGCAATCCCTGGAACAGCTTGGTGGGCCCGAAATTTCTTTTAACAACCTTCTCGATTTGGATGCCGCTTTGAACGTGCTGGCCGACTTTAGCGACCCCACCATTGCCATAATAAAGCACAACAATTCCTGCGGACTCGCCTCTCATAACGATTTAGCCGAGGCTTATCGAAGAGCTTTAGCTGGCGACCCTGTCGCCGCCTTTGGCGGGATAGTTGCCAGCAACCGAATCGTCAATCTAGCTGCCGCCCAAGAGATAGATAAGACCCATTACGATGCCATTGTTGCTCCTGGATATCAGAAGAAGGCGCTGGAACTACTGAAACGAAAAGAAAACCTGCGCCTCGTTAAGGTCGCTCCTTATCGTCATCCTTCGTCCTCCGAATCCCAACTTGATTTCCGCCGTGTTAGAGGCGGCATACTGGCCCAGACGCCAGACACTCTAACCAGATCCGAGCTAAAGCCTCGAGTGGTAACCAAACGCCCACCCAGCGAGGCGGAGTTGTCGGACCTGCTCTTTGCCTGGAAGGCGGTTAAAGGCATAAAATCCAACGCCATAGTTATCGCCAAGGACAAGACATTGTTAGGCATGGGAGCCGGACAACCCAGCCGGGTGGTCAGCGTTGAGTTAGCCTTGAACAAAGCTGGTGGCCAAGCTAAAGGCAGCGTTCTGGCCTCAGATGCCTTCTTCCCCTTCCCCGATGGCCCGGAATTGGCCATCAAGCACGGAGTTACCGCCATCATCCAACCCGGCGGCTCGGTAAGAGACAAAGAGGTAATTAAGCTGGCAGACAAGTATAGTGTAGCCATGCTATTTACCGGTGTCCGCCACTTCAAACACTGAAACGACAAATACGAAGCATCAATCTCCAAATCCTAAAGTTCGGGAATCTGGATTTGGAATTTGTTTAGAATCTAGATATTAGGATTCAGGGTTTCTGTACAGGGGGTGAGATATGTTCATGATTAGCAAAGAGACTATGCAGAGTGTTATGTCGCTTAGGGAAAATATGGCCGACCCGAAAAAAGGGTCACAGTGCATTGCCGATGTGGAGAATATGATAGAGATGAAGGAGTCCCATCTGGCAAGGGCAGAGTGGGGTTCTTGCTGTGGCAATATCCGCAATCTGGTGCCGCAGATAGACAGCGAGCTACGGCTGCTCCAGAACATTTTGGAGACCTTGAAGAGCAAGGACGGCAAGAAGGCAGGCCCTTTACTGGACGACTACATTGCCTTGCTGAAGAAGAGCTATACACCAGAGCCTGAGCATTGGTGATGCACGGCTGGAGTGGTAATCGTCCCACATGCTACGAGGCCCTCTTGAAGCGGGCTATCGACTTCACCGCCGACTTTCACGAAGTAGAAGGCAAACCCATCGCGAAAAGAGGCAGAATGCGCGGTGTCACCCCCAACCCCAGGCTAAAAGAGGGTGATGTAAGAACTCCCCAAACAGCTTCATCTCGCTTGTTAGTGTTCTGATTGCTGAGCTCGGGCAGGCTACTGTTCATTGGGAGCACCCCGCCTCTTTTGTTCTTGTAACCCCTTCGCTACTCGTCATTCTAAAACCCGACTTGTCGGGACGAAGAATCTCACCTCTGTCGCAGAGAAGCATTTAATACGTCCTTTGGCCGAGAAGATGTGTGTGGCAAGCATAATAGGTAGGTTTCTTCAAGCCTTCCGCTCTTAAGATAAGAGGGGAAAGGGGAGTTATGACCGTAACCCCCTTTATCCCCCTTATCCTAAGGGGGATATCCTTTTCTTAGTTCTTCCACTAGACCGGGCAATATCTCGCCCGTCTTCCCTTGAACTAAATAGTCTGATACGCCTTCATGGGTGAGCGGCGTAGGGTCCGCATTTACCTCTATTATCTTGACACTGGTCCCATGTCCCACTACATCAAAGCCCAGGACCGATCTGCGTGCCCGAAATCTTGCCATCCTGGGCAAGTTGGCAAAAGGGTAAACCACTGCTGATGTCCCGCAAATGAGCATCAAGTCACATCGCAAAGCTTCTTTCTCCGATTCCTCCATGACGTCCGAAGGTATTGGCTCCTTGAAGTGAACCACATCATCCTTCAGGACAGCACCGCACTTGCAGCGAGGGGGAAGCTCATCCAGGGAGACTTCT
>JALHUO010000044.1 GCA_022866545.1 Dehalococcoidia bacterium | reverse complement strand
TTCAACCCTTTGCACTATGATGAAGATTTCGCGAAGGCTATGGGTGTGGGTGCTCCTATTGTGCATGGCGCGCTTAAGCGAGCTTGGTTGGGACAATTGATGACTGATTGGATTGGAGAGCAGGGGAGACTTAGGAAACTGTCCTGCCAGTACCGCGGCATGGATTATCCCCGGAAGATGATGACGATGGAAGAGCCTCGTGATGGCGAAACCTGGTGGTGTAAAGGCAAGGTGACCAAGAAATATGAAGAGGGTGGTGAGCATCTTGTTGAGTGCGAGATTTGGGTGGAGAATGGGAAGGGAGAGAAGACAACACCTGGCTCAGCTCTGGTCGCCTTACCCGCACGGAAGAAGAAATAAGTGGGAGCATTGGCTCTGATAGCTGTTTAGAACCAGTCTCCTGAAAGTAGTGAGTCAAGCCCGTGTTGTTGAGAAAACTAATCTAAAGGAGGTTAAAATGGGAAAACTAGATGGGAAAGTGGCGGTTATCACAGGGGCGGCGCGGGGCATAGGCAGAGCTGATGCTCTGTTGTTCGCGAAGGAGGGTGCTGCTGTTCTTGTGAGTGATATTGACGAGGCACCGCTTATGGAAGTGGTCAAGGAGATTCAAGCTGCTGGAGGAAAAGCTGATGGCTGTGCCGGCAACGTAACGAAGGCGGAAGACTGTCAGAAGGTCATGGACAAAGCAGCGGAGAAATTCGGCAAAATAGATGTTTTGGTCAATAATGCCGGGCTTACCAGAGACGCTTTGATAAATAGAATGACGGATGCCCAGTGGGACATATGTGTCGATATTAGTCTCAAGGGGACGTTCAACTGTATTAGAGCAGCTTCGAAATATATGATGAAGACGGCACACAATGGCAGAATAATCAATGTGGCCTCCGTGGCTGGACTGATGGGAAACGTGGGCCAGATCAACTATTCTGCTGCTAAGTCAGGTCTTATCGGATTAACTAAAACTGTAGCCAGAGAGTGGGGACGATATGGTGTTACCTGTAATGTCATCGCCTACGGCTTCGTAGATACACGGTTGACCAGAGAAAAAGAGACGCAGCAAGTAGAGGTAGTTGGAGAGGCAGTGGGTATACCGAAAAAAATAAGGGATATGATGCTCCTTCAAGTTAAGCCGATGACGCCTGAAGACGCTGCCAAACCCGTTCTATTTCTGGCATCAGATGATGCTGCTTTTATTACGGGACAGGTGCTGAACGTTTCCTCTGGAATTTATATGTAGGTTTCAGGATTTGACTCCATCGTGACCAAGTCTTTGTCGGATACAGTTTGTCGCTTATTTGGAAGTCCGGAGAGAATGTACAAGGAGTTCGACGATGGCAAAGCGGCTTGCAGATAAAGTAGCTATAGTCACTGGTGCCGGACGAGGCATTGGCCGAGGAGAGGCTCTGGCTCTAGCGGCGGAAGGGGCCAAAGTGGTGGTAAACGATCTGGGGGGTGCTGTTGATGGGGCCGGAGCATCAAGTTCGCCAGCGGAAGATGTGGTCATAGAGATCAAGAAACTGGGTGGAGAGGCAGTGGCCAACTATGACTCGGTGACCACTATGAGGGGCGGCGAGAACATTGTAAAGACCGCCATAGATAACTTTGGCAGGCTCGATATACTGGTCAACAATGCGGGGATTCTACGCGATAGGATGTTGTTCAACATGGGGGAGGAAGACTGGGATTTGGTGCTCAAGGTGCACCTTTACGGTCATTTCTATACCATCAGGGCAGTGAGCCCCCTATTCCGCCAGCAGAGGTACGGAAGAATCATAAACACCTCATCTGTGGCGGGTCTCAATGCTACTACATACGGTCAGGTTAATTATGGTGCAGCTAAAGAAGGAATTGTCGGTTTAACAAGGAAAGTGGCGCGCGATATGGGCCGGTACGGTGTGACGTGCAACTGTATTCGACCTAATGCCGGGACTCGGCTTACCCTCAGCGACGAAATGAAGAAAGCTCGACCAGAAGCTATGGCCAAGTTTGAGCAAATGAAGCCTGAAGACATTGCTCCTCTGGTGGTATGGCTGGCTTCTGATAGCGCTGCCAACGTCAACGGGCGGACATTCTACGTAGAAAGAGGCCGAATTGGCCTCTATTCAGAACCGGTACTGGAGAAGCAGCTGGTCAAAGTTGGCGGATGGACGATTGACGAGCTATTCATGTTCATGCCAGTAGCGATGACCAAGGACCTGGTGAATCCAGACCCGCCCCAATCCAAGTAATAGCTTACTGTATGCAATCACAGGTGCTTCAGCTGGTTGTGTGAAAGTCTGGACAATGACAGTTACCACTACAATTTGGTCCATCCAGCACGGTAGTATGCTCTGTCGTTTGAACCATCGCTTACAGCATTGTAAGTGCAAAGGCACTATGCCGTCGATCATTAGCTTCCCGGAAGGCAAGAATGGACTTTAGACTGGGCGAAAAAGAACTGGCACTAAAGGAAGGAATCCGCAAGTTTGCGGAAGCCGAATTACCCCCAGATTTGGTGCGCAATACTGTAATTGACGGCGAGTTCAGAGATTTTGAGTTCGAAATATCCATGTCCAGAAAACTGGCCCAGCGAGGTTGGCTCGTTATGAGTTGGCCGGAGAAGTATGGTGGGCGTAGTGCCTCTCTCTTGGAGCAGACAATATACGAAATGGAGATAGCCTACTGGGGAATACCGGGGGCATGGATGGGCATAAGTGGGATACAGTGGGTGGGGCCCTGCTTGATGATGTTTGGTACCGAGGAGCAAAGAGAGAAGTATTTACCGTTGATTGCCTCGGGGCAGAAGGATGGTGTCTGGTGTACCGGCTACAGCGAACCGAATGCCGGTTCAGACTTTGCCAACATCCGGACACGGGCGTTGAGAGACGGAGATGACTACATCATAAACGGGCAAAAAGTGTGGACCAGCGTTGCCCACCGGGCAAGATGGTGTTGGCTGGCGGTCAGAACGAATCCCAATGCCGCCAAGAAACATCACGGAATCAGTATCTTCATTGTGGACATGAAAAGTCCAGGTGTCACAGTTAATCCTATTTTGAACTATTATGGACGGCATCACTTCAATGAAGTATTCTTTGACAATGTCAGGGTGCCAGCTTCGAACTTGGTGGGAGAAGAAAACAAAGGCTGGTACTACCTTATGCAGTCACTGGCTTTTGAGCGACGCAGCATAGCGCCTACCACCTATGGTAATTTGAAGAGAATCCTGGAAGAGCTAGCCCGGTATGCTGGTCAAACTGAGTACGAAGGCCAGCTGTTATCTAAGAATCCCGTGGTTCGTGCCAAGCTAGCTGACCTGGCTATCGACCTGGAGGTGCTGAAAATGTTCGCCTTTCAGCTTGCCTGGCGTATAAGTCAGGGCCAAATTCCTGTTTATGAGTCTTCAAGGAACAAGATAATGGGGGATGACTTGATGAGACAAGGGGCTATCATTGGGGCGGACATTTTAGGAATATATTCGCAGGTTGACCCGGATTCCAAATGGGCCAAACTCAATGGCGCCATACAAGGTGCGTATCTCGGATTTCCGGGCCAGGCGATCGCAGCAGGTACTGCTGAAATCGAAAAGAGCATTATTGCCCAATTTAGACTGGGATTGCCGAAGTCCTATTGAAGTTTTTTGGAGTAGACTTTTTGAGGGGCTATCATGGATTTTAGTTTTACGGAAGAGCAGGACATGCTGCGGATGTCGGCCAAAGATTTCCTGGCAAAGGAATGTCCCAAAGCCAGAGTCAGGGAGATGGCCAAAGATGAAAGGGGCTATGACCCGCAGGTGTGGCACTGTATGGCAGAACTGGGCTGGATGGGGCTCGTCTTGCCGGAAGAATATGGCGGCACAGGTGCCAGCTTTATGGATCTGGTTATCTTGATGGAAGAGATGGGAAGAAATATCCTGCCTGGTCCCTTCTTCTCCACTGTCGCCCTTTGTGCTCTGCCTCTACTTGAACATGGAAGCAGTGAGCAAAAGACCAAGTTCCTGCCGCAAATAGCCAAAGGCGAGGCGATGTGGACTTTCGGTTTAGCCGAGTCGTCGGGCAAACATAAAGCTTCTGAGGTGAAACTTCGTGCTGTGTTGAAGGGGACAAATTATGTTCTCCAGGGGCATAAGCTCTTTGTTACTGATGCCCATGTCGCTGACTATATTCTGGTAGCGGGCAGAACCGGAGAGGGCGAAAGACCTGAGGACGGAATCACCCTGTTTATAGTGGATGCCAGGGGACCGAATGTAAAGATGGAAGCGATCCCGACTATAGGCGGCGACAGACAGTTCAAAGTCAGCTTTGATAGGGCAGTGGTGTCCAAGGATAGTATCTTGGGCAAAATAGGCAATGGCTGGCATATAGCGGACTTCATATTGCAACGGGCGGCTGTGCTGAAGTGTGCCGAGATGTCTGGAGCGTGTCAAGCTGTTTTAGACATGACCAGCAGCTATGCGAAGGAACGGATTCAGTTTGACCGACCGATTGGCTCTTTTCAAGCGATACAGCACAAACTGGCCGACATGTTGATTGATGTGGAGGCGGTTCAGTATTTGCTCTATCAGGCGGCGTGGGGAGTAAGCGTTGGTTTACCATCGCTCTGGCAGATTTCTGCAGCCAAGGCCAAAGCAAACGAAGCTTACCAACGGATTTGCATCGAAGCTATTGCCGCACATGGGGCTATCGGATATACCATGGACCATGATATTGGCCTCTATTATCGTCGTGTCAAGGCGGCACAATTTGCTGCCGGCGATACTGACTTGCACAGGGAAGTGATAGCCGCAGAACTGGGGCTCTGATTTTGCTAGATTTGGCGAATCCCAATTCCTTTTCTCTGCCGATACTCGTACAAGATCGAGGTGATGAGCCAAATATTCTAGCTATGAGTCCAGTCTCAACCGTCAACACCTGTCTCTTGACTACGTAACGCTACAGGGTAAATTGACAAGAAACTTGCAAAATACACAGGCCCGTGTTACTATGTGGGCAGCTAGGGGTATTGACAAAATCAGACCACGGTGTTAGACTTACTAGTTTGTGTTATGTTTCCATTCTCCTTTGGTCTTGTTGTCTTAGATTTTCCCAGTTAATGCCTTCAAGAAATTGTTTTGAATAATCAGGATCGTTTCCTCTATGCATAGTCATAAATTGCTGAAGTCTTTTGCCAAGTTGCCCCAGACTTTAGAAATACCCGACCTTATTCAGGTCCAACTTGATTCCTTTCGCTGGTTTCAAGAAGAAGGCTTGCGAGGCCTTTTCGAGGAAATATCTCCAATTCAAGATCATACTGGCACAAGGCTAGAATTACATTTCGTTGATTATGAGTTTCGGGAACCTTTGCATTCCATTCCTGAGTGTCTTGAGCGGGGCCTGACCTATTCCTCTCCTATTCATGCCACTGCGCGACTGGTGGTCAAAGAAACGGGAGAGATCAAGCAACAGGAATTATACTTTAGTGATTTCCCTGTGATGACCGATGCCGGCACTTTTATTATTTCTGGAGTAGAGCGGGTAGTGGTCAATCAGTTGACTCGTTTTCCAGGCGTTTATTTCACCTTGGAAAGAGACCCTTCCAGTGGACGAGAATTATGTGTTGCCAAGCTTGTTGCTGAGCATGGAGCGTGGCTTGATTTTGACACTTCTACTCGAGACGTAATTTCAGTCAAGGTTAGTGGCAAACGGAAGATACCGGTTACCACTTTGCTGCGTGTCATAGGCTTTGAAAGCGACGAGACGTTACTTTCTCTTTTTCAAGATGTGGATAGCTCGCCCAACCATGCTTTCATCCGCTCTACAATCGACCGAGATCCCTTGATCAAAAGCAAAGCTGATGCTCTGTTGGATATCTATAGGAAACTTTCTTCTGGCGAAGCCCCCAGTCTTAGTAGTGCTCAAGCCTTGCTGAATAATTTCCTCTTTAATCCTCGCCGCTATAGCCTGGGAAAAGTTGGTCGTTACAAGCTTAATAAGAAGCTGGCTCTTAATATCCCTGGAAATTGTACTGGCTTAACCCCCGAAGACTTGGTACAAATAGTCCGCCGTATCATTTCAGTTAACTTGGGCGATGAAGCTCCTGATGACATTGACCATTTGGGCAATCGCAGGGCCCAGGCAGTAGGTTTTCTAATACAGAAACAATTTCGTATCGGCTTGTTGAGGCTGGAGAGAGCTATCAAAGAGCGGATGAGTATTCTCGGCCCCGAAGTGGCAACTCCCGCTGCCTTGATCAACATTCGCCCTGTAGCAGTCGCTGTAAGAGAGTTCTTCGGCCGGTCACAGCTATCTCAATTCATGGATCAAACTAATCCACTAGCTGAGCTAACTCACAAGCGTCGTCTTTCTGCTATGGGTCCTGGAGGCCTGTCGAGAAAACAGGCTGGGTTCGAGGTTCGCGATGTGCATCACTCTCATTATGGCAGGATTTGTCCTATAGAAACCCCCGAGGGGCCAAACATCGGTCTTATTGGGTCGCTCGCTACCTACGCTACGGTCAATGAATTTGGTTTCATAGAGACACCCTATCTCAGGGTTGTCCAGGAAGTTCCTAATACTGTGGACGAGTTGGTGGGAAGAACAATCGGGGAGGACATAAAAAGTAAGGGCAGGCTCGTGGTCAAGGCCGGAACAGTAGTCACCAAGAAGCTTGCACAAAGGTTAGCTTCTCTTCGGACGCGGAGTGTTAAGGTAGTTCCTTTCGTCTCCAGCCAAATGGTTTACCTGGCAGCAGACGAAGAAGGTCAATACGCCATTGCCCAAGCTAATGCTCCTCTTGACGAAAAAAATGAGTTTGTCTATGACAAGGTTGAGGTAAAGAGAGGAGACAGATACTTCAAGGAATCAGTGGACAAGGTAAGCTTTATCGATATTTCACCAAAACAGCTGTTTAGTATAGCTGCCTGTCTTATTCCGTTTCTTGAGCATGATGATGCTAATCGGGCTTTGATGGGCTGCAATATGCAACGACAAGCGGTGCCACTATTACGTCCGGAGTGTCCTTTGGTGGCCACGGGCATGGAAAGAGAGGTGGCTAAGTATAGTGGGCAGATGATATTTGCTCCTGACGACGGCGTGGTCACTTCGGCCACCAGCTCACAAATTACGATTAAGAATGAAAATGGCGAAGAGCAAGTATTCAATTTAACGAAGTTCGCCAGAACTAATCAAGGGACGTGCATCAATCAGCATCCTATTGTGAGCAAAGGTGACAAGGTTGAGAAAGGGGACGTGTTGGTGGATAGTTTTTCTCTAGATGGTGGAGCCCTCGCTTTGGGACAAAATGTCATTTGTGCTTTTATGATCTGGGAAGGCTATAACTTTGAGGATGCCATCATCATCAGCAAGAGACTGGTTAAGGATGATGCTTATACATCCGTTCACATTGAAAAGTATGAGATAGAGGAGCGTGATACCAAGCTTGGACCTGAAGAAGTCACCAGGGACATACCCAACGTGAGCGAAGAAAGCCTGGCTAACCTTGATGAAATAGGTATTGTGCGTATCGGAGCTGAGGTGAAGCCCAACGATATTCTGGTTGGGAAGATTACTCCCAAGGGTGAAACTGAACCTTCAGCGGAAGAAAAACTGCTACGAGCTATTTTTGGCGAAAAGACACGAGAGGTTAAGGACAGCTCTCTCAGAATGCCATCGGGAGAGTGGGGAAGGGTGATCAGGACGGCGCTCTTTTCTCGCGAAAACCATGATGAATTACCTGCCGGGGTGAACAAACTCATGCAGGTGTGGGTTGCTCAAAAGCGCAAAATATCAGTGGGAGATAAGATGTCAGGGAGGCACGGCAATAAGGGGGTCATTTCTATAGTATTGCCTGAGGAAGACATGCCATTTTTGCCGGATGGCACACCCGTAGATATTGTCCTTAATCCGCTCGGTGTTCCTTCCCGTATGAACATTGGGCAGGTCTTGGAGGCTCATTTAGGTTGGGCAGCGCAGACGCTGGGTTTCAAGGCTCTTAATCCTATTTTTGATGGAGCTGATGCCCTGACTATCGAGGACGCCTTAGCTAAGACTTGGATAGCCTGGAAAGCTGGTGCTGTCAACTTTAGCCCTGAAGATCCCGGAAATGCTAGGACTGATCTGGATAAGGTCGGAGAATGGCTTGCCAGTCATGGTTTTGATGCCGCGGAAATAATGGATGATGGATACAAAGGCGCGGCAAGAAGAGCTGCTCTCTGTCTATGGCTCGAGGAACTGGGCATAGGTGACAATCATCAGCTTAGAATGCTCAGCGATGGAGACTTGGAGCAGCTGGCACAAAAAATCTATAAAGAGCGAAAGCTCTATCCTCCTACCTTTGGAAAAATGGAGCTTCGAGACGGGAGAACCGGCGAACTGTTCGACAAGCCAGTAACTGTGGGCAATATATATGTGATGAAACTGATTCATCTTGTTGGTGATAAGGTACATGCTCGTTCTACCGGTCCGTACTCACTCATCACTCAGCAACCGTTGGGCGGGAAGGCTCAGTTTGGTGGCCAGAGATTTGGTGAGATGGAGGTATGGGCATTGGAAGGGCACGGCGCCGCTCATACACTGCAAGAGATGCTCACCATAAAGTCAGATGATGTAATGGGACGGGCTAAAGCTTATGAGTCCCTTGTGAAAGGCGAAGATATTCAACAACTCGGTATTCCGGAATCGACCAAGGTTTTGTTTATGGAGCTACGTAGTTTAGGTTTTGCTGTGGAACTACTTAGCGAGGGAGAAAATGTCTCAATTTGATGGCATTAATGGTGTTCGAATCAGTCTTGCCTCACCGGAACAAATCAGGAGCTGGTCTCATGGTGAGATAACTAAGGCGGAGACGATAAATTACCGCACTTTGAAGCCAGAAAGAGATGGTCTATTTTGTGAGAAGATTTTCGGCCCTGTTAAAG
>JALHUO010000043.1 GCA_022866545.1 Dehalococcoidia bacterium | reverse complement strand
CGTTTTGGTTTCTCCAGAATCTTGGTGCAATAGTGTAATGCCCTATACCGTCAAAGGTTGCGACTTTTCAAGCGGCTTGCTTAATAGCGGGACTGCACGCTAGGAAATGTACCCGTCTCGGATAAGGAGTTCGGCGACAAGGACTGCACCTCTGGCTGCTCCCATCTTGGTGTTGTGGGATACCAGAAGGTACTTGATGCCGTTCTTCAGGACGCTGTCCTTTCTGACTCTGCCGACCACGGTGGCCATGCCATCCTCAGCATCACGGTCGAGCCGCGGCTGAGGTCTAAAAGGGTCTTCATGGACTATTATCATGTGCCTGGGAGTTGAAGGCAGCTCAACTTCGTTGGCTGAGCCTTTGTATTCCCTCATGGCCCTGGCAATGTCGTTCACTTCGCAAGCTTTCTGAGTGGAGACAAATACTGACTCCGTATGCCCTTCCCGGACATTGACACGGGTACAAGTGCAGCTCACGTTGAACCTAGCCGGACTCACTGCATTACCTGCGAAACTCCCCAGAATCTTCTGTGTTTCCCGCTGCACCTTTTCTTCCTCCCCCACAATGAAGGGAATAACATTGTCCAAGATATCAAGGCCTATTACTCCAGGGCTTCGGCCTGCGCCTGACAGGGCTTGCATCGAGGTCATTATGACAGCGTTAACGCCGAACGATTCGTAGATTGGCTTCAAGGTTATCGCCAGGCCGGTGGTAGTGCAATTGGGAATGGGTGTAATGAAGCCTTTCCAGCCCCGGGCCTTTCTTTGAACATTAACTAATTTGGCATGCTCGGAGTTGATGCCTGGGATTAGGATGGGTACATCTTCTTCGTAGCGGAAGGCCGAGGCCGTGCTTATCACCGCCTTATCTTTGGCAAATCTCGGTTCCAGAATCTTCGCCTGGTCAGACTCTATGGCAGAAAAGACGATGTCCAGGGCGGAAACATCCATCTCGATGGCATTCCGGACAGGCATGTCCATAACCTCCTCCACCGGAGGTTCCTGGCAAAACCAGCGTAAGGCTCCAGACTGGGCATCAGTTATGGCTTCTTTATAGCTGCGCCCTGCCGACCTCTCGGAGGCAGCAAGTGCAGCAATTTGAATCCAGGGATGACCTTTCAAGGCAACGAGAAATTGCTGACCAACTATGCCAGTGGCTCCCACAATTCCGGCTCTTACCATGGTTATCCTCCGCTCTGTTCTTATTCTTCAGACTGAGTACAAGCAGCTTGCACTCCCTTTTACTGAGCCAATCGGGGCGAGAGGACTTGAACCTCCGACCTCAGCGTCCCGAACGCTGCGCGCTACCAGCTGCGCTACGCCCCGTCGTCTGTGCTATTATATGATGTTTATCTATAGAGGACAAGGATGAAGTTTGGCCGTTTACTTGGGTGTCATTCTGAGGGAGCTTAGCGACCAAAGAATCTTGGGAGACCCTTCGCTTCCTCAGGGTGACATGGGGTAATTGGAGCTAAGGATGAAGTATTGCGTCTTAATAATTGATGGGGCAGCAGGCTGGCCATTGGCTGCTCATGGTGGCAAAACCTGCCTGGAGCTGGCGCGTACTCCGAACATAGATGCCATGGCCGAGGCAGGCGTCGTCGGACTGGTTCGTACCGTGCCGCCCGGGATGGAACCTAACAGCGCCTGTGCCTGCATGTCTGCGCTAGGCTATGACCCTCAAGTATATTATCGGGGACGGAGCGCCATTGAGGCTCATGGCATGGGCGTTCCCATTAACGAAGG
This sequence comes from Dehalococcoidia bacterium, assembly GCA_022866545.1. Lineage (GTDB taxonomy): Bacteria > Chloroflexota > Dehalococcoidia > GIF9 > AB-539-J10 > RBG-13-51-36. The sequence continues at coordinate 282 of JALHUO010000043.1, read as the reverse complement.
AGAGGCTGCTTTTCGCTGCAATCTGGTGGCTGTTCGCAACGGGAGGATGTGGAGCTACAGTTCCGGGAATATTAGTACCGGCGAAGGTCGACACCTTATTGCCACTTTGAACGAAACACTTGGCAGCGATAGAGTGCATTTTTATCCTGGTGTGAGCTATAGACACCTATGCAAGATAAAAGGGAGGGAAGATACTCTCCTGGCTAGCTGTACCCCGCCTCACGATATTCCTGACAAGGCCGTTGCTGAGTTTCTTCCTAAGGGGCCTGGAAGCGACTTCTT
>JALHUO010000042.1 GCA_022866545.1 Dehalococcoidia bacterium | reverse complement strand
TGGCGTGCCCTGCGAGGCCTGTTGGAGTAACCTGGCGATCCTCCCGGAAAGATTCAACGCTTCGCCTCGCCGATTTGCCCATAAGTCTTTGACGCTTGGGATCAGTTCCGTCATTCCAACCAGTCCAGATCGAGTCTCCCTGGGGATGTAAGTAGCGGCAAAGAAAGGCCGCTTGTCCGGCGTCATGACGATAGTGAGAGGCCAGCCTCCACCACCTGTCATCATCTGACAGACGTTCATGTAAACGTTGTCTATATCGGGGCGCTCCTCACGATCTACCTTAATGGAGACGAAAGCATCATTCATGAGCATGGCCACTTCAGGATCTTCAAACGACTCATGCGCCATCACATGGCACCAATGGCATGTCGAATATCCTATAGACAGGAGAATGGGTTTGTCTTCCCTTTGAGCTTTCTCGAATGCCTCGGCGCCCCACGGATACCAGTCCACCGGGTTATCAGCATGCTGACGTAGATAAGGAGAAGCCTCGTTTGCCAGCCGGTTAGCCACCTAGCACTCCTTGCCACCGGGTGCCGCCATAAACGGTCCGGCCGAGTCTAATTCCTTTCATTCTCCACTTCAATAGAGCGGCAACAGCCAGACTTGCAGAGCCTGTATGGTTCCAGCTTCTTCTGAGGAACGGTCTACTCCAATCATACTGCGCCCCAAAAACTCCCAACAGAAGCAGTGAGTTCGACAGGCACAGTGTTGACCGCAAGCTCTGCCCTGTGGTTATTCTCTATTTTACACCTCCCGGTCTAGAAAAAGGGGAGTGATAAGTGTCGGGTTTTCCAGTATACTTGCGGGGATGGACAAGATGTTCCTGGTGGACAAGCCTAAAGGGCCTACCTCCTCCCGGGTGGTAGAGCGGATAAAAAAGAAATTCAATGTGAAGGCTGGTCACACAGGGACCTTGGACCCCCTGGCGACGGGGCTTCTGGTTATTCTTACCGGCAAGTTCACGAAAAACGCATCCTCGTTCCTCAAGTTGGACAAGGCCTACGAAGTCAAGGCTATTCTCGGTATTGAGACAGACACATTCGATTCTGAAGGAACCGTCTTGCGGCGAAGGGATAACGAAATAGCCAGAGAAGAATTGGAGAACGTCTTGAAGGAATTCTCCGGCGACATCTGGCAGACTCCTCCAATATATTCAGCAAAAAAAATAGCGGGGCGAAAAGCTTATCAACTAGCCAGAAAGGGCATCAGCGTAGATATACCACCAAAAAAGGTGAGCATTTATTCCCTCGAGCTCAAGGAGTTTCAGTTTCCCTATTTCACCATTGCTTGCGAGGTGTCTTCGGGATTCTACGTTAGAAGCCTTGCTCACGATATTGGAGAGAAACTCGGAGTGGGCGCTACTGTCGTGGATGTCCGCCGCACCAGAGTGGGCCCTTATCACGTGGAACAGGCCAAACGCCTGGAAGAAATCCTGGGCCACGAATAGAAAAATGTTGCTTTTCAGCGACAGCGGTAAACTCAGGCAATTTTTCCCCCTAAAAAGTAGTGACCACGCATTATTTCTCGTTGATTGGGTTACAGTCTCCATGATACAATATCCCCAGAGTGGCTACGGAGAAAGAGAAGGCAGTCGAACTGGCCATAGAGCAAATCGAGAGGCAGTATGGCAAAGGTTCGATTATGAAGCTAGGTGAGGTTCCTGCCAGATTACCCGGAGATGCCATTTCCACCGGGGCACTATCGCTCGATCTGGCTTTGGGAATAGGTGGCATACCCAGAGGGCGAGTCACCGAGATATTCGGTTCTGAAGCTTCAGGTAAGACTACGCTCGCCCAGCATATAATCGCAGAAGCCCAAAAAGCCGGCGGTATTGCAGCATATATTGATGTCGAGCATGCCTTTGACCCCAGATATGCCGCTAACTGCGGTGTCAACCTGCACGATTTACTCATCTCCCAACCTGACACCGGCGAGCAAGCTCTGGAAATCACGGAAACACTGGTGAGAAGCAGTGGTGTAGATGTGATAATCATAGACAGCGTAGCTGCCCTGGCGCCCAGAGCTGAGATAGAAGGCGAGATGGGCGATGCCCATGTCGGTTTGCAGGCACGATTGATGTCCCAGGCACTGAGAAAATTGAGTGCTGCTATCAGTAAGTCCAAAACAGCGGTTATCTTTATTAACCAGTTGCGGGAAAAGGTAGGTGTTTTTTTCGGTAATCCAGAGGTAACTCCCGGGGGCAGGGCGCTTAAATTCTACAGTTCGGTGAGGATAGACTTGAGACGAGGTGAGCCCATCAAGCAGGGCACAGAAATGGTAGGCTCAAAGGTAAAAGCCAGGGTGGTTAAGAATAAGGTAGCTCCACCCTTCCGCAGCGCTGAATTTGATATTATGTTTAATCACGGGATAAGCAAAGAAGGAAACCTGGTTGACCTGGGAGTGGCAACAGGCTTGATAAAGAAGGCTGGCGCATTCTTTACCTATGGGAATACAAAGCTGGGGCAGGGCAGGGAAAATGTCAAGGATTATTTGAGGCAGCACCCTGAACTCGCTGCACAACTGGAAGAAAAAATAAGAGCTTCAACAGCTGTTCCTGGTATCTCCCTCGGTGAAGGTGCAGAAACCCTCTCCCAAGAAGCTTGATGTAATTCAGAAAGAAGCCAGTTGACAGATAGCAATTCCTTGCAGGACTGCCTTGATGCAGTCTATTATTATCTCAGTTATCGGCCGCGCAGCGAAGGCGAAATCAGACAATGGCTTCACAAACGCGGTTTTCCCAGTGAACTGACAGAAAAAACAATCGCCAGGCTAAGAGAGCAAAAGTTGAGCGATGACCTTGCCTTCGCGCAATTCTGGAAGGA
>JALHUO010000041.1 GCA_022866545.1 Dehalococcoidia bacterium | reverse complement strand
GTTTTGGGCAAAGACGGTCGTCAGGAACTCTGCCGCAGGATGCAGGACGATTTCTCCAGGGCAGACATAGAAACCCTGGACAGAGAAAATAAGATAGCTATGGCGCATGGTGTCGAGCTATTTTTCCCTTATTTAGATACCGAGGTAGTGAATTTAGCTATAAGTGTGGCATCCAAATTGAAAGTAACCTCCGAAAAAGACCACCTGGGCAAACATCCGCACCGTCAACTGGCCATAAAGACCGGCATTCCCGAGAAATACGCCAATAGAGAAAAGCTTGCCATACAGCATGGCACGGGCATTCATGGCGTATTAGATAACATAGCCAGAAAGAACGGATTTGATCCTTCTTTGGTGAAAGATATCGGCTACAAAAGTGAGAAGATTACCACAGAGAAGACGGGGAGTTCCGCCAGGTACGGCTATCGCTACATCGACAAGAAACTCTGGCAAGTGCCCCAACATGTGCAGCTTTTTTTGCATGCGCTGGCATATAGGAAAGGCTTGCTTGATAAATCAGTCAGGGATAGGGTAGGGTATTTCGCGGAAAAAGCCAGATTCTCCTCTAGAGTGTCGGTGTGACGCATAGTATTCCGATTTCGTCACGATTCCTCGATACGACGTCTAAGAATCGGGCATTCGGTTTCCTACAGGCAATCTTCCCCCAGTATTAATTGACATAACGTCCCAACTGCCTGACTTTAATCTGGGTCAGCCAGGGGATGATATTTGCGGTGAGTCTCTTCAGCATACTTGTCGGACGCATGAACATAGCGGGTGGTGGTATCCAGGGACTCATGGCCCAGAAGAATTTGGAGTGCCGCCGGATTAGCGCCTTGTTCAGCCAGATAAGTAGCAAAACCATGTCTCAGGGAATGTGCTGAAGTGGGAACGTTGATCCTTAATTTCTCCCGATATCTCTTAATTCTATCCTGAAGATAATTGGTGGAAATCCTTTTCTTTAATTTAGCAACATTTCTGCCGGCATAAGGGATAAAAAGGGCAGGACAATTATCCTGGCGGGTCGCTAAATATGCATCCAGGTGCTGTTTAGCCCGTGGAGTTAAGTAAACGAAGCGTTGCTTTCTACCCTTGCCAGTAATGAAAATCCGCCCGGTATCGTCGATTTGACTGCGATTTAGACCGCATAGTTCAGAGATTCGCATGCCAGTGGCAAATAGCACCTCCAGCATAGCTCGGTTTCTCAAAGCCGTTTTGACATTTGACTCTAATGAACCCGGTGCTTCGATCAATCTAATCAAATCGCCAAGCTCAGCTACCTGAGGATGTTTCTTTCCGGTCTTAGTCAATTTCACCGCCTCAGGCGGCACGGGACAAGGGCAGTCGATGTCAATTAAATACCGCAAGTAAGCCCTCAGTGCCGACAGCATGCGGTTTATAGAGCGGGAATCAAGCTGCTTCTCGCCTGGTTTTCCCAGTTTCGACGTCTTGCGGTCCCTCGAGACCAAATACGCTTTGTAGTAGGTGATAGCGCGCTTATCAACCTTATCAAATTGAATATCGCTCTCATCCAGAAAGTTGCTGAAAACATTTAGATCCCGTTCATAGTTGTAAATCGTCTCCGGAGAGTATTTATTGGCCTGCAGATTCAGTAAGAAGTCATCAACACTCGGGAGCATCGCCTTCACCTCCGTAACAATTGTAACTGAGTGTAAGAAATATTATACTCAATCCCATTATGCCTGTAGACGCTCTTTTTTGTCAATCCCTATTTGCCCGGGCAGACTGTCTAATGGCTCATTTTCATCCTGGCTGCTGAATTTGTGTCACCGTGCCCCCTATTGAGTCACGGTAACCTCCTCGCTTCTTGTGCTTAGAGCAATCAATTTACCCTATGACTTCTCGCAGGCATCCCGACTTTGGTTAGCCGCGTGAACACTTCCCGTATCTCCAGACTTCTTCTCCCTTGAAGCTGACAAGCTCGATGAATTACAATCATGACATGGCCAGCCAGTCGATCAAACGAAATGTTGCCAAATTGTTGGCTGAACTCCCTGATGGAATCGAGGTGGTAGCAGCAGCAAAAGCGAGAACACCGGAAGAAGTGCTGGAAGCTGTTCAGGCCAGAATAAAGATCATCGGAGAAAATTATGTCAAGGAAGCAAAAGAGGCATATGAATTAGTGGGGAGAAGCGCGAAATGGCATTTCATTGGAACCCTACAGAAGCATAATATCAGAAGAGCGGTGCTGGAGATATTCGACATGATAGAAAGCGTCGATTCTTTAGAGATAGCTTGGGAAATTGATAGAAAGTGTGCTCAGATTGGCAAAGTAATGCCAGTATTGATCGAAGTGAACAGCGGCAGAGAGCCCCAGAAATCAGGAGTGCTCCCCGAGGATGCAGAACGATTAGTAAGAGAAATATCCGGCCTTGGAAGTATTAAAGTGATGGGGCTTATGACTATGGGACCAAGTTTTGGCAACCCTGAAGACTTCAGACCTTACTTTGTCGAGACAAGAAGAGTATTTGAAAGAATCAAGGGACTCAAGTTGCCCAATGTCGAGATGAGACATCTTTCCATGGGCATGACCGATTCTTATAAGGTTGCCATAGAAGAAGGGGCCAATATAATCAGGATTGGCACCAGAATATTTGGCGAAAGAGATCAGCAGTAATAGTCGGCCTGTCTAGTCTGTCCCCCGGAGTCGATGAACTATCCTATTTAGAAGCTCGTCCAGTCCCCATCCTTTGGCAGCAGAGATGAGAGCAACATCCTTGCTCGGCAATACGATTTCTTCCTCCAAGCCAGGAACACCGGTCAATGCTTTGAGTTCCACTTCACTACCGAGAGCCAAGTCTAGCTTGTTGAACACGGTGATTCTTGGCTTGTCCTCCAGATTCAGCTCTCTCAGTATATTCTCTACTGTGAGGCACTGATTGGCGGCATTCTTGTGTGTTATGTCAACTATATGCAAAAGCAAATCAGCCTCATCCAGTTCCTCCAGGGTAGCACGGAACGCGGCAATGATCGAAGGCGGGAGCTTGTGAATAAAGCCAACGGTATCCGTGATTAGAAACTGTTGCCCGGTGGGCAGAGCCACACGCCGGGTCACCGGATCCAGGGTAGAAAAGAGCCTGTTCTCCACATCCACGCTGGCTTTGCTCAAGGTGTTAAATAACGTGCTCTTGCCCGCGTTGGTATAGCCGACGAGAGCTACAATCGGTATGCCAGTCTCCTTGCGGCGCCTCCGGTAGAGTGATCGCTGCTTCCTGATACTTTCTATCTTGTTCTGAAGGAGATTGATACGTTTATGGATAAGACGGCGATCGGTTTCAAGTTGTGATTCTCCCGGACCTCTGGTGCCAATGCCACCGCCAAGCCTCTCCAAATGGCGCCACTGCCCGATGAGCCGGGGCAGAAGATACTGGTGCTGGGCCAGTTCAACCTGGAGTTTTCCTTCGTGGGTCCGAGCTTTCCGGGCGAATATGTGTAGAATCAGAGCAGTGCGGTCAATGACCTTGACTCCCAATGCCTCTTCAAGGTTTCTCTGCTGCCGTGGCGACAGCTCGTCATCAAATACTACCATGTCGTACTTGGTTTGATCTTTGAGGTTGATTAGCTCCTCAATTTTACCCTTGCCTATATAATAGGCAGGTGAAGGCGTGTCCAGTTTCTGAGTCAGTGTAGCTACTACACTAGCTCCCGCTGTCTTCGTCAGATGGGACAGCTCTTCCAAAGAATCTGCAATTGACCAATCATGCTTGGAGACCTTGCTTCCTACCCCTACCAGGAGTGCTTGCTCCACCTTGGATTCGGTGGTAAAGAGTTTCTGCTTTATCTCCTCCTCCCCTGCCAGGATGATAAGCGATTCACCCCCTCTTCCAGACGGTCATCAGAAATGGTCAGGGAAAATCTGATGTAGCCCTCTCCCTCCCTACCATACCCAATTCCCGGAGTTACCGCTATGCCAACCTCGTCCAGCAACTTCTTGGCAAAGTCTATGGATGTATATCCCGGGGGAATCTTAGCCCAGATATAAAAGGTTGCCTTGGGTATTCTGGCCTTCAGCCCTACATCGTTAAGGACTGTTACCAGTCTATCTCGACGCTGTTGGAAAATGGCGTTATGCTTGGCAATGTGTTCCTGGGAGCCGCGCAGAGCTTCCACAGCAGCATATTGAATTGCCTGGGGAACTCCCGAATCCAGGTTGGTTTTGACTCTGAACAAGGCGTTCACCATGTCAGCATTACCTACCATCATGCCGACTCTCCATCCTGTCATGTGGTAAGTTTTAGACAGGGAATGAAATTCAACTCCTATGTTCTTTGCCCCAGGTGTCTGCAGAAAGCTCGGTGCCTTGTAACCATCAAAGGCAACCTCGGTATAAGGAGCGTCATGACAGATTGCCAGGCCATGTTGCTGTGCGAAATGAATTGCTCTCTCAAAGAAATCCAGGCCAGCCGTAGCGCCTGTGGGATTATTGGGATAATTAAGCCACATGAGCTTTGCCTTGTCGGCAACCTCATCCGGAATAGCGTCAAAATCGGGCAAGAAATCGTTTTCCTCCTTCAAAGGCATAAAGTAAGGTTCGCCACCGGCTAATATGGTGCCCAGAGAAAATGGCGGATAGCCCGGGTCGGGAACCAACGCCAGGTCACCAGGCTCCATGAAGCATAGTGCCATGTGCCCAATCCCCTCCTTGGAACCAAGAAGCGGCAGGACTTCTTTGGCCGGATTCAAGGTGACTCCGAAGCGTCTCTCATACCACTCGGCAATGGCCTCACGAAGTTCCGCCAGCCCATCGGTCTCTGGATAGCGATGATTTACAGGATCATGTGCTGCCTGGCACAGACGTTCAACAATATGAGATGGCGTTGGTAAATCAGGGTCACCGATGCCAAAATCGATTATGTCTTTACCTCTAGCCCTAAGCTCACCGATCCTCCGATTTATTTCTACAAACAGATACGGAGGCAATCTATCAAGTCTTCTGGCTAATTCCATCAACTCTTTCCTTCAAGCCATTCGCCCGTGAAGATTTCTTCCACCGGGCCAGCAAGCAACACGTTTCCTACCCTATCCCAGGATACGGTCAAAGTTCCACCTGCGAGTATTATGTCCACTTGCTCATCCACATAGTCTAATAATTGAGCGGCCACCGCTATAGCGGAGGCGCCGCTGCCGCACGCCAGAGTCTCCCCAACACCACGCTCCCACACCCTGGCCTCTACCTTTCCCCTGCTCAAGACCCTGGCTACCTCAAAATTGGTCCTCTGCGGGAACACGGGATGCCTCTCTACTTTCGGTCCTATATCAGCTAACGGAAAATCAGCAACTGGCTCAGATAAGAAGCTCACGGCGTGTGGATTCCCCATGGATAGAAGAGACAAAATCAACTTCTTTCCATCTATCACCAGAGAATAATCCAATATCGGTATTATGTCAGATCCAACTTTGACTGGAATCTGCTCTAGTTGGAACCGGGGCAAGCCCATATTTACATCGGCCCGGGTGACCTTGTTCCCGGACATATGAGCTTTGACCCTTCTCACGCCCGACAGGGTCTCTATGGACAGAGAGCGAGCCCTTTGCCCCGCTTGCGACGACCTCTTGCCAGTCAATCCTTTCTCAATAGCATACTTGGCGAAGCATCTCAGCCCGTTCCCGGAAACCTCAGCCTCAGAGCCGTCGGAATTAAAAAGACGCATCTTCAAATCAGCGATGGTCGAATTCTGTACCAGTGTCAAGCCATCAGCTCCTGCCCCAAAGTGGCGGTCGCACATAGCTCGAGCCAATTCTGACCATTCTGCTTCCGCAGTTCTGGCATCAACCAGAATGAAATCATTACCTGTGGCCTGTAACTTGGAGAATTTCATGATCTGAAGCCTTCTATGAGAGCCTTGGCTTCGTTCAGGGCCACAATGCTGGCTTTTCCTTCTGTCTTACTCACATCAAACCAGCGAATCCTGCTATCGCTGAGGCGAAACCAAGCATACTGGTGACGAGCCAGTCTATGAGTTTCATATTTCATTCTATCAATAGCCTCGGGCAAAGTCATCTCGCCCCGAAGAAACTGGCCTATCTGCCTGTAACCTATCCCTGACATAGATGGCAACGAAGGGCTGTAGCCTTTCTTCAATAGCTGCTCTACTTCTTCAGCAAATCCCCTTTGCATCATTCCATCAACCCTCAAATCAATCTTTCGATATAGCTCACTTCTTTCGCAAGTCAAACCAATCAGTAGAATGGAGAAACCTGGCTCTTCTTTACGTTGTAGTTGAGAAGGAGGCTGCCCTGTCGTGCGATAGATTTCTAGAGCCCTGATTATGCGTCGGATATTACTAGGATTGATCCTTTCAGCCGCCACAGGGTCAATATCCTGCAATTCCTGATAAAGGCGTTGGCTACCTTCTTGCTCTGCTCTGGCTTCCAACCGGCGTCTCATTTCTCGGTCAGGTGGCACCTGGGGTATTGTCCAACCTTCTATCAGCGACCACACATAAAGGCCGCTGCCACCAACCAGTAGTGGCAATTTGCCTTTCTTTTGAATGGCTTTCAGCGCCTCAAAGGCTAGCTGGTGATACATAGTCAGGCTAAAATCCTGGTCGGGCTCGACTACATCAATGACATGGTGAGGGACCGCTGCCCTCTCAGCCAGAGTTGGCTTACTAGTGCCGATATCCATATACCGACAGACCTGCCGGCTATCAGCACTTATTATCTCCAGGGAAAAGTATTGAGCAAGTTGCAGAGCAAGCTCACTTTTCCCTACGGCGGTGGGACCAACGATGGCGATCACTAGCTACTGACTACTTGTTCGTCCTTTGATTTCAGCGGTTTTCTCGACAATACCCACGAATTCCTCCGCTTTGAGGCTGGCGCCGCCGACCAGGGCACCATCGATTTCAGGATCGGAAATAAACTCGTCAATGTTGGCACTAGTAACGCTGCCACCATAAAGGATCCGTAGATCCTGGGCTATGCTCTTGTTCCACAGCTTACCCACGACGTCACGAATAAACTGGATAGCAGTTGCCGCCTGTTTGACAGTGGCCGCCTTACCCGTGCCTATAGCCCAAACTGGCTCGTAGGCAATCACCAGATCACGGACAGGTTCTGTGCCACTCAAAGCTGCTGTCACCTGCCTGCCAACCACCTCTTTTGTCTTGCCAGCTTCGTTCTCTTCAAGTCTCTCGCCGACACACAAGATAGGCTTAAGCTTGTTCGCCACAGCTGCCTTAACCTTCTTGCTGACCTGCTCGTCAGTTTCCCCAAAGTACCATCTACGCTCAGAGTGTCCCAGTATGACAAATTCACACAACTCGCTCAGCATCAGCGGGGATATTTCACCAGTGTAAGCCCCTTTGGCCTCAAAAAACATATTCTGGGCACCGAGCTTAATAGATGAACCCTGAAGCATCATACTTATGCCAACCAGAGATACGAATGGCGGACAAAGTACCTTTTCCACCCCTTTTATGTTGTCTAATCTCTCAAGCATTTCGAGAACAAACCGTTCGGCTTCAGTCGCCGTGGTATTCATTTTCCAGTTGCCAGCAACAAAAGGAATGCGCATTTAACAGCCTCCTGCTATTTCTTATCTAATAAGACTTTCACGCCAGGTAGGGTAACGCCCTCCAGAAATCTCAGGCTGGCACCTCCTCCCGTGGAAACATGGGTCATCTTATCAGTTAATCCCATCGCTTCAACTACCTCGGCAGAGGAACCACCACCAATTATAGTAGTAGCATTAAGGGTTGATAGAAACTTGGCTATAGACTTGGTTCCTTGAGCAAATTGAGGTATTTCATAAATCCCCATAGGGCCATTCCACATGATGGTACGACATCTTCTTAGCTCACCATGAAAAAGCTCAATAGATTTAGGACCAATATCTACGATATGGCTACCCGCCGGTATGCTACTTGTTGGCACTACCCTAGTCGGGGCTCCGACTCTGATTTCTTCCGCCACAACTGCATCAATGGGAAGTAGAAATGGCACCCCCCACTCCTTAGCTTCCTGTAGTAATTTCTTGGCTAGGCCCAATTTATCACCCTCTATCAAGGAATGCCCTACTTCGTATCCTTGCGTGTTTAAGAAAGTAGCGGCCATGCCGCCGCCAACCAACAACATGTCGACCTTCTTTAACATGTTCTGCAGCAGCTCTATCTTGTCGCTCACCTTGGCACCGCCTATCAGGCAGACCCAGGGCCGCTCGGGATTATGCAAGAGCTTCTCCATGACCGCCAGTTCTTTATTCATCAAAAAGCCAGCCACCGCTGGCAAGTACTTGGCTACACCCACGGTAGAGGCGTGAGCCCGGTGAGCAGTGCCGAAGGCATCATTAACATAAATATCGGCTAGACTGGCCAGCTTCCGTGCGAACCCAGCATCATCTTCCTCCTCTTCAGGATGAAAGCGCAGATTCTCCAAAACTAGAATATCACCCTCTTTGAGTGTCCCTACCTTGCTTTCCACTTCCCGGCCTATACAATCGGATGCCGTGCTCACGGGCAATCCCATGAGTTGCGATAACCTCTCCGCTATTGGCGCCATTCGCAAATTCTCCACGACCTTGCCTTCAGGCCGTCCCAGATGAGAGCAGATAATTACCTTGGCTTTATGGTCAACGAGATATCTGACGGTAGGTAGCGAAGCCCGGATGCGGCTATCGTCACTAATGGCGCCAGTGTTTATCTTTAGTGGGACATTAAAGTCGACTCTGAGTAGGACCTTTTTGCCTTTAACCTCTATATCTTCAACAGTCTTTTTCGGCACTTTACCTCCTAGAAGTCGCGCTTCAATAGAAAGCAGGCTGTCTCCTTAAGCGGAGCTTGCCCGGACCTGTCAAGCCCGGTAGCCTCGACCTCTGCCAGAGCTTTGTCATAGTATCGTTCAGCCAGATTCTCAGCGTAATCTTTGGCGCCCAGATGGTCCAGAATCTTCGTAACCTCAGCTATCTCGTCGCCCTCAATCGATTTCTGGGAATAGAGTCCTTCCAACTTCTTTCTTGCCTCACCCCTGCTATTTCGCAGTCCGTAAACTACGGGCAAAGTCTTCTTCCTTTGTGAGATATCGGTGACAGATTTACCAACGCTCTCCTCTCCTCCCCAGATTCCCAATATGTCGTCACAAATCTGATAGGCTATACCTAATTCTTTGCCGAATAGGTGAAAGGAATCCACCAACTTGCTATCCTGGCTACCCAAGTATGCGCCCATCGACGTTGATAGGGCAAACAAGGCTGCTGTTTTCTTGGCTGCCATGTCAAGGTAATCCTCTACAGTGGTGTCGAGGCGATTCTCATAGTCGACGTCCAGGTATTGTCCTTCACAAAGGTCCAAACAAGCCAGGCTCAACATTTCAGTGGAACTGACAATCTTTTCATCAGCTATTCCCTTTTCTTTCAGTCTGAGTAACGCTAAATAAGCCAGACTGAACATGGCATCGCCGGCGTTTATCGCTTGAGACTGACCCCACAATTTCCATACAGTTGGCCGGTGATGACGTTCGTAGCTAGCATCTTCGATATCGTCATGGATTAAGGAGAAATTGTGGATGAGTTCGACGGCTGCCGCGGCGGGCATTACCTGCGACGTATCACCTCCCACCGCTTGGCAGCAAAGAAGGCAAAGAGTAGAGCGGATGAATTTTCCCGATTCCCTGATACAGGAATGCCCGTGCTCATCCTGCCAGCCCATATGATAGCGCAGTATACTACCAAGAGCCGAAGGACAGCTATCGATAGCCTTCCTTAACTCAACTCGCAGTGCCCTGCGATAGGATATGAACGACCCAGGCAGCCTATGTTTTACAGCCATAGGAATGAGTCCATATTAACGGCTAGAAAAACATATTGTCAACTGCGTAAGATTTGTGCCCACTGCAAAAATCTCACGTGAAATGGCCAAACATAGCTATAACATACTGGATAGCTACCACCCGAAAGTTTGATGAAACTCTAGCAGTGCGCTATAATTGGCAATCTGATGTCGAGAGTGCTAATTATCACCCCTGAAGAACCTAGTTCTTCAGGGGTGATATTATAGGAGGGAAGTAGATGAATTGCACTGTGTGCGGAAATCCATTAATTTATGACAGGGCTGTTTTCCATTGTTCGTGTGGTGCCTTTATACACGCCTACTGCTGGGATGAGCACGTATTGCAGGCTCATCGTCCGTCCTTTGAGGTAGGTAGCGTCAATTTGGATGGCGAATTCAAAGCAAAGGAGAACAGAATAGAGACGCAGGTCGCCAGAGCGCAGGTCTCTGGGGAGCCAAGCTCCAAAGAACACAAGGCACCTCTTCTGGAGTAACGGAGGATACACATGCCTACCTATCAATATCGCTGCCTGAATTGCAGCCTGCAATTTGAGCTTAAGCAGAGCTTTGATGATAAACCAGTGGCTGATTGTCCTAGCTGTCACGGAATTGCCCGTCGCATCTTCTGTGCCGTCCCCATCATATTTAACGGCCCCGGCTTTTATGTGACTGACTCCAGGGCAGAAGGGGGAAAAGGGACTGGTTCTGAAGGCTCTAGCAGGAAGAATAACGGGGGTAGCAAGTCATGAAATTTCCTGTCTGTGGCAAAGAAACCAGGGTTCGAATCTATCGCTGCGCCAAATGTGCTGTCTATGTGCACGAGAAATGCTGGCAGAAGCATGTGGCACAGACTCACAAAGGCTAGCTCATCCTTCATTCTTATTATCCCAGTCCTATCGTGCTATACTTAGTTTCATTGTCCCTGTAGCTCAGCTGGACAGAGCGGCTGCCTTCTAAGCAGCGGGTCGAGGGTTCGAATCCCTCCAGGGACTCCACCAAGCTGGCCAGACCAACTGCTTTTACAGAAAAGAACAGCCGTGCACCGAATGTCGCACAAAGTCGTATAAGAGTCCCGGGAATCCCTCTAAACTGTAAGCACAGGGAGGCAATTGTGACCAGAATCTCCGACGCCCTGACAGCTTACAGGATCTGTGCCAAAGCCGAAGGCAAGAGCCCCAGAACGATCGGCTGGGTGACCTCGAGCGTGGGATATTTCGCCAGGTTTCTGGGCGGCGATCCCGATATCTCATCCATCACAGCCGATGACCTGAGACGATTCATCATCACGCTACAGAACACCGGCAAGTTCCGGAACCACCCCTTCAACAGGCCGCAGGAGACGAAAATCTCGGCCCTGTCTATCCAGACCTACTGCCGGGGCATCAGGGCATTTTTTGGTTCCCTTTTGAGTGAGGGACTCATCGAGGCCAATCCTGTGGCCAGCGTCAGAATGCCCAGGGCGCCCACAAAGGTCGTGCCCACGTTCTCCGAGCAGGAAATCCAGAGGCTTCTGGCCAATCCCGACAGAAAGACGGATATCGGTTTCACGGATTACACGCTGATGTTGACGTATCTGGATACCTCGGCCAGGCTCTCGGAGCTTGTCAATATGTCTGTGGGCGATATCGACCTCGAGAATGGCTATATTAGAGTGCTGGGCAAGGACAAAAGGGAGCGCTACCTGCCCATCGGGCAGAAGGTGGCCAAGGCGCTGCTCAAATACCAGCTGAATCACCGCCACCAGGCCGTGGGCAATGACAGGTTCTGGCTGACACAGGACGGGCAGCCGCTCACGCCAAACCGGGTAGAAAAGATCATCGGCACCCACGGCAGAAAGGCAGGCCTTCCCAGGTGCTATCCTCACAAGCTAAGACACACGAGCTCGGTGATGTACCTCAGAAATGGAGGTGATCCGTTCACCCTGCAGAAGAAACTGGGGCACAGCAGCCTTCAGATGACCAGACACTACTGCAACCTCGCGGACAGCGACGTGAGGGCAGCACACCTAAAGTTCGGGGTCGCCGACAGGTTGAAGATCTAGCTCCCCTGACCTCCCAAAACCATACCCCCAACACCCTGGCATTACCACAGCACTGCGAACGAGAAGAACTGACCAAGAGCTGATCCAGTGCATCCCCTTCAAACTTCTAATAGGGGGGCTAGGGGGATTCAGAGTGCTCAGACATGACGGCGGTATAGACTACGGTCTTAGACCCGCTGTGGTCGGAGACGATGGGCGATACCACTTCGGGCCTGCCCACCTTCCACTTCCCGTTTATGTCGTCAAAGTGCGCATCACCATGGATATCTTCCAGGGCTGCCAGCCGCTCAGCAAATCCCTCGGGCAGCACGCCCTCCGATTCTATCCACTGCTCAACAACCTCCTTACGCCACAACCACCTTCTCACTGCCGGAATCCTGGGAGGTAGCCTGCCCTTCCGCCCCAGCCGCCTCACCTGTTCACCCCCCAGACCAAGTATACCGGACATGTCTTCGACATCACAGTAAGGCCTGTCACCAGTCGCTAGTCTTTCGGACTCCTTCCTCTGGCAGACAAAGCAGAGTGTGCCGGGATTATACCGGGTCAGCCGTGTCCCACACCGGGAACACCTTTTAATTACTTTCCCGTTTGTGTCACGAACAGCTTCCATATATGCCTCCATTATACTAAGGTGGCATGATGTATTCCAATCAGGCTAGTAGGGTGCAAAATCCCCCAAGCATCCCCCGGAAATGATGCCAACGTCGTACTAAGTTGTACAAGATCGCCCAAGCCCATTGTAGGCTATAAATCATGAAAACCTCCGGTAATGAAGAGTTATGGCACCTGTACATCCACTGAAATCGCTCTGTCGAAAAGACAGGAAGGTTAGCCCATGGAAAGATATGTCATCCCCAGAAACAAAGGCCGCCACCTGATTGTATCAGAGGGTGTCCACCAGGTAGTACTTTTATACGCCACCGAGCGACAACTCACACTCGTTGAGGCAACGTACAGGCTTCTTAAACTGGGACTGTGCCATGAGTACAATCTGCCCGTTCCAGACAGCAACGTCGACAGGTATGAGATGAAGAAGCCGCCCCTACTTGATATAGACAGATGGTTCCGCAAGATCAAGCAATAATGACGGTCATCCCGACACTGGCTCTTTGCACCTTGTCCCTCAACCATCCCCGAGCAGCACGCGACAATTCTGGGAACCTTCACCTTGTCCGGCAAGCCCCAGGGGTGAAACAGAGACAAGATAACCAGTCATTCACAGCAGTTTCAGTCAACTCCTGCGAATCAGTGCGCCAGCTCGCTCGGGCTATTAATGCAAACGCAAGAAAAGTACACCGAAACGATGAATTTCGCGAGTTTCCACGTTCAATTAACACCCGTATTAACACCAACTTCGAAGTCATAGACCCGAGCTCGACGAGATCTTCTGAGCAATGTATAAATGGCAACAAACTCAATATCGTTACGCGCTCCAATAATGTCTGAAAACTGCCTGCGTGCAAGGCGAAGGCTTCAGTTCCAGCCAGCCGTAGGTGAGACTTTAGATTTCAAGTTCAAACCAGCATCTCGGTATTGTCCGATCAATAGGCAACGGTATACAAGACATAGTATGGGATAGAGCCAGGATATCACAGAATACTACAAGGGGACTAATCCAGGTGTGCCCAGAAATCCTGATATTTGGCCATGACTAACACTGGACCGCCTGTGACAGGTCAATCTGTGAACTGGAGCCAGGAGGCGTGAAGTAGTGTCAACAGTACCAGCAAATCATGTCATGCACGAATTGTGGGCGGGAACCGATAGACACGCCAAGGCTATCTCCCGATTGCCGAGCCAAACCAAAGACTGCCGCTGACTTGTGTACCAGACGTGGCGCGAGGCTCGGAACACATTCCAATGTCTGCACCTGAAAATCAGTAATCGCTGCGGTTACAGCATTTGAGCGCCATACATATACCCTTTCTATCAAGATAGATATAGCTGTCTCCGACTTGCTTGGGTATTTGAGTGGGTTGAGCCTCTATTGAATGATTGACATTCCTCTATCTTGTTATGCCGGAGGTGGCAGAATGAATCTACGCCCGGTGGAAGGCAGAGTCACTGTGCTGCGCTGACTAGTAGAAATCAGTGCACAAGAAGCATACCGACTTCGATAGGATCTCACTCGGGAGCGAAGAACTGGAAGCTCACTCTAACTTCCCTTGCGCTAGGCAGCTCTCCCTCTCCGGAAAAAGAAAACCCCCAGCCCCACCGCCGCTACCAGTGCTATGACTCCACCAACTAGCGGCCGGTTGATTGATGACACAACTCCGTCAAAGTCAGCCGTGACGGTATACTTGCCCTGCATGGTGATGGTAGTTGATGCAGCGTTGACATTGGAAACGGTGTCCACATCACCGGTCCACCTGACAAACCGGTAATTCTCCTGGGCCTGGGCGACAAGATTGACTACTGTTCCCCCCTCATAGGCGAAAGTGCCGTCGCCGGGTACCATTACAGAACCTCCAGGCGTGCCGGATATGGTCAGGTTGTACTGAACCAGTGCTGCAGCAAAACCAGCTGTCACGGCGTAGTCGCCCTGCATACCAATAGTAGTTGACGCAGAGTTGACATCGGAAACGGTATCCACATCACCAGCCCAGCTAACAAACCGGTAGCCTTCCTCAGCGTCGGCAACAAGGTTCACTACTGTTCCTCCATCATACGCGAAAGTGCCCTCACCGGGTGCGGTTACCAAACCTCCGGCAGTGCTTGAGATAGTCAGGCTGTATTCAACAGCTGTCGCGGCAAAGTCGGCCGTGATCGTGTAGCTGCCCTGCATGGTAATCGCAGTTGACGCTGCGCTGACATCTGCAATTGTATCCGCATCACCGGTCCACTTGACAAAGCGATAGCCGACATCCGGCATGGCCACTAGGTTAACCACCCTGCCCGTATTATAGGTGAAGGTTGCTTCGCCAGGGATCGTGACTGAGCCGCCAGCAGTGCTGGAGATCGTGAGGCTGAATTGCCCTGGCGGTATCCGCTCAAAATTCGCATCGATAGAGTAGTTGCCGTTCACGGTGATGGTTGTTGAGGCAGCGTTGACATTGGCAATGGTATCCAAGTCACCACTCCACTTTACGAACCGATAGCCCTCCTCAGCCTCGGCAACGAGACTGACTACTGCTCCCTCGTCATACGAAAAAATCCCCTCGCCGGGTGCGGTTACCGACCCTCCACTTGTGCTGGAGATGGTGAGCTTGTGCTGACTTACCTCAACCTGCTCAGCTACGATTGTTATGGTATGAGTCCCGGCCGGCAGAGTCATGTTGTTCATAGCCTTCATGTCAATCTGTGCTTCTCCGCTGATCAACGTGAGAGCCACCCCCTGCGGCACATCCACAGTGTCCCACGACAGCTCGATATCTTCGTCAGTCGACCTTGTCTTCAGGGTCCATTGGTTGGGTAGTTGTCCGCGGAAGTCTTTGATCAATCTGGGAAACAGAGTGTGAACGATAGAAAAGTAGGCTTCAAACAGGGCACCCGGCCCCGGAGGCGGACTCAGCAAATCGATGCTGGAATCGTATCCGTCTGAGCCATCAAGGTCCATCCCGAACTCAAGATCAGCATTGCTGCCTTCCACCCCTGCGTCTGCCACCATCGACACCGACCATTCCGAACCAGGCATAGCTCCCACTGCTTCCGGACCTGCAACGCTTCCCAGTAGTGCGATAACGGTTACTGCTAACACAAAATACACGAATCTGCCCATCTATGACCTCTTTACTTCATGTCTTCTGGCCCGCAGGCCAGCGCAAGCCCCTGTCTGTCCACAGTCACTCAACGTTTAGATAGAAATCTTACTTCATTCACAGTATCAACGTGCAATCATTTTGTGATGCTACCCAATAGCCTTTCCCCGGCTCTATATCTGTTGTCAAGATGTATGATTTGCTCACCGGATCCCACCAATAGGCAGTGGATATTACGCTGCCGTCAGGGTCATCGTTGGGGTCAGCGATGCTGGAGTTTGTTGTCACTGAACCTATCATATTCCAGCCTGCCTTGATATCTGTTGTCCAGGTGTCTACCGGAGTCCCGTTTATGGTGATTGTAGTATTCTCGGTCACTGCTACCCAGTAGCCCTTCTCGGGCTCAATTACCATGGGTACATAGTAACTCCTGCTGGTAGCATTCCAGGTGAAAATACCAGCCACCCCCGGGAACACTTCGCTGATCGAATCGTCTGCTAATGCTAGGGGTACAGAGACCATGTTCCAGCCGGCTTTCAGCGATAGCTGTATTTCGACTGTTTCGATAGGCGTAAGCAACACGGGGGGAAGAGAAATCCCCTCTCCAGCAATAACCGTTACATTGTCATAAGCAACCGTATGAAACCCCGGATAGGCGAAGGTGACATTGTGAGTGCCGCCCGGGACATCGATAGCGAAGCTGCCATCCGACACAGTGGTGGTGATATAGGTTGCGTTCACCGTAACCAATACACCACTCCTCTCCATCTGCCCATACAGGTCCACATCACCAGATATTGTGCCCATGATTGGCGCCGGTCTCCCTACAAGCAGTATTCTTGCAGCATTACTGCCGGCGGAAAACGCCTCGTCGCTGACAGCCGTCGCCGAGCTTATGATCGGGCGTGCCTCATCCGGTCCAATGGCGTCTGGCATGACCGTAGCCTGAAACGAGAGCTCAATCGTCTGTCCAGATGGCAGGGGGACAGGAAGCTGCCATTTCACCATTGACTCCTCGAACTGGCCATTGTCACTTATGTTATGAGCCACTGTGCCGGCAGGGACTGTTGCCTGTGCGGTGACGTTGCGGAGAGTAGAGTTTGAAGTATTGTTCAAACTCACAGTGTAGATAATGGTATCCCCCGGATACACCCTATCCGCAGGTGTGGCATTGAGACTGACATCCAGTGCTATAACGCCGACCCGCAATACATCTCGCCACATCACCCGCGTCGCCCCACCGTGCGACATCTCCGTCAAAACTTGGTAAAGACCCTTCTCTGAAAAGGCGGGTAATAGATATTCAAGCGTCTCATTGGCGGAAGGAGCCAATGAGAATGCCTGGGTCCCATTATATGCGGACCTGCCGCTCGGGTCGGTTACCCTGATAGTTACGTTACCACCAGCGGTCTCCAGGGATAGGTTCCGCAGATCCACTGAAACTGTCGCCTGGTCGTCCGGCATCACCTCAACCGGCATGGACACGGAACCAGTTATAGGCAGAATGGGCTCTAACGAGGGGCTGTTCCCAATCAGCTCACCTAACGGCTCGCCCTCCGGAGTCGCAAGGGCGATAATCGGGCTCGGCACAACTATGTCCAGTGACAGGTCACCATGATAGGCAAATGTGAAAGAGACCTGGGCTAAGCCACCTGCTTCCAGTTCCAGTTCCCAGACCAGCTGCGAGGAGTTGGTGGATGCACCCGGGGCAGAAAGTACCTCCCAATCCTCGGAGAGATCCTGCACTATGGTAGCTGTCACATTAGCCGCAACCGGATTGACGACCCAGGTTTGAACTTCGTAGGTTAAGTCTTCGGGTAATGCACTGATGAAGACATAAACCGGATTGTCAGTAATCTGAATCTCTTCGCCACCTTGGGCGATCGATAAGGCGGATAGACCCTGACTGGCCGCCTGTGCAACTAGCTGGGGGTCCCAGACGGTTGACTCCGCATCAATCCCGAAAGTGCCACTGGGATTAATCCCAAATACCCAGATCTGCATGGGCAAGTCCTTGGACGGGGAGTCACCCGAAGAAGCGTCTTTGTACTTGAGGCGCACCTCGACAGTTGCGCCAGGAGCTACATCCCTCACTACTTCCTCTGCCGCATCCGCAAGTAGAGTCCCAATCCCAAATATGGCCTCATAGTCGGCAAGATACGTGGCGACGACTCGAAAATCAGCCGGCTCTGTACTGTTGTTGGTTACACGAATAATGCTATAGGAATCTGTCTCATCCCAACCCCAGGGATTCCACCACGGGGTATGCCCGGCACTATATTGGGAGATGCCTTCGATTTGTCCAGTGATGGGCTGGGGAGGGATGGCGTCTCCCACACGATTGATGACACCGGCTGCATTCAGTAGCAACTGTATCCCTGTATCTACGCCCCCGGTCATCAAGCTTTCCGCAAGTGTAACCATTCGCTGGGATTCGTCCAACTTGAATTTATGCTGGTATAATTCGAAGCCAGTCAAGAAACCCTCCACGAAGAGCTTGCCGGGACCGTCGAGGGCATTCGACAAACCCTTGGCCGTTATCTTGAGCAAAGCGAGCACGACCTGCTCCCACCACTCCTGTTCATAGAAGCCCCTTATTGCACCTAGGTTTGACACCTCGTGAGTGGATGTCAAATACAGCCAGCGTGCGGCTCGTGCCCTAGCATTCAGGTCGGCCGCATATGCCAGTTGCTCTTCAGCGGACAGACTGGGGAGAGATTCCATGAGTTCCGTTCTTCTTTCAGTCAACTCCAACTCTGCCATAGCAATGACAGATGAGAAAGCGGGATACATCGCGCCCGAGAAGACACCTAGGATCTTGGCCATCTCCTTATAAAGGTACTCGGCCTCAAGTGAAGGCACTTGCTCGACCGCCATTTTCGCAAATTCAGCGGCATAGAACTTGGCTCCTCCGGTTAGTATCTCCCGGCTGAGGGAAGCCGGGTCCGTTTCCAGGAAGTTCTCCCAATGAAGATTGAAGAGAAACTTGGCTACATCATACCGATTTCTCAGATAGGCTAGATATGTCCATTTATTCGCCGACGAGATGTCGATGGAGGGCCGTGCTATGTACAAACCTGATTTTATCTCCGCAATGCTAATGTCCTTCATGGTGTCCTTCACACCGGAATAGGTGCCCAGAAATCCCAAGGCAAGGGTGAGGGCCATCCCTGCCTTGGCCACATCTATCTGCCCGCGAAAGAAGTCCCCGTGTCCCGCTGTAGTCTGCATGTCTCTCTTGAGCCACTCCAGACGTTCCATGGTAGTGTCATAAAGGTTGTCAATAGCTTCCTGCAGTTCAGGGTTTGGGACGTAAGTGACGAATACTTCAACCCAGACGACGTCGCCAAATCTCAGTCCCGCTGCGTTCTCCATTCTCCAGTAGCCCTTCTTCGCTCCACCGCTTAGCGGCGCAGTCATCGGCACCGATATGTCGATGGTTGCGTTGGGTGGCACTGCCGTATCGAGATTGACATACTGTGGTGCTCCCATCAGGTCTCCACCTTCAAACACAAGTTTGTAGTCCGTCGTCCAGGTCGTTGCGCCCGCGTTGCGCAGCCGCCACGTCTTAATAAACTGCTTATTTGGCTCGACCTCTGTCCCATCGGGGATGGTCACATCGACAACAAATTTGGCGTCATCCTGCGCGGCTCGCTGTAATCTCACGTTATATACCGCTGCCAGACCGCACTCATCGGTGGCGGTATTGCGGAAAGTAACGGTGACCGATGCCCCGATTATATATCCCTGAGGTACCAGAACACGGTGACGTACCACGGCGATGTTGCCCGCACCGCCATTGGCCCCTGTATAGGAGTAAAGGGGACCGTGACCATCAACATATATCTCGAAGTTGTCGGTGCAATATCCATCTTCGATTTCAGCGACTAGCAGATAAGGCACACCAATCTCCGACACGCCAAGGTCAAGAGAATTATCGCCACGGAGAAGCATACAGCGTTTGGTGCGGTCCCCGGACGGGGATACGTATGGGTTTTCGGGAGGAACCTGTGCATCACCCCACCCCACCAGGTTATGAGTCACCTCATCATCGGGGTTACCCAGGTCAGCACAGGAGTCGAGTGATCCAAGGGAAAAGTCGATATTAGAGGTGTTATTGGGTTTGATCACCGGAACAGGGCTAGCATCACTCCAATCGTAAACGTTATCATAGTATTCTTCAATGAAGCCAGTGGCTTCCGCACCCACCCGATAGTTACCAGAAGGTAGCCCCGAAACAATATAGCTGCCATCGTTTCGCGTGGAAGCATATCCCCAGCCGGAATCATAGCCACTGGCATATACCCATGCCCCGGCGATAGGATCGCCACTGTCGTCTTTCACTACCCCGGAAATAGAACCTCCCAATTCCAGGGAGAAATCAATATTGGAGGTGTTATTGGGTTTGACCACCGGAACCGGGGTAGCGTCACTCCAATCGTAAACGTTGTCATAGTATTCTTCGATGAAGCCAGTGGCTTCCGCACTCACCCGATAGTTACCAGAAGGTAGCCCCGAAACAATATAGCTGCCATCGTTTCGCGTGGAAGTATATCCCCAGCCGAAATCATAGCCATTCGCATTGACCCATGCCCCAGCAATAGGATTGCCGCTGTCATCACTTACTGCGCCTGATATCGAGCCGCCTATTTCCAGAGAGAAATTAATATTGGGAGTATTACCGGGTACAGTCACTAGTAATGGTGTAGCTTCAGAGCTTTCATACACATTACTATAGTATTCTAGAACATACCCAGGTGCCTCAGCACTAACTAGGTAGCTGCCAGGGCGCAGACCAGATACTATGTAGCTACCATCGTCGCCTGTGCAGCAATATTCATCATAGTATGTGTCAATGTCACTGGCATATATCATTGCCCCAACTATAGGACTGCCGCCGTCATCGGTTACTGTGCCTGATATCGATCCACCGAAATCCAGATGGAAATTGATGCCTGGAGTATTGCTGTGGGCGGTCACCTGTACCGGCGTAGCTTCAGAACTTTCGTACACATTATCATAGTACTCGTCGATGTGACCGGTAGCCTCAGCTTGGACCTCATAATTGCCTGGTTGCAGGCCAGTTATGGTATAGCTGCCATTATCGGCTGTTCTGAAACCGCGAAAGTTGGAGATATGTCCGCTAATAGGGTAATCAGTATAAACATGCCCGCCAGGTAGTGGCATACCATCCTCGTCGTAGACAAAACCTGATATAGTTCCACCTCTCTCAAGGATGAAGTCGATACCAGGAGTATCATCAGGTACCGTCACCGCAACCGGCGTGGCTTCATATTCATAATACGCATTATCATAGAATTCAGCAGCGTATTCAGAGTTACCGAAAGCCCATACGTTGTAGTTTCCTATAGGTAACGCCACAGAATAGCTGCCATCGGCTTCAGTTCTAGCATAACCCCAAAAAAAGGGGCTGTTGATTCCATCGATGATAATTGACATATTGGGGATTGGCGTAAAACCGTCCTCCCGGTAAACATGTCCCGATATTGTTCCGCCTACGTCCAGTACAAAATCAATATCCGATGTATCGTACGGAGCCGTGACAAGAATCGGGGTTGCGGCGCTATGGGAATAGGCGTCTGTGTAGTACTCACCGATATAGGTTGGATTTGATCTAGCCTCAACGTAATACCATCCGCCGGGTACTGTAATAGAATAGCTTCCATCTTCAGCTGTATGTGTGTAGGTATTGACGTTAGAACAATAGCTTTCTGCCCCGACCAGTATATCGGCGATAGGTGTAACGCCGTCATCTTGGTATACATGACCGGATATAGACCCAGATACATCCGATGCGAATACACTTGTCTTAGATATCGCATCCTCCAGGTGGGGCTGCTCGTATATTCGGCGTGCATCTTGCATAGATACGATGTTAATTCTGGCTTCACCGTATACCGAACCGTAGAAAGCCCTCACATACCCAGCAATACTAGAACCCGTGGTACCCGAACTGATGGCAGGACGGAAATACCCTGAACCATCAACAAATCCGACATCAGTACTCCAGTCAAATGAAAGGTCTACTATTTCGTTGCCAGAGTTGTCGTAGGCTTGGGCAGTGAACTGTGCAGGTTCGCCAACTCGAATGTTGGTCAGCGATGGAGTAACCTCGACGTGTGATACCTGCGGATTCGAGCCTGATGAGGTAGTGTCCAACCTGCTGATAACGGTATCATTGGCCTCGGCAGAAAAAGTATCGGTATCCACCTCACCCACATCATCAATTGAGCCTGGAAAAGCCTCGCCAAATTGGATAAATCCGGCGGTTGCGAGTTTATCGCCAGAATTTCCTTTACAAATCTTCTGGTTTGCCAACGGAACGCCGACAGCCCCACCAATAAGTAATCCGACTAACGCAAAGGCTATTACTTTTCTGATGCTCACTTTCATTTCTGGCACCTCTTTCTTATGCTATCCACTAATGCCTAGCAACTATGGCAGAGTCAGTGTGCAGTCACTGATCGATGCTAGCCAGTATCCTTTCCCCGGCTCTATGTTCGCTGTAAGGACATATGATTTGCTCTCTGGATCCCACCAGTACGCAGTTGGCATGACAGATCCATCAGGATCGTCGCTCGGGTTAGCGATGCTCGCAGTAGTATTCACGGAGCCGATCATATTCCAGCCCGCCTTGATATCAGTTGTCCAGGTCTCTAGTGGAGACCCGCTTATAGTAATTGTAGTATTCTCGGTGACTGCCACCCAGTAGCCCTTTTCAGGGTCAATTACCGTGGGCATGTAGTAACTCCTGCTGGTAGCGTCCCAGGTGAAAATACCGGCCACCCCGGGGAACACAGCACCTGTGGAATTGTCTGCTGGCGTCACAGGTACCGACACCATGTTCCACCCAGCCTGCAGCGATAATTGTATTTCCTCCCCTTCGACAGTAAATTCCCACACAGGCCCTTCTCTAGTGATGCCATGGTTATCCCTGGGGACTATCCGCCAGTAATAGGTAGTGCCAGGCATTAACGGGCCCAGATCGCAGGTTATCGAAGACTCCGTTGCCGGATAAGGTCCGATCGTCTCCTTAAAAGGCGGACTTGAGTTGGTTCCAAAGTAAACATCATAAGTCACCGTATCCCCAGCATCGGGGTCTCCACCAACCCAGGCAAGGTCAGCATTCATATCTACGCCTGTGGCATGGCCTACCGGCGATGGACTTGAAGGTATGTTTGGCTGACTTGTAACGATGTTCGCATCAAGTTGGCCATCTCCGTCAGAATCTATCTCGATATTGACCCCTGCTTCGCCTGCGGCAAGGGCGTCCCAGTCGATAGTATAGTCATGTGTGGCTCCGGACGTAACAGGCACAGGGACATCCGCCACCGAGGCAGTTTGACCTGTGCCCCCTGTGTTCTTATGGAGCGTTATGCTGTAGGTCGTCTGCCCTCCGCTCTGGCGGAGCGAGGTATCTTCCAGTTCCGCCTCTCTAGAGAAGGATAACTTAGCTTGGACAGATGAGAGGGTAATAGTGTGAATCTCCCCATCCTCGCTGAAAGAGCTGGAAACATCACCAAAATAGCCTGGCCCGAACTTTGTCAGTGAGTATGACTCAGGTCCTGTTCCCTGTACAGTGGAGGTTAATTGCTTGTCATCATCCACAAAGTATATTTGTTGTGACAAATAGTCTCCGTTCTCATCAGTAAGGGCATTGATGCGATCGACTCTTTCCACTCCTGGTAGCTCTTTCAAGAAGATGCCTTCGACAAAACCTGTTATCCTTCCTTCGGAATCAGAAAGAACCAAATTACCGTCTCCCTCCATGAAGAATGCTGCTCCGTGAATGTCCCCACCCATAGGTACCACAGTCTGCAGTCCGTCGTCATAAAGCGTGTCGACAGGAACGATGCTAATACCCGCATCTACCGCATTGTCTGGCGGCCAGGTGGTCCACCCTAGGTTATATTCCCACTTTCCGCCGGAGACGTCGATAAAGTAGTCAAGATCAGCAGGATGGTTGCAATCGTACACGTATATTCTGTTCTCTGCTTGATCAACACGGTAGGGTATCAATGCGTGGCCATGATAATCATAGCTCTTGAATATCCACCAACCCTTTGATTCGTAATAGCCAATTAGTACAACATACATCTTATTGTTATTTATTTCGGCACTTAGAAAGGGTACAAGTGCTGTAGGGTTAGCTGAATAGTCGCTCTTGTTGTTCTGGTTAGGCAGGCCGAATTGAGAAACCTGGAATTTCAGAATCCGCTCGAGCACAGGGTTTTCCACTATCCCCCCGTTCGCGTCGCTTGCATCCCATCGCGTGTGTCCATCTTGAATGACCTCCTGTGGATCTTGTCCATCTTTATTCAACTCGTATATCGGCAGTCCCTCTTGTGGCCCAAGGCCAAATGGATCGTGGTCTGGGTAGCCATACTCCATAAGGGAAGAGACCGCCATGCCATAGCAATTGCCTCCTGAGAAGGAAGCATCCTTGGGCCCCAAACCGAACTCGTCCATCAGCTTCATCTTGGTATCATCGTCTTTGATGGCGCCCTGATCGAAGACTTCGTCGAATATCCGTTCCTTAGTACTTTCGCTTAACCCTTCATTAGTAGGAGTCCACCAGATATTTTTTTGCACACCTCGATTTATAAATCGGTATCCACATGGATCTGGCGTATAGGCAGTCTTGACATTGGCTGCCTCTGCGTCTGTCTGGCCTGCATCATCTTTTACCTCTGCCCAAACCTCCTTCTTGCCACCTGTGGCAAAACACCACCCTTTAATTTTGGTAGCTGCATCCCAATCTCCTAAAGATATATCCCAATCATACCATTCCGTCCATTCACCAGTTGGGGTATTATCTTGGGAATCATCGCTTGAGAAGCGGATCTTGGTAATGCCTGTATCATCGGTAGAAACCCCAACGTAGATGTCAAAGAATTCTCCTACATCAACTCTATCTATCTGAAAGTTAATGCCGTGCCCACGAAGCTCAATAACACAATTTGGTGGGGTGGTATCGTCTTCTACTGGCGAACTGAAAAATGGTATGAAATCCAAATCTGCACCATTTCCATTAACTGGGTTTCCTTTACCATAAGGATTCATTGATACGTGATATGGTCCACTTGGATCACCCCAGTAGTTCTGCTCCGCTTTTACAGTTGCACCATTTGTTACATTCATGCCATAGTCATTTTGATATACATTGTTAAAGGAGGCGAAGTTACCAGTCGTCCTGTCATATAAGACGCCTAATGCATTTGTATGTATGGAACTATTTGTAATATGTGTCTTAGACCCACCAGAAATGTATATTCCATGATTGTTTGAATATACATAATTATTATGCATTGTTATGTCGAATTCTACCTCGGTGTAATGACGGGTAGAATGGGTTCTTATGCCAGAGCCGCCGTTTGAAGAAGCAGTATTATTACTGATTATTACACCATATATATAGGAGTAGTAGCTTGCTGGAGCGTATAGGTAAATACCAGAGCCATCGTTAGATGAAGCAGTATTATCACTGATTATTATGTTATAAGTATAGGAGTAATAGGAAGGAATGTATAGGTAAATACCAGAATCACCATTAGAGGACGCAGTATTATCACTGATTGTTATATTGTAGGTATAGGAGCAGCTTTCGCCGAGAAAAGCAGCGGAGTAGACATAGAAGTAGATACCTGAGCCGCTATTTGAGGAAACAGTATTGTTAACGATTGTTACATCATATACATTGGAGCTCCTAGATTCATCGTATAAGTAAAGACCAGAACCATTGTTTGAATAGACGTTATTGTCACTAATTGTTACATCATAAATGTAGGAGTGAGTGTATGTAGTAGGAGCGTATAGGTAAATACCAGAACCACTATTTGAGAAAACTGTATTACCGATGATTGTTGTATCATTTATGTACGAGCAGGGGGAGTCGTAATAGAAGGAATAGGCGTTCAAGTAAATACCAGAACCACCATTTAGAGAGACTGCATTATCGCTAATTGTTACATTCCAGATGTAGGAGTGGTAGGCATCGGCCTTCAAGTAAATGCCTGAGTCCTTATTTGAGCGAATAGCATTACCAGTTATTGTTATATCATGTAGGTTACTTGCAAGTAAGTAAATCCCACGACCCGTATTGTTTGAAATTATATTGCTGACAACAGTTATGTCTGAGACCTCTTCCCCTTCGCTCGATATTCCTATTTGATTGAGTTTAATGGTGTTGTTTTTTATTTGAGTATTGGTTTGGCTGATAACGTATATCCCCTTGGCATTATTATAGAATTCGCAGAAGTCAATCAGACTGTCTCCTATACTGCTTATGGTTACACCATAGGTTCCATACTCTACCATGACATATTTCATAATGAGGGTTTCATCCTCATCACCTTGGAATTTAATTGTATTCCAGTCACCCATTTCAGGGGAGAGTTTATTTGATGTGAAAGTGATCTTATTTGCACTTGTGCCAACCGCATACAAATCTCCACTAACATATATGCTGATAAATCCGCCAAATTTTACAATCACACCGGGCTCAATAGTTAGGGTTATCCCTTCATCTACAAATACATCGCCGGTGACAAGATAGGGGGAGTTTGCAAGTGTCCATGTCGTATCCTCGATTATATGCCCCTCAACCCATGTATCCGCTTTTGCATCACTCACCACATTCTGAATCGTTGAACAGTCATCAGGGACATAAATGGCTCCCGGAGATGCTTCTGCCCCGCTTGCTAAACCAGGCAGGTCTCCAATCGCTGAGACAATCAGCACAAATACAAGTGCAGTCCCAAAGACTTTGCCTATCAATTTGCTGTTTCTCATTGCCGTACCTCCCTTGTTCACAGTGTCAGTATGCAATCATTGAGCGCTGCTACCCAGTAGCCTTTCCCTGGCTCGATGTCAGTAGTGAGGACATATGACTTGCTCACCGGATTCCACCAGTAGGCGGTGGGTATTACGCTGCCATCAGGGTCATCGTTAGGGTCAACGATGCTGGCAACAGTGATGACTGAGCCAATCATATTCCAGCCTGCATTGATATCAGTTGTCCAGGTGTCAATTGGGGTCCCCCTTATGGTAATCGTAGTATTCTCGGTTACTGCCACCCAGTAGCCCTTTTCGGGTTCAATCACTGTAGGAACGTAGTAACTCCTGCTGGTAGCGTTCCAGGCGAAGATACCAGCCACTCCGGGGAACACTGCGCTGGGCCAGTTGTCTGCTAACGCTAAGGGTACAGAGACCATGTTCCAGCCAGCCTGCAGGGATAACTCTATTTCAACCTCTTCCGACACTGAAATCGTTATAGTGTATTGCCCGGGACTCAGGACTACGTTATCTTGAGTTTTCATATTTATCTTCCCTATTCCCGTGTCCATGAGAGGCCAGAGGTCCGATGGAATACCGCTGGCATCCCAAGTCAGCTCGATATCCTGATCTGTTGACTTTACTGTTAGCGTCCACACGTTGGGTATCTCACCCCGAAAGTCCTTGTTCAGTCCGGGAAACAACGGGTCAATGATCGAGAAGTACCCTTCAAACAGGACACCCGGCTCTGGAGGTGGACTGGGTAGATCGGTGCCACAGTCGTATCCATCCGTGGCATTAGGATACATCCCAAATTCAAGATTGGCATTCCTTCCTTCCACCCCGGCGTCTGCCACCATCGCTACCACCCAGACTTCAACATCAATGACGAAATTCCCATCCGTCATGTCCCATATTCCACCGTCTGAAGCACTCATTACCCTTATCCTGGCTTGACTAGTTGCCGGTCCGGTTACTATCCAGCTCTCATTGCCATCATTAGCTGTATCGGTTATGAAGTCAGACCAGCTTGAACCCCCGTCACGAGAGATGCCGATACGAACATCCCCGGTAACTCCAGAAGATGTCCAGGTGATAGTCTGGGTGCTTCCGACAGTCCAGTTTTCAGCTCCATTGGGACAGGTAACGGTAATGCTCGGTGCCGAGGACTGTGTGGTGAAATTCCAGAGAGGCCCTTCTGCTGACATACCATGGCTGTCGGTGGCGATTATCTTCCAGTAATACGTCATGGCACCGGCTAGCGTGCCTGGATCATAGGTTATTAAAGATTGCGTTGCCGGATACGGCCCGATGGTTTCCTCCAAAGGTGGAGTCGCATTGATACCAAAGTAGATGTCATAAGTCACAGTATCTGCAGGATCGGGGTCTCCTCCTATCCAGTCCAGGTCGGCACTTGCTGAGACGCCAATGGCATCGTCTGCGGGGGAGGGGTTACCAGGTCCCATTGGTGGCTGGTTGGGTACTAGAGTCTCAACAGGCTCGACCAATGGGTAATTGTCCTTGTCGCCACCATCACCCGGAATCTCATAAGTGGTATTCCAAATGCCTGTTCCATCTATCTCCTCAGCATCTGGATACCTTTCTCCGTAGTCGCTCCAGTAATTGCCCTCAGCACCATCGTCCCAGGAATTAGGCCCCTCGCTACTCCAGCTCCGGGCATTGTCTCCGTTATCTACGAAGTTATTATGATGAATATCACCACTGCCAGTAGACCACACTCTTACGCCACAATTGCCGTTTTGGGAGATGGTATTTCCATAAATAAGGTGGCCATCTCCATCTATAGATATGCCGTCGTATTCGTTCCGAGCAACCAGGTTATGCTCAATTCGGCAATCGTATGAATACCCCAGTCTAATTCCTGCCTGATTATCTCTAACGATGTTACCGGTCAGGAAGTTGCCATCGGAACTATATAGTGCAATGCCAGTGTCCTCGCTGGTCTGGACGATATTGCAGGTTATGAGATTGCCGATAGAGCTACTGAGATAAATACCTTGCCCATTGCCTGAGATCGTGCAGTTCTGCACCGTGCAATATGAGCACCCCTGTAGGTATATGCCATAATCGTTGTCCTGGGCAGTGACGTTATCAACCAAGCAGTCATAGCAGCCATACAACCAGACCCCTTTATCGTTGTTGGCTAGGGCCAAGTCTCTAATGGTTATGTTCTGTGAGTCGATAACAAGCACATAGCCAGCATTGCTGGCAGAGCCTATTACCTCATCTTCCACACCGACGAGGTAGTAGATTAGCTTGCCGTCTATTGTGTTTGAAGTGTCAACATTGTTGTGGTACGGGTCATCGACGCCAAAGTTCCGGCCGTTACCGCTCATGACATTGTCCCGAAGAATGTTGTTATCGCTACGCAGGTATAGCCCGTACCCACCATTGCCTGAAATTGTATTGCCCTCGATAGTACTTCCATAACCCCAGCCCACGTAGAGCCCATACTTGCCATTGCCTGAAATTGTATTACCCTCGATAGTGTTTCGATAACCCCAGCTTACGTAGAGCCCATCGCCTCCATTTTCCCAGATAGAATTATTCAGTATAGTGTTCTCTTCACCATTGAGCAGGATGCCGCTTTCTGTATTTCCCCAAATGGTGTTCCCTGATATGGTATTACCATTTGAGTCAATTCTGAGGCCGGCGTTCTGGTTGGGGTGGGAACCGGAGCCGGTGATATTGAAACCGCTCACGGTGCATCCGTCAGCGGTGATAGTTACAGTGGATAGACTGCCGCCACCGTCAATGGTGGCACCTTCATCACTTCGCAGAATCACGGATTCATACAAGGTGACTTGCTCCTGATATACTCCAGCCCGAACTATTATCGCATTGCCAGGGCTTGCCGCATTCACCGCAGCCTGAATTGTGGGATAATCGGCGGGGACGCAGATGATTGTCGTAGTAGTGAAATCCCAGAGAGGCCCTTCCGTAGATATGCCGTGACTGTCGGTGGCGATTATTTTCCAGTAATAGGTCGTGGCACCGGCCAACGGGCCTGGATCATAGGTCATAGAAGATTGGGCCGCCGGATATGGCCCGATGGTCTGCTTGAGGGGAGGAGTCTCATTGGTGCCGAAGTAAACATCGTAGGTCACTGTATCTCCAAGGTCAGGGTCTCCTCCTGTCCAGCTCAGGTCAGCATTTATTGAGACGCCAATGGCATCGTCTGCGGGGGAGGGGTTACCGGGTTCGTTTGGTGGCTGGTGAGGTATTAGAGTGTCAAAAGGCTCCACCAATGGATAATTGTCCTTATCACCAGTATCATACGGAATTTCATAAGGTGTATCCCAAATGCCTGTCTCATCTATCTCCTCAGCATCTGGATATCTTTCTTTATAGTCGCTCCAGTAGTTGCCCTCAGAGCCATCGTCCCAGGAATTGGACCCCTCACCACTCCACCTCCTGGCATTCTCGCCATTATCTACGAAGTTATTATGATGTATATCATTACCTTCACCCCCCATCGTTATACCATAATAGCCGTTTTGGTAAATGGTATTTCCATAAATAAGGTGGCCACGGCCGCTGTCTATAGATACGCCATCATATTCATTCTGAGCAACCAGGTTATGCTCAATCCGGCAATCATATGAACCCGATAGGCCGATTCCTGACTGATTATCTCGAACAATGTTGCCAGTTAAGAAGTTGCCATCGGAACTATCCAGTACAATACCAGTGCCGTCACTAGTCTGAACGATATTGTCAGCTATGAGATTGCCAATGGAGCCACTGAGATAGATACCCACATTATCGCCTGCAGTTGTGCAGTTCTGTGCCGTGCAATACGAGGATTCCTGTAGGTATATGCCATAATCGTTGTCCTGGGCAGTGACGTTATCAACCAGGCAATCATAGCAGCCATGCAAGTAGACCCCCCTATCGTTATTGGCCAAGGTTAGGTCTCTGACGGTTATGTTCTGTGAATCGATAGCAAGCACATAGCCGGCATTGCTGGCAGAGTCTACCAGTGCATCCTCCACGCCGACGAGGTAGTAGACTAACCTGCCGTCTACTGTGTTTGAAGTGTCCACATCGTTGTCATAGGGGCGATCGACGCCAAAGTTGCGGCCGTTACCGCTCATAACATTGTGCCGAAGAATGTTGTTATCGCCACGTAGGTATAGCCCGTAGTCGCCATTGCCTGAAATTGTATTGCCCTCGATAGTGTTTCCATAAGCCCAGTCCACGTAGAGCCCATTTCCTTCATTCTCAGAGATAAGATTATTCATTATGACGTTCTCTCCGCCATGGAGCAGAATGCCATCCCCTTTGTTTCCCCAAATAGTATTGCCCGATATGTTATTACTAGTTGAGTCAATTCTTATGGCGGCATTTTCGTTGGGGTGGGAACCTGAGCCAGTGATATTGAAGCCGCTCACGGTGCATCCTGCAGCGGTGATAGTTACCGTGGATAGACTGCCTCCACCATCAATAATTGCCCCTTCGTCAGTCTGCACAACCAGGGATTTGTACAAGGTGACGTGCTCCTGGTGTGTGCCAGCATGAACCACGATTGTGTCGCCCGCCACTGCCGCATCAACCGCAGCTTGAATTGACGAATAGTCATCCGGGACATAGATGATCGCCGGAGAGGCTTCCACTCTGTGTACCGAACCAGATAACCCTCCAAGCGTCGCCACAATCATTACGGATACAAGCCAGATCCCAAGGATTCTACTCGTCAATGTGCCTTTTTTCATTACGGCACCTCCTCTTCACAATGTCAGGGTGCAATCATTGAGCGATGCTACCCAGTAACCTTTCCCCGACTCTAGGTTTGTCGTCTGCACATATGACTTGCCTATCGGATCCCACCAGTAGGCGGGGGTCATTACGCTGCCATCAGGGTCATCGTTGGGAGCAGCTACGCTGGAGTTTGTGGATACTGAGCCGATCATATTCCAGCCTGCCTTGATATCCGTCGTCCAGGTCTGTACTGGAGTACCAGTCATAGCAATTGTGACATTCTCGGTCACTGCTACCCAGTAGCCCTTCTCGGGCTCAATTACCATGGGTACATAGTAACTCCTGCTGGTAGCATTCCACGTGAAAATACCAGCGACTCCGGGGAACACTGAGCTGGGCGAGTTGTTTGCTACCGCTACAGGTATAGAGACCATGTTCCAACCTGCTTTGAAATTCAATGTAATTCCCCCTGTGCTGATCACTGTGGTCGTAGCATCTGCCTCCGGGGGGGCAGCTTCGGCGTTGCGTGCGTTATCGGTGGCTATGCTGTAAAAACTATACGTGTGGCCGAACACGCCAGTGAAAGTGCCCTCAGTGGTAGTCGAGTTAGCGCCCAGTAGCCATGGAGCAAACAGGCTGCCATTGTCTGAATAGTATATATCATATCTACTGATGCCTGATCCAGTTGAGTCGTCGGTACCATTCCAGGAAACGAGGAACGACGGACTATCAACCACCGGTGGCAGGTCCGCTACCTCACTGGATGGTGGCTCCGAGTCAATCGTGTTAATCCAGGGGCCTTCTTTCGGGGCCGGTCCCCACGGTCCGAAGAAATCAAACTGGACCAACGCCTGGTTGCTAATTTGTGTGCTGCTGGGCAGGTCAGCTTTGGGCTTGACACGGAACTCCATCCAGCCTATCTCATAGCTGGTTGCCGGGTTATAGGGAGGCAGGAAGCCCGCCATGGGGTCTTCCGGATAATCGCCAGTCATCGGGTCTACGGTGTGGAACCACCACTCGATTTCTCCCGTCTCGGGATTGAAAGTGCCCTTGATGTCTACGGCGATGTTCATATCGGGACGGCAGTCAACCCGCGTGTCAACGGCTTGACCTCCGAGCAGCGGCACATCCCACTTGAGGAACCCGACACGGGTGAACTCGAAGGTGCTCAGGTCGAAGAAATCAGGGTCAAGGGTATCCTTGATCACGGCGTCCTGTGTGGGCACCGGCGCCTCGGGCTTGTTCCAGATTTCAATGCGGTAGTCCATCGTCTGGCCGGCAGGAATACACCGCTTCTCGCTGCCCACTGACGTGCCCGGTTCATCATACCCCGCCGGGCCCCATTTATCCTCGGGACTCCAGGAGGTAAGGATTCTTAGTATCTGCTGCCAAATAGGGTTTGGAAGATTGTATGAAAGAAGAATAACTCGAATCTTACGCCTCATCTCTTCTGTAAGCTGTATGCGCGGAGTCCCCCCTTGAGCGATAAGGTGCCTAAAAACCCACTCCAACGGCTTTGGGCCTCGCCCTAAGCCCCGATCCCGGTTCTCGGCATACCAATTCTCAGCGATGGTCCTAGCGTTCGGTACCCCGATCAGCAGCAACAGATCATGGAGCCGTGCCGCTGCGTCCAACTGGTTGATCGGCTTGCTCTCTAGATCAGTCTCTCTGATGTTTTGATTGCTGGTCCGCCTACCTCCACTCCAGTACATGCCGTACCAATTACCATAACGAAAATTCTCAATAGCCAGCCGGCCCACTACATACAACAATATATCACCTGAAGGATCGATGAAGTTTAGTGGATTATTTCCACCATACCGATACAGGTTGAGACCTCCCATGATGCCAATGCGGTCTTCTTGGACGAACCGACCCAACGCGGGAGAGAAGTACCTGCTTCGCATGAACAACAGCCCATTCTGTTCTGCGGCGACTCCCGCCTCCCCAACATACTGAAACTTATTGACAATCGTTGCGGTACTGTAGAGCGAGCGTCCGAAAGGAGCGTAAGCATAGCGGTTGAGGATCGCCCCGGCATCGGTAGTGACCTCGCTGGTACTACCGCTGGCGTCGAACGTGTAGAATACGGTGTTTCCCACAGCGTCGCTGCCTAGGAGCAAACCCAGCCCGTGATCATAACCGCGGATCAGCTTGCCGTCTGTGTCGTATTCGCCGACGACATTGCCCAGGCCAACGGGGTCAATTACATAATGAGTTGTCATGCCGTTTTCGGTGGTAGCCACGCGGTTGCCGAAGGCATCGTAGGTGTACTGCCAGGTGCCTTGCGGAGAAGCGCCTCTAACCAAGCGGTTCTCGTCATTGAAGGTGTAATCCGTCGTGCCCTCGGGTGAGACCTCCTGGACTAAGTTGCCGTCGGCATCGAAAGTATAGGTCGTATCGCCAACCTGAATGTACTGGTTCATGTTGTTGGTGGTGTACTCGATAGTGATGCCGTTCTCAGTGGTACGGATACGGTTACCCACTGCATCATAGACATAAGCCAGGTCCTGGTCAGGGATTTCTGGATTCACTGAATCGAGTACAGCGTGTGTTAACTGTCCATTATTATCGTATTGATAAGTCCCGTTGCCGTCAATTGTCCCCATGGAGATGCGGCAGCCCAGGGCATCGTACGTGTAGTCGAAGCGAGACAGGACTGAGTCGTCAGGTTTGTAGTTCACCAGATGCAGAAGCTGGCCGGCGGCATCATACTCATAAGTGGTGTAAACGCCGTTGCCTTTGTCCTCTCGTACCAGGCGGCCGTCGGCATCGTAAGTATAGTGCACAACTTCAGCCCCGTTTTCATCGGTCAGGCTTTCCAGCCGCCCTGCGGCATCATAGAGGTAATCCAGCCTGTGGCCAAGCTGGTCCAGGCTGGAAGCGCGGCGTCCGGCGGAGTCGTAGGTAAACTGGAGCCAGCACCCTTGCGGATAGGAAATTTTCTTCAGAAAGTCAGTGTTGGGATAGTACTCGAACGTCGTTGTGCCCTGTGTATCAGTAGCGGCAACTAGCCGCCCGGCGTCATCATAGTCATAGGTGCACTTCGCATCATCAGGATATGACTTTTCTATAAGCTGGCCGCGGTCGTTAGGGGTGTAACCAATAGTTTGTCCACGCCGGTTCGTCCAGCAGGTCAGGCGTCCGGAGCCGTCATATGTGTAAGATTCCAACGTTCCATCGGGGTAAGTGACGCTTATGAGGTTCCCGGTGCTGTCGTAGCTATAGCTTGTCTTGTTGGCCCGGGCGTCCCTGACCCAGAGCAGGCTGCTGAAGTTATCACTGTAGCCGAAGCTGTTCACGTAACCCATCGGGTCTTGTGACGAGACCAGATTACCGAGGTCGTCATAGGTAAAAAATGTCTCAAGCCCAGTAGGTCCGACGACGGCTATAAGATTTGAGTTGTCATCGTAAGCCATGTTGGTAGCACTGCCAATTGGGTTCTCAATGCGAGCGGTCGTGCCCTGGCTGTCAATCCAAGTGGTTGTCGTATCCCCATGGGCATTGCTGACGAAAGTCTTGCCGGCTGCGCTATAGGCATAGTAGATTGACTCATCGTTTGCAGCTATATGCTGTTCAATTAACCTGCCGAGGCTATCGTAGCTGAAGGATATCTGTACACCACCGGGGCGAACTATTGAAGCGAGGTGATGGTCTTTTAGTAAGCTCGTGCCGGTGATATAGGTATAAGATGTTGTCCGGCCATCGGGCGTGGTGACAGAAAGCAGGTGCTCGCCGGAGGCGTCGTAAGTATAGGTGGTAATGCGATTAGCCTGGTCAGTCAGGCTCGCCAGTCGCCCATTGGCATCATAGGCCAGGATGAATCTATCCCCGTTGCTGTGAATGACACGGATGAGCCTGCCCTGGTTGTCATAGGCGGCCATGATGTGGTTGCCGTTTGGCTCCTCGATATAGTCGAACCGCCCATCAGCGCGGAAGTGATAGCACAGCCCGTTCTTCTCTGTCAGCAGGCACTCTCCACCGCTCTGGGATGTCAGCCTGCCATAGTCGCTTGTTGAAGCAATATATCCACCGCTACCATCAGGATTGAAGGTGCGGTCAAATCCTTCGATGCCATTGATGACGACCGTATTATCAGAGTTGCTCCGCAGGGTGATCTCGTAAGAATGTGTCCAGCCACGTCCCAGTGACCCAAGTCGGGCGCGGTAGGATGGGCCGGGCAGGAAGTACCGTTCAAAGCTCAGTGGGAGTCCAAGCGCGGGGCAGAAAGCGTCCTGGCTGGACTCGAGGTATGACGGTACTCCCATGCTGTAAGCCTGAACGAATTCAAAGGCGAAAAGCTCACCCGGGTCGGGATTGCGCTGTTCCAGCTCGGAAAGGTGAGCGGCGTTATCGCGCAGCATTCTAAGATAGTCTCCCCAGGTATTGCCGACCTGGGCTTTGAGACGGGCAAAAAGTGGATCCCAGGCTTCGGATGGCGTGTCGACCGGACGCAGCTCATCATTTAGCTTATTCCAGTCAATAGCTTCTCCAAGACCTGGGTCACCGGGCAGGCCAAAGGCATAGAGCTTGAACGGCATTTCTCCCGGATTGAAGGGCGTTCTGACTCTAAGCTCGAGGGACCCAGACTGACCAGGTCGCAGGATTGCTGCCGGCCCATCGGAACTCAATGCCAGCACACTAATTGTTGAACCAGAGACCCATTCACCTGACAGCAACTTCCAGGTGGTATCTTCAACACTTTCGATAGTCAACAACGGACTGGGCAAATCCACGTTGCCGGTGTTGGCAAACTCGATACGAATGCTGATCTCTCGCCCCGGTCTGGCCGTGCCGGGAAGAACCAGATTTGTCTTAAACTGGGCAGCGCCGCCCGCGGTCACCGTCATTGCATCGAACTTCGTGGTTGACTCTGGTCCGGGGTTCGTTACCACCACATCGTAAACACCGGCCGATGCACTAGCACCGGCCAGGTCAAAGGTGGCAAACAGTGTACTGGCATCCTGATAATATTCGGCCGCCGGAATCCTCCTCTCGTCGGCAGCAACCAGTTCAACCTCTGTGTCAGGTCTAAAATTGTCACCCACAATCTTGACCGTCGCTGTGTCAGCATTCCCAACTGTATTAGGAGTAATTGCCTGAATCTGTAGATTCGCCAACGTGGCGGAAAGGGCATAATCGGTAATGGCTCCAAGCCGCTGGGCATAGATACTGATGTAATAGGTTCCTTCCACAGGATTTAATAAACGCGCTTCTTGATCCGGCTGGTTAGAGACTGCGCCAGCAAAGTCGTAGGCGGATACCGTGGGTGGAGCGCCACGACGGATGTAGAGGTAACAAGCACCGGAGGTAGCCACCGAATCAAGCGCGAAGCGCACGGTTCGCCCAGGCTGCGCCTCAAAGCGGTAGATATCCCATTCACCCTGGGCGATGGTGCCCGTCTGCGGCGTATTCACGGTGATAACTGGCACATCTACAGCCAGTGCCACTGGGGAAGCTAAGACATTGTTGACGACTGAGGACTCGCGGAACGCCTTTCCCTGGTTGGTGTACACGAGGATATATTGCGGACCAGCAACACCGGCAGGGACGGCACCTGTGCACGTCCCGGTATAGCTCTGGCCAATCGCCAGACCTGTACTGTGAGTTGCCTGTGCTAGGAGATGGTCGTCATTCAGGCTGAGGTACGGGTCGCTGGAGAGGTAGACAGCATCTGCCCATTCTCCCTCCAGGTCACGCTCACCGGTGTTTGTGACAGTCCAGTTTACGGCAAAGGGATCGCCCGTGTGCACATCAATAGGCAGAGGATCGGTCACCGCCGTTACCGCCAGGTCTCTTGCCAGTGTAGGTTGCTGCCGTTCGAAAGCACCGATATCAACATAGGAGGGATAACCAGCACCAACATTCGCCATGCCGGGGTCATCGTATCTTGGCCTACCGAGGATGTCGGTAGCCGGTGCGTTGATACCACGGCCGGCATCGATCGCCGGCGAGCCTTCGCTCAATTCGTAGTTGCCGGCTGGCAGGTTGACGAAAAGCGGATCAGCGGCAATATTGCCGTTGACACGGAAGGTCGTCTCCCCTATCCAGCTAATCACTGGCCCAACCGGGCTATAGAACACGCAATTGCGAAATTCCAGGTCATCCGGAGAAGGCCACCCCGAGAAGCCATTGTCATTGAAGGCGATGATGCTATTCTCGAGGTTCAGAATTGGATGGCCTATCGTACCGGCGTTCCCATTTCCCGAAATTATGCAATTACGGAGAGTTACGCCGCAGGTACCGCCTATGTACATGGCTTGATTGTTGTTAATAATGAGACAATTGTCTGCCTCGACTTGGGCATAGGTCGTCCAGCTATAAATGCCTGTGCCACTGTTTCTCAGAACGGCACGACGCAAGGTTACCTTAGCGTCCGAGGCGCTGGGGCCTATGGCAGTAGCAGCATACCGAACCTGCACATTTTCCAGCGTGCCCACAGCGGTCGAACTGCTGAAGGTAAGCCCCGCCCAATCACCGGCTGCAGGGCTTGTCGCATCCCCGTCATCGTTAGAATCGCCGCCAGCAGTATCATCTTTCCACGATGTAAAAATAATGGGATTTTCCAGAGTGCCCGTTGCGTTGAGCGTGCCCTGAATGTTCAGCCCAGCGGAACTGCTGGTGAACTTCAAGATACTGCCCGGCTCAATGGTGAGCGTCGCCCCGGTGGCAATGGTGACTCCGCCAAGAATCTTCAGCAGCCCGCTCCAAATCGTATCCTCTGTGATAGTGCCCGGCTCGATGATCCACTGACGCACCTTGATTACGTTACTACTGCAAACTAGATTGGAATGTGTGTCGGTATACTCATAAACACCGTTAGAAGAATCGGTGAAGATGAATACGTAATAATAGCCAGACAGTCCTCCAGGCAATGTTCCAGTCCAGTTCCCCTGATACGATTCACCGGGGTTAAGCGCACCGCTGCGGAGCACTTCGGCCACCAAGCGATCATCGGCTTCACCGTAAACATTATTCCGTGAGAAGACAATGCGATCTGTCCATTGATCAACAATTCCATCAGGTGTTCCGTTTCCAGTGATGCCAGTGCCTTCATTGCCGACTGACCATGTCACTGTAATCGGTTCGTTGGCAATAGCCTCGAGCGGAACTGAGACATTGTTAGCAGCTATATCTGCATACGGTGTCAATTCAATCAGTATCTGCGAATCACTTTGGCGGATATTGTTACCTTCGAAAATATACTCAAAAACCCTGTTGTTATCGTCGGTCTCCACAAAGATCCAATAGCTTCCTGCCCTTCCTATGGGTAATCGAACATCGATCTCAACGGTGTATTCATCACCCACACTAAGTACACCGGTGTGCTGCCAGAAAGCAATTTGAATATCATCGGGGTCACCGTATCTTTCATTGGTGGAGAGAATCACCCGATCGTACCAGGCATCTACATAACTGCTGCCGGTGCCGAAGTTGCCCACTGTCCACTCCAAGTGAACTGTCTCTCCACTAGAGGCCTCGACTGGCGCGCTGATTTCCGTGACGGCAAGATCAGCGTATTCCAGTTCGCCAGTTGATGTTACAACCGCATCCAAGATATACTGACCATGGGTTCCCTCACCTGTTAGAGCCACAACCACGGCATAGTAAATATCAGTACTTACAATATTCGCTCTGGCAACTCTACTAGTCGGATTTGGCTCGACCTGCACCACCCCACCGTGCCCATCCCGAATCTCAATGACGGGCCGTAAGGTGCTAGATTCAGACAGTCGCAAGCTCAACAGTATTGACTCGCCGGCCTGCACAGTGCCAAGGTTGAAGTAGTCTTCATCTACACTCTCAACTGCTGCCATGATAGTTCCCGCAATACTTCCGGTTCTACGATTGCCAGAAACACGTAGTGATAAGGTATTGGCCCCTCCGATTGAGTCGTTGGAGTAGTTGGCATCTGTTTCCATCTGTATACCACGGGCCAGGTCTATGCGCAGCTGGTAGCTCCCCGTGGTGGAGGACTGAGAAACTACGCGGGCGTAGTACGTGCCGCTGCTGACGATGGTGCGATGGCTG
>JALHUO010000040.1 GCA_022866545.1 Dehalococcoidia bacterium | reverse complement strand
CGAGACGATGTGCTCAGCAATAGGATAAGCTTTCGAAATGTGGAAGCAAAAGAATTTATTGCCCACCTGGAGCAATGGCAGGGTAAAAGAGAGAATATTTATGTGGTCACGGCTATGGATGCAGAAACTTATGGCCATCACATCCAGGGCTGGGAAAGGATATTCTTGGCCAAAGTTTACGAAGAGCTAGGACCAGCTGCGGAGCCCCTTGAAGAGGTTAAACAGGCTACGGTGTTAGCTGGGCAACACGTCTCCTTATTGACAAACGGCCAAGCTGCCACCAAAATCCAGATGGTTACCATCAGTCAACTTCTCGATCTTTTCCCCCAGGGTCAAATGATAGAGCCCAGGCCGTCCTCCTGGAGCACCAGTGCCGATGACATGAAAGACGCCAATTACTATCCCTTGTGGCAAGACAAAAAGAATGAAGTGCACCGTCTCCAGTGGGAACATCTCGGTATATGCATTGATTTGGTAAATAAAGCACTGGAGTCTGCTGATAATGAGGAAAGTCGACGCTCTGCCACTATTGCTCGGGGACTTCTAGACCGGGCTGAGCATAGTTGCCAGATGTGGTGGGCCAGCAATCGCCCTATGTGGGACATTAACCTCATTCACATGGGCTTACTTGACCAGTTGAGAACTGTGGTTAACGCTTACCGGGCCATAAGCAAGAGCGGGACCAGTGAACAGGCGAAACAAGAGTATTATCGCCGAGCTGTCGCTGCCAGGGATATTAGAAACAGACTCGAAGACAGACTGTTTGTACAATAACAGTCAAGGAGCGACCCGTTCTGCTTTCGACTGCCGCCAACACTAGAGTGAAAAGCATCCGAATGCCGGTCGTTTTAGGTGTTTGATAGGATCCGACTTTGGCAAAGTCCCAAGATCCTCTTATGTCTTACCTTCCAGAAAAGAAATCCTGTCTGCTACTGCTTTACTGGCCTGGATGCGAGACTTGGTCTTACCAAGGTCTCTCGCCAGCTTATCGTCCCCCACTACTTCCCGAACCCACTTGCTGAAATCGTTTCTTCCCTCACTCAAGTGATAATGAAAAGTCTCATCACTCATGTCAGTTAGAGCTTTTCTAAGTTCCCTCACATTCTTAATAGCCTTACCGTCATGACACCAGAAACGCTTATCATCCGGTACATCCCCTAAACGTCTCTTTGCTTCCTCCTTGCTAATCTTGACAATCTTAACCATGCTCACATGCCTCCTGACTCAATACTATGTTTAAATTATACCACAACAATTCCTGAACCAGAGCCAACAAGGATCGCGGAGTGTAGGCAATGCCGTACACCGCCGGCTCTGAGGCGTGGTCTCTATACCAGTCTCATAACTGGGCATATGGACTGACTCGTCCGTGAGTTGACGTGACGAAGCGTTTTTCACCTGCCTGATGATACAAGTAGTGTTCTGCTATAATAGCCGACCAACTGGAAAGATAGGAGCACATGTTATCAGAATTGAGGGTACCTGAACGAATAGGCCGACTGGAGGAGCTAGCTAATAATCTTTGGTGGAGCTGGCACCTCCAGGCGCGTGATTTGTTCCGGGCTCTGGACTATCCACTATGGCGGTTGAGTGGGCACAACCCGGTCAAGCAACTACATGAGATCAGCACCGATAAATTAGCAGCGGCTGCTACTGACCCCACTTTTCTTAATCTATATGACTCTGTGATGTCGGCTTTCGATGCTGACATGTCAGAGAAGGATAGCTGGTTTTCCAGCAAATACCCCCATGTCTTAGACGGCCCTGTTGCCTATTTCTCAATGGAATTTGCCATACATAACTCCCTTCCCATATATGCTGGGGGGCTGGGAGTTCTAGCCGGCGATATGTGCAAGGAAGCAAGCGATCTGGGGCTCCCTTTGGT
>JALHUO010000039.1 GCA_022866545.1 Dehalococcoidia bacterium | reverse complement strand
TCTTTCTTAAGGGGACACTCATCGCAAACAGCCTTTACCGCGTGACTTATGACAGTGCCTTTCGGCGGTAGCTTGCCTGAAATCAAAGCTTCGAGGGCAAGCCAGGTAGTCCTTTCCTCCGGGGGACAACCGGGGACGATATAATCCACGTCTACCGTCTGGCCTAGAGTCTTAACCGTGTCATAGAACTCAGGAAGCTCAAGCTCACCTTCGGGCACCTTTACTTTCGTCTGAGGGAAAATCTTCTTAGGATTCTCAGTGGATGGCGTTTCAATGTAGACGCGGTCGAACGTCAGTTGCCGGTTATAGAAATTGGACAGCCCGGGGATACAGCCCTCATAAGCACAAGAGCCATAGGCTATCATTATCTTGGATTTGGCCCGTAAGAGCTTGGCCATGTGCTCGTTCTCTTCATTTCGGATGGCCCCGTTGAAAAGACAAACATCTACACTCTTATCAGCCATGTTCTCTACATCAGCATACTTGAAATCCATGCCTACCGGCCAGAACACGATGTCCGCAACCTCAGCTAGCTTCAGTATTTTTTCGTGTATAGCCAGAGTCGCAATCTCGCATCCGCCACAACTGGCCGCCCAATAAAGCGCTATCTTGAGTTTAGCCATGCTTTGCCTCCTTAGAACTCTGCTTCAAATTGCCTAATGAAGTTGGCCCAAGGTCTCTTATGGATTGAGTAAAACTATTAGTCACCTCGGCGAATCTTGCTCCTTCAGATGCCGAAACCCACTCCAACCGGACTCTCTCTTCCTCTATCCCAAATTGCTTCAACATCTTCCTCAGTAGCGGAATGCGGCGCATCGTCTTGTAATTTCCTTCAATGTAGTGGCAA
Source organism: Dehalococcoidia bacterium (assembly GCA_022866545.1). Classification (GTDB taxonomy): domain Bacteria; phylum Chloroflexota; class Dehalococcoidia; order GIF9; family AB-539-J10; genus RBG-13-51-36. The sequence goes on along the minus strand of JALHUO010000039.1, from coordinate 6,787 downwards.
TCACCGGGATGGCAACCCAGGACTAACACACCGTCAGCACCAATGCTGAGTGCCTTAATCACAAAGAGGGGGTTCACCCTGCCGCTACACATCACTCTGATTACCCTTATATTGGGAGAATACTGTATTCGGGAAGTGCCAGCCAGGTCAGCACCAGCATAAGAGCACCAGTTACAGCAAAAAGCTACTATTTTCGGCTCAAAGTTGTCCATCTATCCTCCTAACCAGTTACGTATGAAGGATTCGTTTCGCTCTTCTTCATGGAGTACTGACCAGGCAAGAGGGTAGTCTCCATACGTCGTTAGTTGCCAGTCCGATAACACGGCCTGTAATGATAGCACGACTGACCAGAAAAACCAATGGTTTGGCCGGGACTTTGCCACGCCTTTCATCTACTATCAGCTCCAATCATCTTCCAAGCTAGTCATTTCTTCAGCAAGGCATCGATATCGGTAGCTGCTCGGCGGCCTGCCCCCATGGCGCTAATAACCGTGGCTGCCCCAGTAGCCATATCTCCACCGCACCAGACCCTGTCCTTGCTTGTTCTCCCGGTGACCTCGTCAGTCAACACGGTGCCCCATTTAGTGAGTTCAAGTCCTTTGGTTGTGGAGGGAATTATCGGATTAGGCCTTGTGCCCAGAGCAGGGATGGCAGTATCTACCTCCATTATGAACTCAGAGCCTGGCTTTCGAACGGGCCGTGGCCGGCCACTTGCATCAGGCTCACCCAGTGCCATCTCATATAACTCCACCGCCCTGACTCTACCCCGCTCATCACCGAGAAACTTGCTGGGATTGGTCAGAAGTTTGAAAATGACCCCCTCTTCCTCAGCATTCTCTCTCTCCTCAAGTCTGGCCGGCATCTCTGCTTTGGAGCGTCGATAGATAATATACACTTCCTCCGCTCCAAATCTCAGCGCACATCTGGAGGCATCCATAGCTACATTTCCAGCGCCGAACACTGCCACCCTTCTCCCTACTTGTATAGGAGTGTCATACTCAGGGAAGCGATATGCTTTCATCAAGTTTGTCCGAGTAAGGAACTCGTTGGCAGAATAAATGCCACTCAGGTTCTCCCCGGGGATATCTAGAAACATCGGCGCCCCTGCCCCGGGAGCCAGGAAGATGGCATCAAAGCCACTCTCCAGAAGCTCATCGACAGTAGCTATTTTGCCGATAACATGATTCAGCTTGATTTCTACCCCCAATGACTTCACATAACCGACCTCACCTTGGACGATTACTTTGGGCAACCTGAACTCGGGGATCCCATACATCAGAACCCCACCAGCCACGTGCAGTGCCTCAAAAATGACTACGCTGTACCCAAGCTTTGCCAGATCAGCGGCCGAGGTTAGTGCCGCTGGCCCAGAGCCAACTACAGCCACTTTCCTACCACTTAAGCTAATTCTCTCCTTCTGCCGTTCCCTGACTTCCGGGTGAACTCTTTCCCAATCAGCCACATATCGTTCCAATCTGCCGATGGCAATGGGGCCGCCTTTTTTGGCCAGGTTACAGGTCATTTCGCATTGTGTTTCCTGAGGGCAGACACGACCGCAGATGCCAGGGAGGCTATTCCTGTTCTTGAGTATCCTCACTGCCTCGGGCATATCACCTGCCCCTATTGCCTTGATAAATTCAGGGATGTCAACATTGACCGGACAACCGTCCTTGCAGCCGGGTTTCTTACACATAATACAGCGGCTGACTTCCTCCAGAGCTTGCTCGTCGGCATATCCCAGAGCTACTTCGTCGAAATTCCTCTTCCTTTCATCCGGAGCCTGCTTTGGTATCGGTACTCGATTTAAATTCAGTTTCGATTTCTCAGCCATTTTTACACTACAGAGACTCGCCCGGGTAATTCGGATAATTCTGCAATCCGACGCAGGTTATCTAGTTGCCAGAGGTCAAATGCCTGCGCCTCCTCTTTCAGATAAGCTCGTTTCCGCTTAATGAGCAGTTCCCAATCCACCAGGTGGCCATCGAATTCCGGACCGTCAACGCAAGTGAATTTCGTTTCGCCGCCCACAGAGACTCGGCAGCAGCCGCACATACCTGTGCCGTCAACCATTATCGGGGTCAGCCCAACAATAGTCTTAACCTCAAACGGCTTCGTCGCCTGGGAGCATTCCATCATCGTAAACACACGCCCAAATACGAACACCCTATCAAGCTTATTCCCCGATTCCAGATATTCTTTGACGAACTGGCTCGCCTGCCTGTGTTTCCCTCGGCTGCCATCCCCCAAAACAACATGGGTTTCATCGCTCACCCTCTTTAATTTATCCTCCCAGAATAGATAGGTTGCATCCTTTGCCTCCATGACTGAAATTACCCTGTTGCCTCTTCCCTTCAGAGCCTTCGCCAGAGTTATCGTAGGGCCGACACCAAAAGTGCTACAGACGCACATAGCGTTACCATAGGATTCGACCTCTGTAGGCCTGCCCAATGGTCCCACTACATCCATAATGCAGTCGCCTTCTTTAAGGGAGGAAAGTTTCATGGTGCTTCTTCCCATGATGAGGAAGAGAACTTCGAGTGTCCCTTCATTCTTATCCCAACCACTTAGCGACAAAGGAAACCTCTCCCCCACCTCGTCTACTCGCAATATGACAAACTGGCCTGGCTTAGCTTTTCGGGCAATCTCCGGAGCTTCCACTTTAAGATAAACTGTGTTGGGAACAAGTACCTCTCTTTTTAAGATCTCATGCATATCTACCCCCCTGATAGCTGACAGCTTTCAACCATCAGCTATCAATAGCACTCGCCACAAGACTTGCCAAGTCCATCACTTCAATGTTTATGTCAGGGCCCTTTTCCTTACCTTTGTTATTCATGGCACATTTGAAGTGTATCTGACACTTGGGGCAGGTGGTCACCAGTATTTCTGCGCCGGTGGCTTTTGCTTCCAGCAATCGGTCGACCCTCATCTCGTGGGAATATATATCGCAGTTGGTGAAAGCACTTGTCCCGCAACAAAGAGAATATTCCCGGTTCTTCTCCATCTCGATCAGCTCGATCCCGGGAATCGCCTCCAGCACCTTCCTCGGGGAATCATAAATACCCAGGTGCCTTCCCAATCGGCATGGGTCTTGATAAGTTACCTTTCTCTTGATTTCCTTAAATTTCAATTCCTTCTTCTCTATCTTCTCGGCCACGAATTCGGAGATATGCTGCAACTCACAACCCAACTCAAATCCATGCTCAGGATAGTCAATCTTAAATGTGCGATGACCCTCAGGACATGTGAATATGATTTTCTTTATCCCGGCTTCTTTGATGAGCTTCGTATTGTGCTCGGCCAGTCTCTGGAAGGTCTCGACGTCACCAGTCCACAGTGCATCATGTCCGCAACATTTTTCGTCGGGAAGCAACATGGGCTGCACTCCCATATGATTCAGTATCTTCAGATTTGCCCTTGTAATATCGAGAGCCTTCGTATCCAGGTATCCAAAAATGGGTTCAAAATAAGGGATACAGCCTACAAAGTATAAAATATCGCTGTGGTCAGATGTTTGGTATTCCTTTGTTAACCAGTCCAGTCTTTTTTGTTTGTAAGGCGACCTTGCCATTAGCCGTGTAACGGAGTGCAGGAAGCCGCCATGAGCCGGACAACCGCATTCACCACTGACAAAGGCCAGTGACCTCAACTTTCTCATAAAATCGGGATAATCGACGTCGCTGGGACACCTCAGAGAACAAGCATAGCAACCAAGGCAGGAGAAAAGCTTCTTATCACGGGTACTCTCGTCTCCTAACCTTAGCGCAGCGTTTTCAATCACAGTGCGCGGTGAATAGGATGGGTCATACTTAGTCACAGGACATATACTGGTGCATTTGCTACATTCCAGACAATAATAGGCCTTAGTATCTTGAAGAATATCCTCCAAAGTTAAGGCGGTTTTCTCCCGGCCAGCCTTCTGAGATGTGCGGAATGGTGAAGGACCTAATTTTCTAATCTCGTCCACCATATCTTTAATAGTCTGGGCGAATATCGGTCCCTCGGATGCAGCTATCCACTTAAGCCTCACCCTCCCACCCTCTATGCCAAGCATGCTGACCACCTTGCTGACCATGTGGAACTTCTCCTCCGCCTTTAAGTTCCCCGAAATATAGTGACAGTCTCCTGGATGACAGCCGGCGACCAGGATGCCATCAGCCCCACTCTCAAGCGCCAAAGAGATGTGTTCCGGAGCCACCATGCCACTACACATAACCCTTATGATTCTTACATTGGGAGGGTACTGGATACGGCTTGTGCCCGCCGTATCTGCCGCAGCGTATGTACACCAGTTGCAGGCAAAAACAATAATGCGTGGCTCAAACTCAGTCATTTTTCTACTGTGGCTAATGCCTTAATCATGGTAGATATCTCATCACGAGTGAAATGTTTGATCGACATAGCTCCGCTGGGACAGGCAACAGCACAGGCACCACAGCCCTTACACAGCGCTTCATTCACGGTGGATACCCTCTTCCCGTCTTTAACAATCACCTTGGGAGCCTGAAATTCGCAAATTTCCTCACATATGCCACAACCATGACATAGGGTCTCATCTACACAAGCGATGGCAGCTTCAGCGGCCACGCTACCTCTATCTATTAGCTCCAGTGCCGCCGCGGCTGCTGCCCTGCCGTGAGACACAGAATCAGGAATGTCTTTGGGAAATTGGCAACAACCGGCGAGAAACACACCATCCATGGCTGAAACTTGAGGCTCAAGCTTAGCATGGCGTTCCAGGAAGAAGCCCGAGGCCTTCTGAGTTATGGAGAATTTCCTGGCAATCTCCGTAGCATCGGCCCGAGGTATCATGGCGGGGCAGAGAATAACCATATCCACAGGGATGCGCACTAGCTTTGCTAGCAGGGTATCCTCGGCTACCACAACCAGTCTTCCTTTCTCCTCCTCGGTGTTGGCTCTATCAGTCACCTCAGCTACTTTGCCTTTTATGAAAACAACACCTTCCTCAGAAACGCGCTTGTAGAATTCCTCATAGGCATCTCCGGTGCAGCGCATATCAATGTACATTTGATATACGTCGGCGTCTATTCTGTCTCTGAGATGATGGCCATGTTTCAGTGCGTACATACAGCAAATTTTGGAGCAATATTCACGGTAATTTCTATCCCGGCTGCCAACGCAGTGAATGATAGCCACGCTCTGGGGTATTCTCCCATCTTTAAGCTGGATCTTCCCGGAAGTCGGCCCGGCAGCACAGGTCATCCTCTCAAATTCCAGAGCAGTTATGACGTTATCATATTTCCCGTAGCCATATTGCAGTATCTGACTGGGGTCGAAAATATCGTATCCGGTAGCCAGGATAATTGCCCCCACTTGTAATTCAACGATCTGGTCTATCTGGTTGAAATCTACAGCCCCAGCCTCACAGATTTTGATACAGGCACCACATTTCTTCCCACCCGACTGGATATACACGCAGTGGTCTTTATCCACTGTGGCAATATTTGGAATGGCTTGAGCAAAAGGAATGTAGATAGCCTTCCTCTGCCCCAAGCCTGCTTCGAACTCGCTCGGCACCTTCCACGGACATTTCTGTTCACAAACTCCACAGCCAATGCATTTGTCTTCATCCACAAATCTCGCCTTCTTCCTCACCTTTACCTTGAAATTGCCCACAGACCCCGATACTTCCTCTACTTCACTATAAGCCAGAAGCTCGATATTAGGATGGTGTCCTACCTCACTCATCTTCGGCGTCATAATACATTCGGAGCAATCAAGGGTAGGGAAAGTAGTGTCCAGTTGAATCATATGCCCACCAATTGACGGCTCCTTCTCTACTAAGTAAACCTTGCGCCCGCTATTGGCTATCTTCAGGGCTGCCTCTATCCCGGCAATTCCACCCCCCACAACCAGAGCTTCAGGAATGACCGGTATCTCTTTAATCTCCAGAGGTTGGTGGTAGTAGACTCGTTGCACAGCAGCCCGAACCAGGTCCTTGGCTTTCTCGGTGGCCTGCTTCTTATCCGCATGGACCCAGGAACAATGTTCCCTGATGTTGACATGCTCATATAGATAAGGGTTCAAACCGGCAGCCCGGCAGGCTTTGCGGAAGGTGTGTTCATGCATCCGTGGCGAACAAGACGCGACGACGACCCGATTAAGCTTTAGTTCTTTGATATCATTCTTGATAAGCTCCTGGCCAGGGTCTGAGCAGATATACCGATAGTCGCGGGAAATCACTACGTTAGGCAGAGTCGCAGCATATTTCGTTAGCTCTTCCACATCAACCGTGCCAGCGATGTTCAACCCGCAGTGACAGATGTAAACTCCAATCCTTTTCTCATTCTCCATGAGCATGGTCACCTTCTAGCTACAGTCTTCCTCATAATCCAATATCATTCTCATAGAAATCTCTTTCTTTGGTAAGAGAGGATCAAGATAAGGCTAGGTTCGGCAGCCTTTCTCCCTTTCTCCAATGTCCTCCTGCCAGGGAAAGAGGCTTTCTAGTCTTGGCAATAGGTATTAATCGCAATAAATCCCTAGCTATACAAAGCTTCTACCTGAGCTAGAATTTGCTCATCAGTGAAGTGGTGCATAGAAATAGCTCCTGAGGGGCAGGCAGCACCACAGGTGCCACAACCCTTGCATACTGCTTCATTGATATGGGATACTCTCTTATCATCTCTAGGCTGAAGCTCAATAGCCTGGAATGGACACAAGACTTCACAAACCCCGCAGCCTGAGCATTCATCTTCGTTGACAAATGCATTTATCGCCTCAGCCTTGACAAAGCCCATTCTCAGGGGACCGGCTGCTTTTGAAG
>JALHUO010000001.1 GCA_022866545.1 Dehalococcoidia bacterium | reverse complement strand
ATGCTCAGCGGCATCGACAGCACTTCTATAGGCCACGGCTGTAAATTCGCCATACTTAGTAGGCAGCTTAGCCTCGGTTACTCTTTGCACCAACTTTTCATGGTGAAGCCGGTAGGCAATCAAATCAACTATAGTTATCATCTTCAGGTCAAATTTGGAGGCCATAGCTTCAAGTTGAGGCAGACGGGCCATTGTGCCGTCTTCATCCATAACCTCACATATTACGCCAGCAGGATAAAGTCCGGCTAATCTGGCCAGATCAACGATAGCTTCGCTGTGTCCCGCTCGTACCAACACCCCACCTTCCTTGGCTCGAATAGGAAATATGTGCCCTGGCTGAGCTATGTCACTCGGCTTGGTATCAGGATCAAGCACCGTCTTTATCGTCTGTGCTCGATCAAAAGCAGAGATGCCAGTGGTGACTCTATCCTTGGCTTCAATCGAGATTGTAAAGGCAGTACAGTGGCGTGATGTGTTATTGGTAACCATCAGTGGTATTCCTAATTCGTCGAGCCTTTGCCCGGTGATAGGAAGGCAGACCAGTCCGCGACCATGCTTAGCCATGAAATTTATGGCTTCGGGAGTAACTTTCTCGGCAGCCATGGCCAGATCGCCTTCATTTTCGCGTGACTCATCATCAACGATAATAATGAACTTACCTGCTTTTATATCTTCAATTGCTTCGGAAATGCTAGTCAGCATCTATGCTCCCTACAAATCCGTGTTGCCTAAGGAACTCAACGTCTAGACTCCATCCTCTTCGCTCCTTAAGACTTTCCACGTATTTAGCTATGACGTCCACCTCCAAATTGACTACGTCCCCAGCTCTCTTTCTTCCTAACGTCGTATTCTCCATAGTGTAACCTATCAATGACACAATAAAAGAAGAATTCTCGGCGTCTACTATGGTAAGACTAACACCATCAACAGCAATAAATCCCTTATCCACCATGTAAGGCACTAGTTCGACTGGCGCTGAAATCCTCATAATACGTGCCCCTTCCTCATTACTTACATCTAGTACTTCTCCTGTCTCATCCACATGACCCAACACCAAATGGCCACCCAGACGCCCTCCCAGCACCAGCGCCCTCTCCAAATTTACCTGGTCATCATAATGAAGCCTGCCGAGATTCGTGCAACGTAACGTCTCAGGCATAACATCGACGCCAAAGCCACGATTCTCCAGAGACACAACAGTCAGACAAACACCATTGACAGCTATGCTGTCGCCTGCTTTTGTTCCTTCGACCACTCTATGAGCTTCAAAGGCCAAGCGGTCTCGGCTTGTCTCCTTGACTATGCCAATCTCTTCGACTATACCTGTGAACATACTCTACCCCTAGAACCTACGCTTCCTGCAGCAATCGTTTCTCGGGATATCCACTAACCAATATATCATCGCCGAAAGTCTTGATGTCAACCCGAGCAAGGCGCAGAGCCTTAGCCATATCATCGACGCCGTTCCCTCCCACACCTACAGCTTCACACCCCCCAATGATGATTGGCGAAATGAAAGCTAATACCTTGTCCACCAAGTGGTAGTCAAAGAGCGACCCAAGAAGCTTACCGCCCCCCTCCACCAAGACGGTGACAATCTCCCTTCTCCCCAACAACTTCAACAACTCTACAATGTCTACTGAACCTCCCCTGGCTGGTAGTTCCACTACCTCAGCACCCACCTCCATAAGTCGTTCCCTCACTACGGAGTCGAAAGGTGATACTACAGCGACCAAGACTTCGCCCGGTGGCTCAAAAATGCGAGAGTTCAACGGTATTCTTCCTTTGCTGTCAATGACCAGACGTAGAGGCTGTTTTTTCCCTATGCCACCTCTACCACCACAACCCTTAGCAGTGAGGCGAGGATTATCAGCAACAATAGTGTTCACTCCCACCATTATGGCATCAACAGTGTGGCGTAGGGCATGTGCATACTTTCTAGTCTCTTCCTTGGTTATCCACTTAGAATCACCGGTCTTGGTGGCAATCTTGCCGTCAAGGCTCATGGCGAATTTGGCCACGACAAATGGTAGGCCTGTGGTAATGTGCTTGATATAAGCCTCGTTTATCTCGCAAGCTTCTTGTTGGCACATACCTATGTGGGTCTTGATGCCTATCTCATTGAGCCTCTCTACCCCACGTCCAGAAACCACAGGGTTAGGATCACGCAAGGCTATATGAACCTCTGAGACACCAGCATCGATTATGGCTTCGGTGCAAGGTGGCGTGCGTCCATAATGAGGGCAAGGTTCCAAGGTAACATACATGGTAGCGCCCCGCGCCCTTTCTCCAGCCTGACGGAGTGCCATGACCTCAGCATGTTCGCACCCGACAGGTTGGGTATATCCCATGCCGACAGCGAGTCCGTCCTTAACAACCACCGCCCCAACTGCCGGGTTAGGACTGGTATATCCCATAGCCAATCTGGCCAGAGACAGAGCACATTCCATGTAATCCTGCGATGGCATTGTCATCTACCTATCGTGGACAGATCCTACATAACGGGCTGCTAACTGGAGGCTCGCTTTGCCTCCAGTGTTTATCCTTCGCATCCCCAGAACCATATAACTTCCCGCATGAGGAAGCCAAGTTTGATGCAGGCATTTGCCTATTGCCACCGTAATGATACAAAGTACTTGATAATTTGCCAAATCGCACAGCTTGTCGAAAAGATACGACCTCTACTGTCTTGAGCGTTGATTGTAGCAACAGCCTAAGCAAAGTGCAAAAAAGAGCAAGCATAAATGGAGATGTCGTTGCTGTTTTTGTATAATGGGCATTAGAGGAATGAGAAGGACTTTTGAAATAATTGACCATACTGCCGACGTGGGCATCATCGCCTACGGGACGGATATCGAGGAGCTTTTCTGCAATGCTGCTCTGGCTTTGTTCAGTTTGATTGCTGAGCCTGAAAGTATTCAAGAGAAATCGCATCTCGATTTGAGAGTAACCAGCGACGAGAGAGATAGCTTGCTGGTTGAATGGCTTAACGAACTCATTTACTTCTTTGATGCCAAACACATTCTATTCAACCGGTTCGATATTGAAAGTCTGACTCAGAATGAACTCAAGGCTACCTGTCACGGAGAAGCCTTTGACCCAATCAAGCACAAGATAAAGAGAGGAGTAAAGGCAGCCACATATCATATGTTGAGGCTAGATAAGAACAATGATGGCTACAAGGCACAGATAATCCTCGATATTTAGGAGCTAAGGATATGACGCAATGGCAAGGACAACTTATCAAGATAGATGATTATCGCTGGAAGATTCCCGAGAATTATAAGACTGGCATGAGGGTTCCTGGTCTAATATATGCCAGTAAGGAAATGCTGGAATCCCTACGTGAGGAACAAGCACTCGAGCAAGTTGTCAATGTTGCCTTTCTCCCCGGCATAGTAGGTTACTCCTTTGCCATGCCCGATATCCACTGGGGCTATGGCTTCCCTATAGGCGGGGTGGCAGCAATGGATATTAAGAACGGTGTAATTTCTCCCGGCGGAGTGGGTTATGATATTAATTGTGGGGTAAGGTTATTGCGTACCAATCTCAGCGAAGCTGAAGTGCGGCCCAGAATCAATCAATTGATCAATGCACTATTCCACAATATACCATCAGGTCTCGGCTCTGAAGGAAAGATAAAGATAAGCCAAAAAGAGATGAACCAGTTGATGGTTGAAGGAGCTCGTTGGGCAGTGAAGCGTGGTATGGGTTTCGAGGAAGATCTGGATGTTACCGAAGAAGGTGGATGCCTTAGTGGGGCCGATCCCAGCAAGACAAGCGATAAGGCCGTAAAGAGAGGTATGCCGCAGGCCGGTACACTGGGCTCGGGAAATCATTTCCTTGAGATTCAAGTTGTGAAGGAGATATTCGATCCTCACACCGCTAGCATTATGGGCATCACCGAGATCGGTCAGATATTAGTCTTGATTCACACAGGTTCTCGTGGCTTTGGTCATCAAGTTTGTACTGACCATCTGCGCATCATGGAGCAGGCAGTATCAAAGTACGGCATAAAGCTCCCCGACCGACAACTCGCCTGTGCTCCCATAGAATCGAAAGAGGGACAAGACTATCTAGCTGCCATGGCATGTGCAGCTAACTATGCCTGGGCTAACCGACAGTGCATTGCTCACTGGGTTAGAGAGACTTTCTCCGGAATCTTCGGCAAGAGTCCTGAGAAATTGGGCATGAGGCAGATTTATGATGTTGCTCATAACATCGCCAAGATAGAGGAGCACACGATAGACGGTCGCAAAGCTAAGGTCTGCGTTCACCGCAAAGGAGCTACCCGGGCGTTTCCAGCAGGCCATAAGGATACTCCCAGATGCTATCTGGAGATAGGCCAACCTGTGCTCGTGCCCGGGGATATGGGACGGTGTTCTTTTGTTGCCGTGGGCACCGAGAAAGCTATGAAAGAAAGCTTCGGCTCCACCTGCCACGGTGCAGGTAGGGTGCTGAGCCGGGGTGCTGCCAGACGAGCTATCAGAGGGGCAGATATCATACGAGAATTAGAGAGTAGAGGTATCACTGTTAGAGCGGAAAGCGTTTCTGCGCTGGCTGAAGAAGCCTCTCAAGCTTACAAAGATGTTACTGAAGTCATAGAAGTGGTTCATCAGGCTGGCATCTCTAGAAAAGTGGCTATGGCTGTACCTATGGGCGTTATCAAGGGCTAGAACAACGATGTCATTGCGAGCGAAGCGAAGCAATCTCGAAGCTGTAGTTAAACTTCCTTCTCCTCAGTTGAAAGGCAAGATTTCATTGGAGGAGACGATACTGAGGCGCAGATCGGTTCGTAGGTACCGTAGAGAGCCGCTTGACCTATTTCAGTTGAGTCAAATACTCTGGTCGGCACAGGGCATCACCGGAGGTAGAGGGTTCAGGGCAGCGCCCAGTGCCGGAGCTACCTATCCCCTGGAGATTTTTGTGGTTGTTGGCAAACAGAGCGTAATTATCAGGGAGGCAAAGGAAGTTTCCGAAGAATTACAGGCTGGCATTTACCACTATGAGCCGGATTCTCATTCCTTGAGCTTGGGCAAAGCAGCCGATTTAAAACCAGATTTGGCCAGGGCAACTATGGGCCAGGAATTTGTTATCGATGCCCCGGTGGATATTATCATCGGCGCCCTTTATCACAGGACTTCCTACAGATACGGTAGACGCGCAGAGGGATATGTTCACATGGAGGCAGGACATGCAGGTGAAAACATCCACCTTCAGGCCGTAGCTTTAGGATTAGCCACAGTGGAAATCGGAGCCTTCCGTGACGAAGAGGTGAGGGAAGTCCTCGGGTTAGCGGAGCAAATTAAACCCCTATATATCATGCCTCTGGGCAAGCCAGCCTAGAGATAGACCGAAATCGCCGAACACGTTTATCATGCCTGTATGCAGACTTCTTTAGCTGTCAATTGAATTGAACTGGGCCCCACTTGCCACAGCAGCAGACCTATTTGACCGCTAATCTGGAAAGCTATAAAATAATCTCAACCCCATAATAGATGACGCCCAAGATTACGAGGCTAGTGAAACAGATGCTTAAGGGAGAGAACGTCTCCCTCTCACGCATCATCAGCCAGGTAGAAAACGAAGGCAGCCAAGTGCCCGAGATAATGAAGCTCATCGCTCCACACCTGGGGAAGGCACACTGCGTAGGGATAACCGGCCCGCCGGGAGTAGGAAAGAGCACCTTAGTGGACAAGTTGACAGCGTTGATGCGTAAACAAGACCTAAAAGTGGGGATAATTGCAGTCGATCCCTCAAGCCCATTCACGGGAGGGGCGGTATTAGGTGACCGGATAAGAATGCAGCAGCATTATCTTGACGATGGGGTTTTCATTCGCAGTATGGCGACTCGCGGCAGCACAGGCGGGCTACCGCAGACTGCCAGTTCCGTGATCAAGTTGCTTGACGCCGCTGGTAAAGACATCATCCTGGTGGAGACCGTAGGAGTAGGACAAAGCGAGATAGATATCATGGAGAAGACCGACACTGTGCTTGTCATACTATGTCCTGAATCTGGCGATGCTATCCAGACGATGAAAGCAGGACTACTTGAGATCGCTGACATATTTGTAGTTAACAAGGCTGACAATCCTGGTTCCGACAATTTTGTCCGTGATATACAAGCCATGCTGGAGCTTCGTGAGCCAAGCTGGTGGAACATACCCGTGATAGCCACACAAGCAGTTAACGACGTCGGCACTGAAGAACTTCACAAACAAATTCAGTTACACTACCAGGCCCTCTGTAAAGAGGGCAGACTCTCACAACGCCGCCAACTCCAACGAAAACAGGACTTCATAAAGACTCTGGAACGAAAACTCACTAACAAGTTACTTAGGTCAATTGAGCAGGATGGGCAACTGAGCAGCTATATTGAGAAGGTGGAAAAGGGAGAGCTCGATGCTTATTCTGCAGCCGACGAGATCCTCAGATCCGAGAGTCTTTTGAACGATTGGTTCCGTCAATAACCCTCAGGATGAATCACGATGGCCAAAATCTATGATGTTGCCATAGTCGGTGCTGGTCCCGCAGGCATATTCGCTAGCCTGGAACTATGTAACGCTGGCCTCGACGTTTTGCTTCTGGACAAGGGCGGAGAAATTGATGCCCGTGTTTGTCCCGTTCAAAACACAAGCGGGTGCTGTGCGCTGTGCTCCCCATGCAATCTGGTCAGTGGCTTTGGAGGTGCTGGAGCTTTTAGCGACGGCAAACTGACTTTGTCCACCCAGGTAGGCGGCCGTCTCAAGGAGTTGGTCGGTTCTGAACAGGCCAGCGTGCTCATAGATTATGTTGATTCCATCTATCTCAGATTCGGCGCCCCTCCCAAGGTGTACGGAATTGGGAGAGGTATAGCTAGGCTAGAGCGAGAGGCTGCCTCAGCCGGGCTCACATTAACCCCTGTCAAATTGCGTCACCTGGGAACAGAGCTTTGCCACGAAACATTAAAGTCAATGCAGAATTATCTGTCACCCAGATTAGACATAAGACTGGGAACAACAATCAAGAGTATTGCAGTTGAGGACGGTGTGGTCAAAGCCGTCGAAACCGACCGTGGTGAAAACATAAAGTGCCGCTACCTGATCCTAGCCCCGGGAAGAGAGGGGGCAGAATGGCTATGCAATGAAGCAGAGAGGCTCAAACTGAGCCTTGATTCCAACCCCGTAGATGTGGGTTGCCGAATAGAAGTACCAATGACAACCATGGAGAAGTTGACTTCAACATTGTATGAATCAAAACTTGAATTCTATTCCCGAAGTTTCAATGACCGGGTTAGAACATTTTGCATGTGTCCTGGGGGTGAGGTGATTATGGAGTCCACAGGCGGCTCCGACCCCGTGATTACAGTCAACGGCATTGGTTATGCCCAGTCCCGTACAAAGAATACTAACTTCGCCATCTTAGTAAGCACCACCTTCACTGAGCCTTTCCATGAACCTATCGCCTATGGTAAATATCTGGCAAGGCTAGCTAACATCCTTAGCGGTGGTGTGCTGGTGCAGAGATTGGGCGACTTAATGGATGGTCGGCGCTCTACACAAGCTCGCTTGCAGAATAATCCTATCGAACCAAGCTTGAAAGCGGCGACCCCCGGAGATTTGAGCTTTGCCCTCCCCTATCGGTATCTCAAGAGTATAGTGGAAATGCTTCAGGCCATTGACAAACTAGTTCCCGGCGTCGCTTCTCCCCAGACTTTGCTCTACGGAATAGAGGTCAAATTTTACTCTAGTCGGTTGAAGTTGACCCCTTGCTTAGAAACTGAGATCAGTAACATATTTGCTGCTGGAGACGGCGCCGGTGTCAGCCGAGGCCTGGTGCAGGCCTCAGCTTCGGGCATAGTGGCAGCTAGGGAGATATTAAAACGGTCAGGTAAAAAGCCTTGTCCAGCAACGTGAAGTATCCTACTTTTTTCGGCATCGATCTAACCTCCATCGAAGCCAAACCAAGCGCTTGCTTAGGATTGGATGGCAAATCACAACTTGTTTACCTCGGCTTCTTAACGAAGAACAGAGACATGGTCGCTCTGTTGAATTTCTATTCACCTCAAGTAATAGCCATCGATGCCCCCTTGAGCTTGCCAATAGGGTTATGCTGTCTTGACGAAGGTTGTCCTTGCCAGCCCAAATCCTTTAGGAAGAACAGACAGTGTGACCAGGAACTGCGGCGACAGGGAATCCCTTGTTACCCCACTACCAAGAAGACCTTTATCAAGGACTTGATCTACCGTGGTATCGAGCTAAAGACTAGCATTGGCCACGAGCTGAAGCAAGCTGGTCAAGTCATTGAGGTCTACCCCTTTGCCAGCAAAGTTCGCCTCTTTGGGAAAGCTGTGCCCAGGAAAACTACTAAACAAGGGATGGACTTCCTCAGAGAGAAGCTAGGAGAGATTATACCTAGTCTTAAGCCCTATTCCGACATTTTGGACCACGACCTTTGTGATGCTGCAGTGGCAGCTTACACTGCTTTGCTCTATCATCAGAATAGAGCAAAGGCTTTGGGCGATAGCGAAGAGGGACTAATTTTCATCCCAGATTGACGTTCACCCCTTTCCGTTGTTAAACTGAAGCAAGGGGGGTGAAATGGAATTAACTTTAAGCGTTATCAAAGCAGACATCGGTGGCTATGTCGGACATTCTTCCAGCCACCCCGACGTAATACAAAAGGCTAAGGAAAAGCTGGAACATGCCCAGCGCCAGGGGCTATTCATAGACCATCACGTTACGGTTTGCGGCGACGATCTCCAGTTGATAATGACCCATCAGCACGGCGAGGATAGCGAGAAAATCCACAAGTTAGCCTGGGATACATTTGTGGAATGCACCAACGTAGCTAAGCGCTTGAAGCTACATGGCGCCGGGCAAGACCTTCTGTCCGATGCTTTCTCCGGCACCGTCAAGGGAATGGGACCTGGTACGGCTGAGATGCAATTCTCCGAGCGCCAGGCTGAAACCATTATCATATTTATGGCGGATAAGACGGCATCTGGCGCCTGGAATCTACCGTTGTACAAGATATTTGCCGACCCGTTCAACACTATTGGGCTGGTTATTGCCTCTAATATGCACTCCGGCTTCACCTTCGAAGTCCATGACGTCAAAGAGCACAAGAAAATCACTTTCAACGCTCCTGAGGAGATCTACGACATGCTAGTTTTTCTCGGCGCACCAGGACACTATGCCGTTAAAGCGGTGTACCATAAGGAGAGTGGTGAAATCGCTGCTGTTTCATCTACTCAAAGATTATCTCTCATGGCAGGTAGATACATAGGCAAGGATGACCCCGTCTGCATCATTCGTGCCCAGGGCAAATTTCCCGCCGTGGGTGAAATACTGGAACCCTTTGCATCTCCACATATAGTAGAGGGCTGGATGAGAGGATCCCACCATGGTCCGCTAATGCCGGTAGCTGTTCGAGAGAGCAATCCTTGCCGCTTTGACGGTCCACCAAGAGTGATAGCTGCTGGTTTCCAACTTGCTAATGGCAAGCTTGTCGGACCTCGTGACCTCTTCGATGACCCTGCTTTCGATGAGGCTCGCCATCAGGCAAACATCATGGCGGATTTCCTGCGCCGAATGGGTCCATTTGAACCGCATCGCCTGCCGCTCGAGGAGATGGAATACACCACTATGCCCGAAGTGGCAAAGAAGCTGGCATCAAGATTTCAAGACATTTGACGAAAAAATGCCAAGGCTTCTCCTAGCCACCTCCAACCCGGGGAAAATCAGGGAATATCGCGCTCTCCTGGACGGTCTTGGTTATGAAATGACCACGCTGGCCGAGGAAGCAATAACAAAAATCGTCACCGAGTCACGGAATAGCTATGAACAAAATGCTCGGTTAAAAGCCGTTACCTATGCTGAATTGAGCCAGCTCCTCACTCTCGCTGATGACTCAGGATTGGAGGTGGATGCGCTTAAGGGCGAGCCAGGTATTAAGTCCGCTCGCTTTGCTGGCAAAGCTGCTACTGATGCCGACAGAGTGAGTTTTCTCTTAGCTAGACTTAACGGCATCCCCTGGGAGAGACGAACGGCTCGCTTTAAGTGCGTTATTGCTATAGCTACTCCGGAAGGTCAATGTGAGATATGCCGCGGGGAGTGTCGCGGTATGATTGCCCTGGAGGCTAGGGGAAGAAACGGTTTTGGTTATGACCCCCTGTTTCTTCTTCCAGAGACAGGCAAGACTATGGCTGAACTTCCATTGAAGACAAAAAACCAAGTCAGCCACCGCGCCCGAGCAAGTCAGAAGGCACTTCGGATACTGCAACGACTTCAGGTTTAGCCTACGTATCAGATCATCCAAGAACGTAGCCCACCATTCTGCCTACAGACTTGTCAACTGCTCTTGAATCCCAATAGCATCGGGATGAATCTCCGTCGCAAACTTTCGAAGCCTCCATCATTCTATGAACTTCTTCTGGGAACTGAAATTGGGAGTAATAGGCATAATTAACCAGAGTTTTTGCGATATTTGAGCAAAATTCAAGGAAAACCTATTGACATTCCAGCAACGATGGCTTATCCTTTTAGAAAAAGGGAGGTGAACAGATGCAAGCATACTGTATGAAGTGCCGAGCCAAGAGAGAGATGAAGAATTCCAGAGCCATAGTCATGAAGAACCGCCGGCCGGCCACTCAAGGTGTGTGTCCCGTATGTGGGACCAAGATGTTCAGAATAGGAAAATAGCCAAGAGTCAAAGCTAATATTCCGGGTGGCAAAATAATGGAAAGGCTGGGTGCCTGTACGTAAGGGCACCCAGCCTTTCGTTATCGGCCCATATTTGGGGTTATGCTCGCTTACGGGAAAAATCGTTTCTGAATCGGTCGTTGGAACTTAGTTCAGCCAGCCTGGAAAAATCCAGGGGACGCTGAGTATTCCTAACTCTATTAACCACGTTATTAAGAGCACTACGACGCCAGCCACAATTACACCCAGTCCAATGGCTGGGAAGGCCTTCCTCCAATCCATGCCCAGTAGCCAGGCCAAAATAGTTCCCGTATACGCCCCGGTTAGAGGCAAGGGCACAGCCACAAACAAAAATAATCCCCAGAAGCCATATTTCTCTACTTTGGGCTTACCTCGTTTTCTTAAATTATCCAGATACTTGTCGAACAACGGGATTCGGAATAGGACTTTGTCGTAAAAGAGACGCAAGGCAAAAAAGACGGGAAAGAATATCAGGGCGTTAGCAATGACCGCTATACAGAAGATCAACAAGGGGTCTAGGTCATACTTCAATATGCCTAATGGAATGCCACCCCTTAATTCACTGATTGGGGAAACGGTGACCAACAGAACCTTAGCTAGGTCCCCCAAGTCCCAAGTCATTATTTGTTTCCAAAAGCTGCTTACGGCTGGCAAGCACAGTTTAGCATATGTTATTACATCGTGTGCTCATTGCCAATCACCTAATTCCGTGCTATCCTCTATTTAATGTAACTACTCACTCCTCATGTCATTCTCAGGCAGTGTAGCGACCTAAGAATCTCGGAGATCCTTCGCTTCGCTCAGGATGACACGGGCAGGCAGGAAATGCACACAAGGAGACTATTTGGCACCAGCGGCATCCGTGGCGTAGTTGGTCAAGATTTGTCGCCTGATCTCTGTCGCAGGGTTGCCTTGGCCATAGGGACTACACTCCCTCAATCCTCTACAGTCTGCATCGCTACCGACACCAGAATAAGCAGAGATATAATCAAGGAGGCGACTACCACAGGCTTACTCTCTTGCGGTGTAAACGTAGTTGATTTAGGCATTTTGCCTACCCCGGCGCTGGCATTGCTCACCCGCGAGATGGGCTTTGCCGCTGGAATTATGGTGACAGCCTCCCATAATCCGCCCGAGTTCAACGGAATCAAGCTCTTCACTGACAACTCTCTGGGATACAGCCAGGCTCAAGAAACAGAGATAGAGAAGATTTTTTTTGAAAAACAATTCCGCCAGGGGAAGAAAGGCACCTTGGAGCAAGCACAGGATATGAAGCAAAGATACCTTTCCTTTATTAAAGGCAAGCTTTCCTTAACGGGATTTAAGCAGCAGCCGACTGCGGGCAACTGTGACGATGGCGGCAGGTTTCGTGAAGGCAAGCTTTCCCTGCCAGAATTCAATCACCATCTAAAAGTAGTTATTGACCCTGGCAACGGCGCTGCCTCCAGGTTTGCTAGCGACATCTTTGTAAACATGGGGCTTAACGTAATACCTGTAAATGATGAGCCAGATGGCCTTTTCCCGGGACGAAGCCCCGAGCCAAAAGAGGATACTCTACAAGGAACAATCAATTTCCTGAGGCAACATAATGCCGACTTAGCTATTTGCTTTGATGGCGATGCCGACCGGGTCGTCTTCTGCGACAAAGAGGGTTTCCTGGGCTTCAACGAGCCCATCGCCTTCGTCTCGAGGTTAGCTGTCAGGAAAACAGGGAAGAAGAAGATCGCTACCACAGTAGAAACTGGAAATCTTCTTGACCTGGCGGTGAAAGAGCTTGGAGCAGAAGTGGTCAGAGGCAGAGTCGGTGATGTCGCCGTGGCTCACCTGGCCCAGCAGCTCGATGCTGCGTTAGGAGTGGAGCAGGTGGGCGTCTACATCATCCCCGAAGCAGGCTATTATCCCGATAGCATATTTGCCTCGCTCTTCTTGCTAAGTCAGCTAAGCGATGCTGGCGAAATCAGGCAATTTTTTCAACATACTCCCAGATTATTCTTTAAGAAAGCCAAGGTTTCTTGTCCTAATGAGCTCAAAGAATCAGTCATGGCTCGGACGAAGGAGAAATCTCATTCTTTTGCCCCCGATGAGATAAATACTCTGGACGGCTTAAGGCTAGAATTTGCCGACTCCTGGATGCTTATCAGAGCTAGCGGCACCGAGCCCGTCATCCGAGTAATCTCTGAGTCAATGTCGCAGAAACGGACCGATGAGCTTATAGGCAAAGGCAAAAAGCTCGTTCAGAGTCTGGTGGAGGCTAATAATAGATGAAAGCTGTATTTCTGTGCGGCGGCCGAGGTAAGAGGATGTTTCCTATTGCCGAAGATAAGTTCCTCCTTGATTTCCTCGGGAAGCCATTGCTCGAACATCAAATAGAACTAGCCTGCGAGGCAGGTCTCAGTCATTTTGTAATCATTGGGAATCCGGAAAACATAGGAAAGATAAAGCAAATAACAAAGAGAATTCGCGGGATAAAAGTCGACTTTGCCCTCCAAAAAAAGTCGCTAGGCATCGCTGATGCTTTGAAAAGCGCCGCGGCTTTCTTGAGTGAGCAGCTTCTGGTCATAAATCCCAACGATGTCTTTTCAAGCTCAGCGTACACCAAAATCATCGCTGCGGCCAAGAAAACTCCTGCCTCCTCCTATATCCTGGGTTATCAAGTCCAGGAATACTTCCCCGGAGGCTACCTGGAGGTAAACTCTCGAAATGAGTTGCTGCACATCGTAGAGAAGCCCAATCCGGGCGAGGAACCAGGCAACTTAGTGAACATCCTGATTCACTGCCATAATGACTCGAAAGAGCTTCTACACCGTATTGAAACCGTACAGACTGCCAGGGACGATGTCTATGAATGCGCCCTGGACAATTTGGTGAAGGCAGGACACAAGATCAAGGTGATTCCCTACAACGATTTCTGGGCACCGATAAAGTATCCCTGGCATATCTTCAAGGT
Source organism: Dehalococcoidia bacterium (assembly GCA_022866545.1). Classification (GTDB taxonomy): domain Bacteria; phylum Chloroflexota; class Dehalococcoidia; order GIF9; family AB-539-J10; genus RBG-13-51-36. The sequence continues at coordinate 1,485 of JALHUO010000001.1, read as the reverse complement.
AATGGAGTATTTTCTGGACAATGCTCGACCCTATGTTGCCTCTTCAGCTCGCATCTCCGAAAAGGCGACCATTGAAGGAAAGGTTATCCTTAGCGAGAATGTCCGGATATTGGAAAATGCTGTAATTCGAGGCCCTGTGTATATCGGGGCAAATTCCATCGTCGGCAATAATGCTCTGGTGCGAGACTACAGTCACATTGGTGCTAACTCCGTCATTGGCTATTCCACCGAGGTGAAGCACTCCTATATCGGCGATAATTGCTGGTTCCATTCCAACTACATCGGTGACTCCATAGTCGACGACAACTGCTCTCTGGGTGCCGGTACTGTGCTGGCTAACTTCCGATTGGACGAAGGGAATATCCAGATAGAAGTGGGTGATAGTCTGGTAGATACCGGCTATGATAAATTGGGGGCAGTTGTGGGTCGAGGCTCCCGCATTGGAGTGAATGCCAGCCTCATGCCCGGGGTTAGGGTAGGCCCTGATTGCTTCGTGGGACCCCAGGTGTGTTTGCGCGAGGACCTGGCAGCAAACAAGATGATCTTGCTTGAGCCGCGATACCAGATCACGGACAACGAAGCAAGACTCGACGAAGGCAAAAGAAGAGAACTGCTGGACAAGCTCAGGGGATGAAGGAGGGCAGAGTCGTGAGGCAAGGTTCCCCTCTGGCTATGTTCTGACCAGTTTCTTCAGATTTGTGGAGGAGAATTATGACGAATGAAAAGCTAAAAACCATGGGCAGGCAATTGGGTCGCCGTTCCTGGGCAGAACCCTGGAAAATCAAGATGGTAGAGCCCATCAAGATGACCACCAAGGATGAGCGGCGTAAACGTTTGGTAGAGGCCGGCTATAACACCTTTCTGCTCCGCTCAGAGGACGTGTATATCGACCTGCTTACTGACAGCGGGACAAGCGCTATGAGTGACCGACAGTGGGCCGGTATCATGTTGGGCGATGAGGCTTACGCCGGGAGCCGTAATTTCTATCATCTGGAGCAAGCGGTCCGGGATTACTATGGTTACCGGTATATGGTACCCACCCATCAAGGCCGCGGCGCTGAGCACCTCCTCAGCCGCACGCTAATAAGGCCCGGCCATTATGTGCCGGCCAATATGTACTTTACCACGACGCGTTTGCACCAGGAATTGGCGGGCGGCACCTTCGTAGATGTCATCATCGACGAGGCACATGACCCTGCCAATGAGCACCCTTTCAAGGGCAATGTAAGCCTGGACAAGCTGGAGGCGTTGATCAAGCGCGTAGGCGCTGAGAAGATCCCCTTTGTTAGTTTGGCCGGGACCGTAAACATGGCGGGCGGTCAGCCGGTGAGTATGGCCAACGCGCGAGCACTGCGTTCCCTGTGCGACCGTTACGGAATCCCCATCTACCTTGATGCCACCCGGATGGTTGAGAACGCTTTCTTCATCCAGGAGCGTGAAGAGGGATACAAAGACAAGAGTATCGCCGCCATCCTTAAGGAGTTT
>JALHUO010000038.1 GCA_022866545.1 Dehalococcoidia bacterium | reverse complement strand
TTTCTATGTTACGGGTAATTTCGCCTTCGAATGCGCCAGCTTCAGCACTGAGCGTTCTCTGGATTCTTTCTGTTTCGTCCCTCTCTTCAGCAACCAGTTCGCGCATTTCATTCTGCGTGTCCGTAGTTGTCCAGGGCTCGATAAATACCGTAGCCTCGGTATTGGAGACATCGTGGACAATGCCTTTTATCTGCCGACGAGATTCTACCTTGACGGGAATCACATACCGCCCTTCCCGCTCGGTAATAATGGGTTCCTGCACTATTTTGCGTCCTCGGGGCGAGGTGATTATGGCCTGCAGGTGAGTGAGCACTTCCTGGCGGACTTCTCGCATTCTATGTCTCACAGACGCCAGTTTTGGCGAGGCGGCGTCCAGCAGCTCGCCGGTCGGACTCAAGCAGCCGTCAATATCCTTCACAAGCTGGTCCAGTACCACAATGTCTTTGGCCCGACCACTGAGCAGGGGGAGTTCGTGCGACAAGTTCACCAAGTGGCTCTTCAACCTATGGACGGCACTCAACGTCTTCTGAATTTCCAGCAGAGATTCCGGGGGCAGGACCTTGCCCAGTGCCGCCATTTTCACCATTTCCCTTATATCAGTAACTTCGCCAATATGGGTATCAGGACTGAGTGACAGCAAACGGCGCGCCTCAGCCGACTCCTTGAGCCGCAGGCGAACCTGCTCTTCATCCGCGAAGGGAGTGAGGTGGAGGGCCAGCTCCCGGCTGACGGAAAACGAAGTGAAGCCGGCCAAAAACTCCCTTATCTTATGGAATTCCAGCAGTTCTAAATCCCTGTCGCCCAAGGTAACCTTCCCGAATCGCTCATACTCTCATCAACACGTCAGTCATCGAATAGTATAAAGCAATCTGGGGAGTTTTCAAAAACCCGGCTTCTCCGGCCGTAGAGCGAGCCTGCCCGGTATGGCGTCCCGGGAATTCCATTGACAGGAAATAGGAAATTGGCTCATAATCCTACCTCATAAACCCGCGAAGTCCGGGGGAGGTAATGAATCTCAAAAATCTCAAGCAGATGCTGGAAAAGACTGCCGGCGAGGTGCCACAGCAAACGGCTATCGTCCTTGGCTCTCGCAGAGTCACCTACCGCGAACTGGATGAAACTTCCAACAGGATAGCCAACGCCCTCATCAGCCTGGGAATAAAGAAGGGCGACCACGTGGCCATTCTAATGTCCCGTACGCCTGAGTGGGTCATCAATTGTTTTGGAGTGCTTAAAGCTGGAGCCGCGGCCGTGCTCCTCGATGCTGGAGCTAAGGCGCCTGAGCTTGAGCCTCAACTTCGTGAGTCTGATTCCAAAATCCTCATTACCGAAGAGAGATTCTCTCCCCTGCTGTCGTCAGTGTTGTCCAATGCCCCCCTGCTGAGACAGGTCCTTGAAGTCGGCACGGCCCCTTACAACGAGATGGTGGCCAGCAGCTCTGCCACATCACCCTCTGTCAATATTCAGGGGGAGGATGAAGCTATCCTTTTCTACACGCTGGGCGTGCTGGGAAAGAACAAGGGGGTTGTGCATACCCACTCGTCGTTTCTGTCGATTTTGCCCATAGTGGTGCAGAAACTCGAACTGGAGAGAAACGATGTTCTTCTAGGCCTGC
>JALHUO010000037.1 GCA_022866545.1 Dehalococcoidia bacterium | reverse complement strand
GAAAGGAGACGCGTCATCCCCTCTTTCTTCATACGGCGGGCCCGCTCTATGAGGCCCTCAATTTCCCGACGATTCAGGTCAGCTATTGACAGCAAATCCTTCTTCATCTCTCATCTCTCCTCATATTTGATACTACTTGAGCGGGTCACGTTTGTCAATTAGTAGAATTACTATGATGTTGCGTGAGATTGTTTTGGCTTTTGGCAGTCCAATCTAATTGAAAAACGAGCCTCAAAGAAAGGTTTCAGGCAACCAGTTCAGCAAATTATGGGCAAGTCCTTCAGCGAGGAAACACCGTTACGCATCGCCTTTGCGTACCAGCAAGCAACTGATTGGCGTAGGAGGAAGCTCAGTATCTGAAACCACAGGGCTCAGAAAGGAGACAAAGGAAGGCGCAAAATTGAGCAATGGGACTTGACAAAAAAGAGAGGCTATGTTACAATTACTACGGCAGAAGATAAAAAGTCTTCTGACTATAAATTAAGGAGGAATAATTATGCAACTTCTAACACTCAAAGGAACCAACCTCAACACTACCGTCTACCGTGGCTTTGCCTCTATCAAGGACATTGCCGCCATCTCCGCACCAGACACCGAAAATCAGGATAAGAACCCTGATGGACTTCAGCGCAACCTTAGTCTAGAGCATGCACGAAAGGGCTACAATTACGCTGAAGATGCCCACAAAGACCCTGACCGTCGCCGCCTGTGGCCGGAGGTAATCCTGAATATCCGGGATAGAAGTGTCATTGATGAACCCGTGCCTGTGGATAAACAACACAACCTCTTTAAGATTGTGGTTCACGAAGACAGGATAGACAAAAATCGTCCGCGTCCCCAGATATCGCGAACAGATGGTAACCACCGGCTATTCTACGGAGAAGGGCATCCCAAATATAACTGGCCAGCCTTGGATGTTCCTACGCCCTTTGCCATTACCATGGGGCTAGAGATACCGCAAGAAACAGACATATTTGTCGATATCAACCACAATCAGAGAGCCATGGATACGAGTCATCTACTACATCTCCAAACGCGCCTTACCACTTCGGAAGCCCTCGCCGGTAAAAACCCAGCGCTCTGGATAGCTGAGGAACTGATAAAAGACTCTAAAAGCCCTTTCCACGGTATCGTATATCTAGGGGGCGAGAAAGAGAAAGTACAAGGGCTTGAAAGGCGGGTAAATCTGGCACAACTTCGCACCGGCTCTGAGATGATTCTCAAGGAAAGCCCAAAACTCCGAGGTGTTCCGGACCTTCGCAATAAATATATTATCATCCGCACTTACTGGAACGCTGTCGCTAGGGTATTCTCTGAGCAGTGGGCTGACCAAAAAAAGTATCTCTTGCTCCGCGGCTTTGGCATTTGGTGTATGTCCCTACTCGGTGCAGAGATAATTGACCGCTGCTTTAATCGTGGCATTCCCCCTAACCAACTCGAAAATGAGATGGCTGCTTATCTTAGCCAAACAAGCCGTGATGTTAATTGGGATAGAAAAGAGGGTAATATAACGCACAAAGGGGGACGTGTTGGCGCGAGGGAACTGGCTGACATAATGAAAATGTCTCTCTCCGATGAAAGTGTTGATATGGGAAATTTTATTAGAGACCTGAAAAGTCTTTACTAAGAGGGTTCCGAGGACAATAAACTAAAGGAGGTGTGACTATGGTATTGCGCAAGACAGTCAATAGACAGATTTGGAGATGTGAAGGTTTCGAGGTGAAAATAAAACATGACGGGCGAGTAATAAAGAGCAATTGCAGTCTACCTGTCTACACTTACAAGAATGCCCTCAAGAACGTCAAGTCTGTCGCCCAATGGAAGATTGACAGATTCTCTAGGTGTTACCCAGGTTATGAGGTTGATGTTCTTGATGCTAAGGGCAAAGTGGCAAGAGGCAAGACCAAGCTAGGCACTGTACGCGACACTTATTTGGAAGGTTAAGCGACCACGCCATCCCCACCCGCGACAGAATGCGCCTCATTGATAGCGCTCTTCCGCTGTAGCTTGGTGGCGAGTCCAAGAGGGGCGAAGCCCCCCTCTCCAAGACCTCCCCCTCCTTTATCAAAGGGAGGGGGAGGAAGCCTGAGGGTTGCCCAAAGGACCCTAAAAGGAGACGGCGTTGGATAACCTCAAAGTCACTTGCTATTCAGGTCATACGTGTGCTGAACGACCAATGTCTTTTTTGCGGCGGGGCATAGAATACAAGGTTGAAGAAATAGAAGAAGCCTGGCAGGAACCAGGCAAAAGGCTGTTCAAAGTTGTCGCTCAGGATCGCACACTATTTGCACTGTGTTACAATGAAGCAACTGACCGATGGGCTGTGGCCAAACTGGTCTGATGCTTCAAGGAGACTTCATGAAGGTCAAAGTAGGCACGACTATCGATGACGCATCAAGTGAGACTGACCAGAGCGCCCATACTAGAGACCCAATTCGCGAGCCACGATAGCACGGTGAAAATCGGCGCCACCAAATATTATCTCGGCGGCTTTTGCCTGCCTATAGTACAGGTGTATGTCATGGTCCATGGTGAAGCCGATTGCCCCGAATATTTGGTGTGCTGACAGGGCAACTCGTCCATAAGCCTCGCTTACCCATGCTTTCGCTATAGCTGCATCCAGGGCAGCGGGAAGGTCTTCGCTCACTCTCCAAGCCGCTTTGTATGTAACAAACCGTGAACCACCAACATCCATAGCCATATTGGCACAGTAATGCTGGATAGCCTGGAAACTACCAATAGGCCTGCCGAACTGTACCCTCTCTTTGGCATAATTGACTGCCCTATCCAATGCTGCTTGGGCACCACCGACCATCTCAGCACATTTGGCAACCGCAGCTTTCTGGAGAATGGCTTTCACTATTGGCCACCCTTCGTCCCTTTTGCCTACTATGCTTTTCTCCAATACAGTAACATCGTCAAAGACGACCTCACATTGCTTGTCACGGGCCAGAGTCTTGAGTAGTGTGCACTTGAGCCCAGGGCTTCTGGCATCGACAAGAAACACAGTTATGCCGTCTTCTGGATCCTTCGTCTTTCTTGTCCTGGCTACACACAGAATGTAGTCGGCGACATTGGCATTAAGCACAAACAGCTTGGTGCCCTTGATGACATATTCCCCATTACGAGCTATAGCTTTGGTATTAACTGATGCAGCGTCATAACTAGCAGTGGGCTCAGTTAAGGCAAGGCTAAGAATCATTTCCCCACGGGCAATTTTGGGCAGGAACCTCATCTTCTGCTCTTCGTTTCCCGCTGTCAATATAGTTAGTCCCCCAAGGACTACTGTGGAGAAGAACGGGCCAGGCACGATGTTATACCCCATCTCCTCGAGAAGGATTGCTAAATCCAGGAAGTTACGCCCGCTGCCCCCATATTCTTCGGGAAATGCCAGACCCATCCAGCCCAGTTCCGCCATCTTGCGCCACAACTCGGAAGAATAGCCCTCGTCACTCTCATCTAGTTGCCTCACTAGTTTTTTGGGGCACTCTCTCTGCAAAAAGTCACGAGCCGATTTCTTTAGCATTTCCTGCTCTTCGCTCAAACCAAGATCCATATTATTCCCCCTCTCTTATGAATTCACTTGACACACCGAGACTCATTTACTTTGGCGGCAAACCAAGACCTCTCATAGCAATAATATTGCGCTGAATTTCAGAAGTGCCAGCACCAACCAGAGCAGAAATGCAATCTAAATAACCCAAGCAGACTCGTCCCTGCAAAGATGACCACTTAGAGGTGCTTTCCAGTTGTCCATAATGTCCCATAACTTGCATTCCGGTATTTGCCAGCTTCTGACTTAGCTCAGTAGTAAATAGTTTCAACAGCGATGCTTCGATATTCGGGACAAGCCCCCTGTCAAGCATCCAAGCTGTTCGCCAGAAAAACATATAGGCTATCTCAATCTGGATTGCTATGTTGACTAGCTTATTCCGTATTAGCAGCTGCCGACTCAAGACTTGTCCATTGTGTTTTGTCTCCCTGGCATATTGCACGATCTCTTCAAATGTCCGCCTGAAACTTCCTATTGGTATTACAAGCCTTTCAAAATCCAAGGCTACCATTAGATAATACCAGCCTTTGTTCATCTCGCCGATGACATTTCTTTTGGGGACTCGAACATTATCGAAGAACACTTCGTTAAAAGAATGAAAGCCGCAGATATTCATCAGTGGACGGATAGTAACACCTGGTGATGTGTTGTCCACAATAACCAACGAAATGCCCTTATGTGGTGGGGCCATGGGGTCTGTCCTGACAGCCATCCAAGCGTAGTGCGACACGTGAGCAGCCGTGCCCCAAATCTTCTGGCCATTTATGATAAGGTCATCACCATCCTCTATCGCCCTAGTTTGTATTGAAGAGAGGTCAGAGCCAGCATTTGGTTCGCTGTAAGCCAGCCAGAATCTTATCTCACCTCTGGCTATCTTAGGTAACCATTCCTTCTTCATTTCCTCGCTGCCAAAGAGCATTACGGTGGGGCCACCAATCAGTGTAGCTACTTCTCCAGCAGGAGCCCTGTAGTAGCTCATTCGCTCGTGAAAGATGGCCTGTTCTGTATGACTAAGTCCAGCCCCTCCATATTCTTTAGGCCATGAGATGGCCAGCCAGCCTTTCTCAGCCAATCGGCGCGTGAATTGTTCAACCTGAGGGCTTAACTCCTCAAATTGCGCCAAGGTCCCATATCCCGCTGGCCAGTAAGTATTCTTCTCGACCCAGTCCGCTGGCAGTTCGTTGTTTATGAAGTCTTCGACTTCTTTTCGGAATGCCTCTTCCTGTTCATTAAATGTGAAATCCATTGCTTCGTCTTCCCAGAAATCCCCTGCATCAGGGCTACACAGGCTCACCGCCGAGGCAATCCCAGTCCCCTTATAGCTATAATGTTGCGCTGAATCTCGTTGGAGCCGCCACCCACGCCAATCGATAGCGAACTCAAGCACATACGCATTATCCGTGAATTCATGACGGACCATTTAGAATCCCTGTCCAGCTCACCGTAGTGCCCCAGGATTCGCATCCCAGCATTGGCTGTACGCCGCATGACTTCGCTGACAAAGACCATCGACATGGAAGACTCATAGCTAGGATGAAGACCCTTACTGAACATCCAGGCGATGCGATATGCCATCATCCGGGCAACCTCATTTTCCACTACTAGCTGGGCCAGCTCGTTCCTGGTTAGACAGTCGTTGGCAAGAGGCTCCCCATTTCTCGTGGTTTCTTTAACATACTTGATCAGTTCTTCAATGATTCGCTGGTTTCCAGCAGCATAGCCAATAGAGGAGCGTTCCAAATCGAGAGCTATCACCAGTTGGTACCACCCCTTGTTCTTCTGCCCCACCAGGTTCTCCCTCGGGATGTGCACATCGTCGAAGAAAACCTCATTGAAAGAGTGCCTATTCAGTATATTTATCAGCGGACGTACAGTGATTCCGGGCGTCTTCATGTCAACAATGAATATGCTGATCCCCTCGTGCCTGGGAGCATCGGGATCAGTTCTGGCAGCAAGCCAGCAATAGTCCGCAAGATGACCATAGCTACACCAGGTCTTCTGACCATTAATCACATATTCGTCACCAACCTCTACAGCCCGTGTTTGAAGCGAGGCAAGGTCAGAACCAGCGTTTGGTTCACTATATCCCAAACAGAAGATTACGTCTCCCCTGGCTATTCTGGTTAGATACTCCTTCTTTTGCTTTTCAGTGCCAAAGAGCATGATGGAAGGCCCTACCCAATTGACTGTAATTTCCTCCTCGATGCTCATCGGAGTCCTGTTGTAAGCCAACTCCTCCGAAAGTATTAGCCGTTTCATGTGACTCAGTTCCAGGCCTCCGTATTCCTTGGGGTATGCCGGCGCGATCCAACCTTTCTGACCTAATTTGCGCTGGAACTCGCGCGCCAGTGCCCAGGACTCCTCGGTTTCCTCCCAAATCCCGGGGTCAAGCTCAGTCCACCTCTGAGGGATCTCATGTTTGAGCCACTGGTGAACCTTTCGCCTAAACGCTTCTTCGTCTTCGGTGAATTTGAAGTCCATATTGCCTACTCTCTGGTCTGCAAATTGCGATAGCCATTACTCAATAATGGCAACAACATCATCTTCGAGAATGGAGTCACCTTCCTTCACCCTGATCTCAACCACTCTCCCATTATGTGGACACCTCACCCGAATCTCCATTTTCATGGACTCGAGTATTACAAGAGTTTCGCCTTCCCCAACCGACGCTCCGTTTTCCACCAGAATCTTCCAGACACTCCCAGTGATAGGTGATGGAACTTCTGTCATATCTGGCTTACTCTGCCTCTCTGGTCCTCTCCCCCCGTCGGCACAACTTGAGGGTGGTTCTAGCTTCTTCCACCGATGCCGGCTCCCTGCCGATATCGCGAGCCATCCTTGCCGCCTTCTCTACCAGCGGCCCGTTCCCTTCCGCCATCTTGCCTGGCGACAGATAGAAATTATCCTCAAGGCCAACCCTAATGTTCCCACCCAACGCTAAAGCAGTGCTTACCAAGAGCCATTGCTCTTGACTGATACCTATGACCTGCCAGGCTACTCCGGCAGGAACTACGCTCGACACATGCGCCAGGTTCCTAGCTGTGGCCCCCATGCCCCCAACCACCCCCATCACGAGGCTAACTTGATAATTCTTGAGAAGTTCCATGTCCATTAGAGGCAGAATGCTCTCCACATGACCCAGGTCGAAACATTCACATTCTGGCTTCACGCCATTCTGGTTCATCGTATCCAGAAAAAACATTATATCATCAAAGGGATTCTGGAAAACCAGGGAGAAAACAAAGTTCTTCCGCTTCGGACTATATTTGGCATAGTTCATTGTTCCCATGTTTAATGCGGCGATTTCCGGTCTCAGTTCCCGAATATGGCCTATTCTGGTATTCCTGTCCACGCCCACTGCTCCTGTGGAGAAATTTATTATGATGGGGCATCTTTTCCTGACTTCTTGCATTACTTCGCGAAATATCTCTACTCTCCAGGACGGGGTGCCGTTGTATTCCCTGCCATGAATGTGTACTATTGCAGCTCCAGCATTGTAGGCTCTGAGTGCCTCGTCAGCGATCTCCTGGGGAGTATAGGGAATCCATTTGCATTGCTCTCTGTTGGCGGCTACGCCGGTGAGAGCAGCGCTTATTACTACCTTGTCAGCTGATTCCATGTGTTGCCTCTCCTCTGTTTATTTTCCCTTCCAATGTGGCTCACGCTTTTCCAGAAAAGCGCCAATGCCCTCGGCCACATCCTCAGCCATCGTATTAATTGCCAGCATTGATGACAGATACTCCAACGCCTTCTCATATTCCATGTCACGCATTGTGTAGAAGGCTCTTCTGCCCAGCCTCAGGATAGCCGGGCTTTTGCTGGTTACTTTCTTTATGATTTCATCCACCTTCGCGTCCAGTTGTTCTCTCGGCACAACATGGTTCACCAGCCCAAGTTGTTGAGCCTCTCTGGCATCAAGTCTCTCGCCAGTCAGCATCATCTCTACAAGCTTTTTTGGTGCTGAAGTAGATCGGAGCAAGGTTGCCATGATCACATAGGGAAACAGTCCAACGTTTATTTCGGGCGTGCCAAACCGGCAATCTTCAGCGGCGATCACTATGTCACAAGAACAAGCCAACCCAAACCCGCCCCCCAACGCATGGCCATTAATCCGTCCCAGCAACGGCTTCTGCAAACCCTTGATCACCTTGAAAAGCTCAGCAAATTTCCTTTGTTCTTCGTGGCGGTCTAGTAAACTTGCTGTGGTGCTTACAGCCTCACCGAAATCAGCGCCAGCACAGAATGCTTTGCTACCAGCCCCAGTCAGCACGATGGCGAGTACATTCGGGTCATCATCATATTTCTTCAGGGCGTCAAAAAGCTCGACTACCATGGTCGGTGAAATGGCATTCCTTCGTTCTTCGCGAGACAGAGTAATTATGCCCGCTTTGCCTCTTATTTCCGTCACTATTGTCTGATACATTGGTTCTCTCCTTATACCGGATAGACTCCGTGCTTCCGGGGATGCCTGAATATCTTCTTATCCTTGGTAAACTCAAGAGCCCGGAACAATGCTCTCTTCGTTTCCCTGGGATCGATTACATCATCTATGACACCGGACTTCGCTGTCTTGAATATGTTGATCTGTGGTCTTATCTGCTCGGCAAGTTGCGCTAGCATCTCTTTCGGGTTTTCTGCCTCGGCAAGTTGTTTTCTGGCAAAAATCGACACCATACCCTCAGCTCCCATAACTGATATTTCAGCTCCCGGATAGGCAATCAACAAGTCGGGGTCGAAGGCCTTGCCACACATGGCATAATACCCGGCACCATAAGACTTTCTGACGATCAGGGTTAATTTGGGCACAGTTGCTTCAGCAACTGCATGGACCATCTTGGCCCCGTGCCTTATTATGCCCGATTTTTCTGCCTTGGAACCGACCATGAAGCCGGGGACATCAGAAAGGAAAAGAAGCGGGACATTAAAAGCATCGCAAAGCCATACAAAGCGAGCGGCTTTATCAGCAGCATCAATATCGATGACGCCTCCATAAAACATCGGGTTGTTTGCCACAATTCCAATCGAATAGCCAGCTATACGCCCAAAGGCGGTAATAATGTTCCTTCCCCACTTCGGCTTCATTTCAAAGAAGTAGCTATCGTCCACGATGTATCTTATTAAATCGTGCATGTCATAGGCTTCCCGCGGGTTGTCCGGCACAACATTCAGTATGCCATCATCGAGCAAGGCCATGGGATCTCCTGACCATTCCTTTCGCTGCGGCTTCTCTTCACAGTGCTGAGGGAAGAAAGAAATATATTCCTTTATAGCCTTAATACATTCCTCATCCGAATCAACCTCCAGGTCTCCGCAGCCACTGATCTCACAGTGGATTTTGGAGCCGCCAAGCTCGTCTTCTGTGAGCTTCTCACCAATCACCGATTTGACAAGAGCCGGCCCGCCTAGACCCATGAAACTCGTTCCCTTAACCATGGGCACGAAATCGGAAAGGCCGGGTATATAAGCAGTGCCGGCATATCCCGGCCCCATCATAGCTGCGACCTGCGGGACCACGCCTGACATCAAAGATTCTTCCTTAAAGAGATACCCTGTATCGGCAAATAGTGCCACTCTTTCGCCGCTGAAGCCTCCACCACTTACCCGGGCACCCCCGGAGTCATTCAGCCATATCATCGGTATTCTTTCTCTGAGGGCAATCTCCCTTATTCTGGTCACCTTGGTTTCGTTGACAATCCCCATGGAGCCGCCTCTCACTGTGAAATCGTAAGCTGCCACCGCCACGTCTCTCACGCGAACACCATCATTCAGCTTTCCATAGCCTGTAATGACACCATCAGCGGGCACAAGTTCATCCACACCGAATTCGCTACCCAGCATGCCAGTTTCAACGAATGTTCCCTTTTCAACCAAGAGGTCAAGCCTCTCCCTGGCAGTCAGTTTTCCCCGTCCACGATGTTTATTGACAGCCTCTTCACCTCCCATCTGCTTGATTTGCTCGCGGAGGCGCGCAAGCTTCTCAACCTCCTGTCTCATTATCTCACCCATTTCTCTCCTCCTTTAATTTCGATATGAAATGAGTATCGTAGTTCCCCGATTTGAATAGCCCGGAATCAAAAGCTTCTTGGAGAAAAGAAAGGTTGTTCTTGATCCCTGTAATTTCATAGCTGTCCAGAGCATGTTGCATTCTCACCATAGCTTCGTTTCTATCTTCACCCCAGACGACTAGCTTGGCAATCAAAGGGTCATAGAACTGACTCACGGTGTCCCCGGCCTGATATCCAGAGTCCACCCTTATTCTATCGCCGCGAGGCTCAATATATGAAATTATCTTGCCCGGTGACGGATAGAAATTCTTCGAATCCTCGGCATAGACACGAGATTCCATAGCCCATCCGTTCCACTCCAAGTCTTCTTCTCTCAGCAATAGAGATTCGCCCGAGGCAATCCTCATTTGCTGCTCAACCAAGTCAATACGAGTTATCATTTCAGTAATCGGGTGCTCTACCTGAAGCCTTGCGTTTATTTCCAGGAAGTAAAACTTCCGATGCCCATCAACAACAAATTCAACGGTGCCTGCATTTGTATATCCAATTCCCTGAGCCAGGCGTCTGGCCGCCTGTCGTAGTTCGTGTCTCAATCCAGCAGTAGCGAAGGGAGACGGTGACTCTTCAATCACTTTTTGATGCCGTCTTTGCACTGAACACTCTCTTTCCGGGAAAGTAACTATGTTGCCATTCTTGTCTCCCAGGATCTGGATTTCTATGTGGTGGGGGGATTCCAGGTATTTCTCGACATACACTCTATCATCACCAAAAGCTGATCTGGCCCGGTTTGTGGCCGTATCAAATGCCTCTGCAACCGCTGTCTCTGTTTCCACCTTCATCATCCCGATCCCGCCACCACCTGCGGAGGCCTTGAAGATAACAGGGAAAGAGAGTTCAGTCGCCCATTTCTTGGCTTCTTCCACATTATTTAATATACCACTCCCTGGCGGAATGGGTATGCCTAGACCGGTAGCTATTTCCCGTGAACGATGCTTGTCTCCCATTTTACGAATGACTTCCGAGCTCGGGCCAATAAACATCAGCCCCTCTCTTTCACACCTTTGGGCAAATTCCCACCGTTCGGACAGGAAGCCATATCCGGGATGAATGGCACTTGCGCCAGATTCTCTGGCCGCTGCAATAATCTTATCTATATTGAGATAACTGTCCCTGGGTTTAGCTTCCCCAATCCCGAGTGCCCTGTCTGCTTCCTGGACGGACAGACATTTCCCATCTATATCTGAATACACCGCTATGGTCTCGATACCAAGTAGCTTGGCGGTCCTGATTATGCGCCGGGCAATTTCTCCTCGATTAGCAATCAGTACAGATTCGAGCATACGCCGGTTTTCTCAATCGAATAGTCTGACACAACAAGCGGTCCGCGAGGCGACAAGAAAAACCGCGTCGCAGAAGCAAGCACTCGGCCTCTCCGCGAGATGGTGACAATCAGTCAAATGACTGGAACCCCGGAAACTCCCCACCATGGCTATCGTTAACTCAGAAATGTATCTCATCCGCCCGCATTCGTCAATACAGTGACTAGCCTTCACCGCGTGATGCCACATACTCAGTTTGACGTGATTCTGGAAAGCATGGGGATTTGCCTACAAATAGTTAGCTAAAACCCCATCGTGTCCGCGAACGACAACCAAGGTGGACCCTGTTTCACTCCGATTACTGACAAATCGTTGACAATCTCCCAGGTACGGTCTGAAGCTAATTTGGCAAACAATAATACCATAGCAACAAAAACGACAAAGACCGATAACAGCAAAAGTCGCTCACGCGACGATGAGTCCAAAATTCGGAATAAGGGTTATGTCAGAAAGAGCAATGACGGTATTTAGCTAGGCGAGATACAGAAATCTGCTTGTTTCGGTGGAGTCTGAAGACGGCCCAAGGCGTCACTGTGACGGAAACTACGATCAGGGCAAGTGCCATAGGCAAATCCAAAGGCATACGCCCTTCTTGATATTCAGAGACCTGTCGCTGACCTATTTGGATTTTGGGGATAGCTTGAGGCTCTGTCGGTTTATGACACAGGGCAATTTTTGAGAAGGGATTTGGCTGTTTTGCCAATCAGGACATCACCGCACAGGCGAACCTGCTTCCTTTATGGCATAAAGGGCTACGGCTGCCAGCTCAGGAAGGGATAGGTTACGTCATTGACGATATTCCAGATATATAAAAGGTTACGTGTGCTAGGATTAGCGACTGCGGTTATGTTCCAAGGAGGGACTGAGAAAGTGGTAATATCCTGCATTTCCGTAGTATTCTTGGCTGTCCCGCCATTTGAAGTACCTTGTCCACTGGTTTCGGTGTCCCAAAAGGAGTTGGTCACAGTGCCGCGATTATCTACCACCAGACCACCTGAGGAATTGCCAGCCACGCTGCCTGCGGAATAGCAGTCGATCACGCTGCCATAGTTTTCTCCCACGAGCCCGCCAGCATACTGATCACCAGTGACTTTGCTTATGGAATAGGAGTCACCTATGGTGCCTTCGTTTGCTGCCGCTAGCCCGCCAACGTAGCTATCGCCAGTCACCGCGCCAGTCGAATATGAGGTACTCACAGTACCATAGACCATACTGCCGGAACCAGAACCGGCGGCATTATATCCCACTAGGCCGCCGACAAACTTGTTGCCGCTCACCCCGCCTGTGCAATAGGAGCTGCCTACGGTGCCATAATTCTGTCCCACCAGACCGCCGACGCATATTCCGTCGCCAGTCACGCTGCCTGTGGAATAGCAATCTATCATGGTGCCATCGTTGTATCCCACCAGACCGCCAACAAAATAACCAGAGCCGCTCACACTGCCAGTTACACTGGAGTCGCTCACAGTGCCCCCATTACTTCCGACCAGACCACCGACAGAGTTGGTACCATTCACGCCGGAAGCAGAGTGGCAATTGGTTACGGTGCCTCCGTTGTATCCCGCCAGCCCACCAACCACGATGGTGCCATTCACGCTGGAAATAGAGTGGCAATTGGTTACGGTGCCAAAACTAGCCGCCACCAGCGTCGCAACCGACATATATCCGGTCACAGTGGCGTTGACAACGCCGAGATTTGTAATGCCCCCACCGAGCCAGACAGTACCGAAAAGGCCTACGCCATTTTCGTCAGGGCGGTCGATAAACAGGTCTCTGATCTCATGTCCCCGACCATCAAGAGTCCCGACGAACTTGGCAGGTGGTGACTCATTAGTGGATGCAATCGGCTGCCATCCCATTCCCCCATTGGCTGTCGGCCCCGCCAGCTCCTCGTAACCCGGAGTGGTGGAATTGAGGTCATTCATCAGGATGTAAATGCCGCCCAGGCCATCCCTGATGGCGTTCAGGTCATACCAGTCCCGTACCAATACTGGTACGGCAAAGTTGGCGCTGATGGAGTAGTCTCTGTTCATGACTATGGTGGTTGCAGTGGTCTTAGCATCGGCGATGGGTGAACGTAAAAAGCCCGGACCGCTGCTCCAACTGACAAATTGGTAACCCTCGTCTGCCCCGGCCACTAGGTCGACCTCCGTGCCCTCGCTATAGGTAAATGTTCCCTCACCGGGGGTTGTTACCTTCCCGCCTTCGCTGCTGGAGACGGTCAGGGTGTACTGGGTGGGACTACTGGTGTAGCCCACCATGCCTACAACCAGGGCTGCCACAATCAGAAAGACGCTAATCCTAGCCATCTAACGAACCTTCAAGTATTATTCTATCACCAGCGAAGGAAGTGTCAATACACTTCAGAATGTTCTGCATTGAAGTTCGAGGAAGGCTGAAGACGAAACTGTTGCGGCAACAACGGTCAGAGCTAGTGCCATCGCCCAATCCAAAGGGCATACCCCCTTCTTGAAATGTGGAGCAGTAATTGCTTCTTTGACATGAAAGAAACGACAAGAGGGGGCGAATCCTATGATTGGTTGCGCATATCTGGTGATATTGCACCCAAACCGTTGGGCCATCATAGGCTTCCCGACGAGGGCCGTGTCAGATTGGTAAAGAACCCGGCAGATGTGCGGGACGTAGCCATACTACAGAAATCACTCGACTTCCGCGCTTTTGTATGCTAGCATGCAGCGATCATCAAAGCTCTACGCAAATCCTTTCAGGAGGCAAAGTAGTCATGGTTGTACAAAAGGAAAAGAAGACGATAAACCGACTGAAATCAATGTACCCGCTGAGGGCCAAGGTAAACGAAACATATCTGAAGAGCATTGAAGCAATACAGGCAGGCAAACCCGCTGTCTGGGGTATGCTCAATTTCTACTACGGCGACCCCATCTTGAAAGCCATGGACATAGAAGTGGTCTATCCTGAAAACTATGGCGCCATTGCCGCGGCTATGGGAGTTGCCAGGCAATACCTCGACCGCGCTGACGCGGAGGGCTTTCCCACTCACCTTTGCGGTTACAGTCTGACCACGCTGGGCTACGCGTCCAGAATGATGAAAGAATTGAAGGGGCAGATTCCTCCAGAAGCGCCTTTGGGAGGAATGCCCAAGCCGCTGTTTCTAATGTCCTCAGCTGCCATCTGCGACGCCAGATACAAGTGGTTCCAGGCGCTGGGACGTTACATGGATGTCCCGGTATGGCCACTGGAAGCCCCTATCCCCGGCATCAAGGAATTCTTCATCGAGGGCTACTACGACAAAATGATGAAACTGGGAGTCAAGCACCTGAGGGACTTTGTTGCTTTCGTGGAAAAAATGGTGGGCAAGAAGATGGACTGGGACAGGTTGGACAAGACAGCGAACCTCATGATAGAGGTCAACCGTGTTTGGCACGAAGTCAATGAACTACGCAAAGCAAGACCTTGCCCAATGCACAGCCGGGACTTCTGGAGCGCCATGCCTGCTGCCCTGTTCCTGGCAGGCGACCTCGAGGACTCACTCAGACTGTACCAGGATATGTACAGGGAGGTAAAAGACAGAGTCAATAACCATGTGGGCGCCATTCCCGACGAGAAATACCGGATGGTATTCGCCGAGCTCCCTCCCTGGCATAGCCTGGCCTTCTTCGACAAGCTGGCTGAGAGGGGATGGAATTTCGTCATCGAAAGCTTTGGCTACCATCCGCCCATACCCCTTGACCTCAGTAAGGTCAGCGACCCACTGGAGCGAATCACCAAATTCAGCCTCCAATTCCTCGTGGGCTATTTTGAAGATGCCCGCAAACAGAATGTGCTCGGTGGCACCTCTGCCTATCCTTACCTCAAGTATGTCAAGGAGTGGAAGTGCGACGGCGCGCTGCTTCACCCCCTCATCACCTGCCGCAGCGCTTCTACCCACCTGCCATACGTCTCAGACATGCTCATAGAGAAACTCAATGTCCCCTCACTGAGTATCGAAGGCGATATTGTCGACCTTCGCCTGTTTAATCCGGAAGACGCTTTGGCCAAGGCAGAGCCATTCGAGGAAACTATGGAGCACTACAAAAGGATGAGAAAACAGGCAGGGTTCGACTGGTGAAATAATCCTGGATTTCAATCTCGCAAGGAGGCAGCCATGTCAGACAAAAACAAAGGTCTCAACAAAGCCCGGGAAATCTATTTAGATAGTTCACGCAGAGCCAAAGAGCTCAAGGCAGCTGACAAAAAGATAATAGGCTATCCTTGTGTCTACGTCCCGGTGGAGATGCTTACTGCCCTTGACCTTGTTCCCTACCGGACATGCGCCGACATGAAGGAACCGGTCACTGAAGCAGACAGAGCTTTGCCCCATTCATTCTGCCCCGTCATGCGCAACTGCCTCGACTGCGCCCTGAAAGGCAAAAACGATTTCCTTGATGGCATGGTGGCCATTCACTCCTGCGATCCTCAAGAAAAAACAGCTCGCATCTGGGAGTCCTATACTCACTATCCCTACTTCCATTTCATAGACATGCCCATCACGGTTCGTCCTGAGGCTCTGGAATACTTCAAAGGCCAGCTAAATGATTTCAGAAAGACTCTGGAGGCCTTCACCGGCAAGAAACTGTCTGCAGACAAGCTAGAGGCAGCCATTAAATCCCACAACCAACAGCGGGCCCTAGTGAGAGAGTTATACGAGCTGACAAAGTCTTCTCCACCCCACGTCTCCGGGACGGAAATCGTTCAGGTAGTGAAAGCCTTGACGAGCCTGCCTGTAGCCGAAGGAAACAACCTGTTGACCGAGACCATAGGCGAAGTCAAAAAACGCGCCGCTAGACCGGAAAAGAAATCAGCACGTCTGCTCATATGGAGCAGCACCCTTGACGATACCGACATTATGCAAGTATTCGAAGCTAAGGCAAATGTGGTGATGAACGAAAGCTGTGGCGGGGTCAGGGCTTACAGAGGTGAAGTGAAACTTACCGCCGACCGATTGGAAGGGCTAGCTGACTACTATCTCAATGAAATCACCTGCGCCCGGACCTTCAGACAGGCTGCCCTCGGCGAGACCAGAAAGGACTATGGCCGAGACCTGCAAAGCCGCTTCGGCTATCTTAAAGGCGCCATCAAAGACTGGAAAATAAACGGTGTCGTAATGCTACTCGTTAGGTATTGCGATCCCTTCGCCTTCGAAATACCATCGCTTAAGGACTATCTCAACAGTATCGGCGTCCCCAGCACCTACATAGAATACGACTATACTACAGGAGCCCTGGCCCCAATGAGAACCAGGGTGGAAGCTTTCATTGAGACAATCAGCCAGTAGTGACTCATCAGGAGGCCTACTTGTACTTCGCCGGTGTTGACATTGGCTCCACCATGACCAAGGTCGTGCTCATGGACAAGGCCGGCAACCTGCTTTCGTTCATCAAGGGCCCGACAGGTGCCGAGCATCGCCAACTCGCCAATGAGGTTATGCGACAGGCACTGGAGCAAGCGCGGCTCCAGATTGATGATATCTCTTATATTGTAGCTACGGGCTACGGACGGCTCAACGTCCCTTTCGCAGACCGTCAGATAACAGAGCTTTCCTGCCATGCCCGAGGTGTCTCCAGCCTTTTCCCCAACGCCAGGACTGCTATTGATATAGGTGGCCAGGATGCCAAATGCATGAAAATAGACAACGGCAGGCTAGTCAACTTCGTTATGAACGACAAGTGCGCCGCTGGAACCGGCAGGTTCCTTGAAGTGACTGCGACTACACTTGGTATCAAGCTGGAAGACATGGGAGACGTTTCGTTGAAAGCCGCGAAACAAATCCAGATCAGCAACCTGTGCACTATCTTTGCCCAGCAAGAAGTGGTGGCTCTGCTCTCCCGCGGGGAAAAGCTGGAGAATATCCTGGCTGGCCTTCACGATGCCCTGGCCAGCCGTGTAGCGGCGCTAGCGCGGCGGCTCGGTATAGAGCCTGACCTTGTGCTCACCGGCGGCGTCGCTAAGAACATCGGCATGGTTAAAGCTATGAAAGAAAGCCTGGGCTGTGAAATTCTTGTTCCCGAGGAGCCACTTCTCACCGGGGCGCTTGGTGCTGCTATCCTGGCAAAGGAAACATACGCGAAAGCAGCAGCCGCGGGTGAGACTTTGCCCACAAGATCACGGCGGTTAGAAAAGGCCACCTTCTTCAGTTAGGAGTACCGATGAACTGGTTCATGGGCATTGACATAGGATCGGCATACAGCAAAGGAGTCATAACCAGAGACTTCGAGCTTGCTGCTTCACATATAATCATATCGGGAGCCAATTACCGAAAATCTGCCGAGACCATGAGGACGGAGTTAATAAGAAAGGTCAACCTGACTCAGAATGACGTAGCCAATACAGTTGCCACCGGTTTCGGCGCTGACAATGTCTATTTTGCCAGCCAGAAGACAAGTGATATAGTCTGTACCGCCAGGGGCATAAACAACGTCTTCCCGCAAGCCAGGACCGTAATCGATTTAGCCGGTCAATCCACCAGGGTGATACGGCTCAACGAAACAGGAATTGTCACCAACTTCACAGCCAGCGAGAAATGTGCCGCCGGCGGTGGTCGCTTCGTTGAAGTCATCGCTAATGTGCTGCGAATAAATTTGAGCGATTTCGGCCCGCTGGCAGCCAAGTCAAGGAGGCCCATCACATTCGGTACAGGCTGCGCTGTCTTCGGCGAATCGGAAGCCATCACCAGAATAAGCGAAGGTATCCCAAAAGAAGACATCGCCGCTGGTGTTAATAAAGCCCTAGCAAGCACGGTTGCCTCACTTGTCAAGAAGCTTAAACTTGAGGAGCCATGCGCCATCTGTGGCGGCGGTGCCCTCAACACTGCTCTCGTCAGGACCATAGAAAGCGAATTGAACATCAATCTCCTGATACCGGCGCAACCTCAGCTCATTACCGCTCTGGGCGCCGCCATAATCGCAGCGACATCAGTGACTTCACAATCCAGTACAGCATGACGCCCCCACGCTGTTCCTGATGAGAAACCTCCCACTCGACACACAGCAAATGGGTTCCAAGTACTTCGCCGGCTCCAAGCTAATAAGGGAACGGGGTCTTGACAAGAACTGAGCAGGGTTGTAGCATTTTATCGCAGTCGATTCGTTCGAAGACGACTGACCCAACATGGCACGCAGAGGTTCATCAAATCCGGAAGAGTAGATGAGAGTAGTAATCACAAGTATTGTAATAGCCATCATACTAGCCTTAGCCGTCTCACTGCCGGCTCTCGCCCAGGAAAGCGGCACCATCACTATCACTATGACAGGGCTCAGTGAAATTTCCATCAGCCTGGATAAAACACAATGGCCTCTTGGGACTGTCGCTCCAAACACAGAGTATGAGACAAGCCCGCCGATAGAATGGTGCACTTTGACTGTACAGGGCAACTGCAATGTGAACACCTTCATTGTGGGGGAGGATGCTAAATGGGTTAGCGATCCGCCGACTTACAAGTGGACGCTGAGCAGCGATGGCACTAACGGCGAGCACATATATGGGCTATGGTTCCGCATATCTGGCGATACCGCACGGGGGTATGTCCCTATCACCAAAACTCAAAACGAATTCTGGCCTTACTCGGGAGGCTCAGCCTCAAGCCTGGCACCCGGGGATACCAAGCAGTTCGGCTTGAGATTACTGACTCCCACCTACTTCTTCAGTGGTCGGCAGATGCAAACCCAGATCACCATAAGCGCAGTGGCTGCCTGATGCCAGGGCGTCTCAAATCAGCTGGGCTAATCGCCGCTTTTCTTGTCATATTCTTCCCCTTTCTAACGGTGGCCGAGGACCTTAACTTCAGCCTCATCCCTGCCGAGGTACACATAGACAACCTGCCCCCAGGAGAGGTGGCAGAATTCGAACTGACCATTCACAATAAGGACGATTTAGCTCATAATTTCACCATCGCTACCTTTCCGCCTCCAGAAGACGAAAGGAGGGAAGGGAGCACTGAATTCCCCGATGGTAGCTGGATAAGCTTTTCCTCTCCAAAAATTGAGGTTGGCCCTAATTCTCAGGCCAATGTGATGGTGACGGTAGCGATACCGCAAGAACAGAAATGGGCAGGCGAAGACTGGGAAACATGGCTGGGAGTCACTGCTGAATCCACTGATCTGCTAGGTCTAAAGCTGCACGTTCGCCTGCTCGTGTCCACCAGTGGGATCAGGTTCAGGGCCGGATTTATTGTGGGGATTGCTGCCGCCATAGTACTCCTCGGCTATGCTGGCTATTATTACTTCAAGCGCAGAACCAAGTCTGAATGACTGTCAAGCTTCCACATACGAGGCTTAGCCTGGTGTGTCGATGCGGTTTCCTCTCTATCATTGTCACCCGTTCGGTCCACAACGACGAAGCGGTAATGTTGGGTCTGCAGGCCCTGTCTCCCGAGGGTCATAGTACCAATTTCTACTGCAAAACAGTACCAATAGGTGATTCCCACCGACATAGCTGACTGATATTCTAGACATACTACAGGAGCACAAATTAATAGGTAGAAGCGACATGACAATAGCTGGTTCCACTGCTCAGAGTTACGAAACCAAGCTGGTCGAGAAGCTGCGCCAGGGCGACAGCACAGCCATGGAGGAATTCTATACCATTTATCGGAGTAGACTCTATTCTCTGATTTTGGAGCAGGTGGGACGGGATGAGACCGTAGCTGAAGATTTGGTTCAAGATGTGTTCCTGGCTGCCCTAGGTTCACTGGATAAATTCCGTGGTGATAGCCAGCTTTACACCTGGCTGCGCAGTATCGCATTTCACAAGATAAACGACTATTACCGTCACCAAGCGCGGCGACCCGAACCCAAGAAATCACCGCATGACTTTGACGTCACAGAGCTAGAGCAGATCGGCGACAATCAGCCAGCCGCTTCCACTCAGATGGAGTCCGAAGAGGTTCGCCAATCAGTTCACCAGGCTTTGGCAGACTTGCCCCAGGATTATCAAGAGGTCCTGGTATTGAAGTATCTCAAGGACATGCCTGTGCTGGCGATAAGTCAGATTATGGGCCGTTCACCCAAGTCGGTTGAAGGATTGTTGTCGCGCGCCCGAAAGGCCATGCGGGATAACCTGGAGAGTAGCAACCACAAATCCTGACTACGACCTCCGACCAAGTCTCTGCACGGATTTCGCCCTATACTACGTAGCTGCTTACTTTGATCCTGACTTCGAATTTCCGCCTTGTCCTGAGCACCCACGGGATTTATCACCTCCAAATAGTTTGTGAGATCCCTCTTGCTGAAGAGAAAGACCAGGTCAGGGTGAATTCTGCGACCTTTGCTCCTCCCGCTGACTCTTTCCTGCCAAGAGAGGGAGTATTGTATCAAGCGCAACACGAGGCTCTCTGAAAAGTGCTTCCGTACGGAGGCACATGTCCCTCGGCTCGCGGGAGCCCTCCGTGGGCTCCCGCCTCGATGGGAGGAGGTTTAGAATGAAATTGGAGGTGTTGCCTTTGTTACCGCCCCATAAGCGTTGACAAGCCCCCGCCCCATATCATCATCACCGACGGGAGTGCAGCTATTTTCAATGGCCCACCGCACCTCATCATTGACTGCGCCGTTGCCATTAGTATCCTCGGCGATGCTAAACACCAGGGCAGCCACGCCTGAGACATGAGCGCCGGCTGCCGATGTGCCGGTCTTATAGCCATATTGGTTCCGGGGCAACTCAGAGTAGATATTGAAGCCTGGAGCAGATACGTCCACCCAGTCCCCATGGCTGGATAACAAAGCCAGGGAGTTGTTTTCGTTAGTCCCCGCCACCGCCAGGCAATCATCATAGTAAGCCGGGTAGGAAGGATCCGAAGTACCTTTGTTGCCCGCCGCTGCTATAAGTATCGCTCCATGGCTCCAGGCATAGTTCACCGCTTCCTCCAAATCCCGCGATCCCACCATGGCCAGGCTCAGGTTGATAACTTTGGCCCCGTGGTCCACCGCCCAAATGATGCCTCTGGCTACCACCGATGGCTGACACTTCCCCATATCATCAGCCACCTTCACATTCATTAGCCGACATTCCGGGGCGATGGCAGCGATGGTGCCTGCCATGTGAGTCCCGTGTCCATAAACGTCATCGCTTGTCGGGCTATCGGTGAAATTGACCTCAATCACCACCATCCCGGCTAGATCCTGGTTATCTTTGTTAATGCCCGTGTCCAGCACAGCCACTATCACTGACTGGTCTCCTCTGGTTATTTGCCACGCCCGAGGTGCTTCAATCTTGTTTGCCCCCCACCTCCCCGCCAGATAGCTGTCATCGACAGAATGCGTCGCCTGTGGAGAAGGACCGTAGCTTGGAGAATAGCTGCCATCGCCACGTGCCACATCATAAACGGGCAAACAACTATACGCTGACGCGCTTTCTCTGGCAATCAGCACATCGTATACCAGCCAGGAAACGAGTATCACCTCAACCAGCGTCAGGGCTATAGCCAGATATTTTAGCTTCCGCATATACATCATATCTAAACAGTTAGCCAATTCAATATGAATCACCCATCGGTACCTTTTTGGTACTGTTTTGCCCAGAATTTGGTAATGTGCCGTTTTACCTAGGACTTATTGGTGAGATTCCAGATATCAAAAAGCAAGAATCAGAATGACAGGGCAAAATTCAAAAATGGCTAGCCCGAGTAGTAGCTAGAATCCAGTAGCCAGGAGGCAGAATCCAGTAGCCGGCGGAAATGGTCTTTTGAGTGCTGAATCCTGCGTTTTGAGTTGTCATTTTGCCTTTTGACCTTTGACTTTTGAATTTCCGGTCTATCCCAGAGCCGGAGCCTGGTACTTTCTAACCAGTACTGCTTGACCAGAATGGAAGGAACATGCTAGCATTTAGACATAACATTGGAAGGTAAGAGGGAGGCAGGGCAAAGGAAGTAGATTCTCTAGTACTCTTGGTATCTGCTACTTGGCTCACAGATCCGGAAGAATTCCCCCAAAAGTACCAAAAAAGGTGAGGGATTTTCCCTGTTTGAGCGACTATGTATGTGACAGAGGTAATAGGCCATTAGTATGGTAATAGGCTGTTAGTCCCGGTCAGGAGGATAGATATGGATATGAAAAGGATAGTAATTTGCTTGCTCAGCGTGGTCATGTTGGTCACGATGCTGCTGCCCGCCGGTGCTCCACCGGTAATGGCGGCAGGCCTTCAGGAACAGCACCAACAGTACCAGAACGGTGCCGACACCAAAACGCCTGAATGGGCTAACGGCGACATTAACAAGAGCAACTCCAATTACGCGGAAGGCGACAGCGTGCCTTATCGCTACGAATTCAAGGACGTGCCTGCCAACGCCTGCCTTCGTTTCGAGATTCACTACGACTTTACCAAAGGCGGAAGGTACGCCTTTGACTTTCTGACCAGCGTCAAACGCACTGAGACGACAATTGACGTTTTTTCAAGTCCTCAATCACCGCTGACGAGCTTGACCGAAGCAACCTGCAACTGCACAGCGGTAGCTATCCCCAACGATACGGACATCGATACCGATGACTTGGTTATCAGCGATGAGGGCACCCAGTATTTCACCATCTGCGGCGATTATGTCTCCGCATCGGTGGAATCTGGGCCAACGCTCAAGGCCCTGACCAAGGATGGCGACAACGAGAAGGTCATCACGCTCGTCATCCAAGCCTCTGATGCAGCCTCGAATCAAATCGCCGTCGCCTGGGGAGGCCACTTGGCGATCGGCGACGCGGCAAACTGGGGAGTTGGCAACGGAGCCTCAAGCATCAGTGGAGCCCCGTTCCACATGCGTGGTGAGGGGTTTTCAGACGACAACTGCAATGGGGTTAAGGATCAGGGGGAGGCCACTTTGGGTAGTGGAGATCGCAGCATTCAATCCAGCGCAATCGCAGGTCGGATCTACGCACGAATAAGAATTGAGCCGCCCGACGATACCAATCTTGTGGGCGACCTTCATGAATTTACCGCTACCGTCGAGACAAGCACCGACGGTGTCACCTGGGATCCTTATGAGGGGGCCACCGTCACCTTCGAGGTGACTTCTGGCCCTGGCACCCTCGATCCCCTTACCGATGTTACCGATTCAGACGGTGAGGCTAAGACTACCCTATCTTCGAACGTGACCGGAACAACTACCGTTAA
Source organism: Dehalococcoidia bacterium (assembly GCA_022866545.1). Lineage (GTDB taxonomy): Bacteria > Chloroflexota > Dehalococcoidia > GIF9 > AB-539-J10 > RBG-13-51-36. Next base: position 1,481 of record JALHUO010000037.1, on the reverse strand, counting down.
AGCTTCTACCACAGTCTACGGCTTTGATATCTCCACCGATGGCACCGGGGGAAGTAGCGACCCCGCCGAGAAGGACTGGGTCTATGCACGAATCAGAATCACCCCACTCGAGGACACCAATCTTATTGGTGACCCTCATGAATTTACCGCCACCGTCGAGACAAGCACCGACGGTATCACCTGGGACCCTTACGAGGGCGCCACCGTTACCTTCGAGGTGACTGATGGCCCCGGTACCCTTGATCCCCTTACCGATGTTACCGACGCAAATGGTGAAGCCAAGACCGTCCTCACCTCGGACGAAGTCGGCATGACCACCGTCACAGCTTCTACCACAGTCTATGGCTTTGATCTCGCCACAGACGGGACTGCGAACAATAGCGACCCTGCTGAGAAGGACTGGGTCGGCGCACGAATCAGAATTACTCCACCCGAGGACACCAACGTCGTGGGCGACCCTCACGAATTTACCGCCACCGTCGAGACCTATAACGGCACAGACTGGTTGCCTTTTGCCGGCGCCACCGTTACCTTCGAGGTGATTGATGGCCCTGGCACCCTTGATCCCCTTACCGATGTTACCGATACAGACGGTGAGGCCAAGACTACCCTGTCCTCGAACGTAACCGGCACAACTACCGTTAAAGCTTCTACCACAGTCTACGGCATTGACCTCGCCACCGACGGCACTGCCAACAATAGCGAACCCGCCGAGAAAAACTGGGTCTATGCACGAATCAGAATCACCCCACCCGAGGACACTAATCGTATAGGCGATCCTCACGAATTTACCGCCACCGTCGAAACAAGTACCAATGGTATCACCTGGGATACTTATGAGGGCGCCGCTGTCACCTTCAATGTAACTTCCGGCCCCGGCATTCTTGATCCCCTTACCGATGTCACAGACGTAAACGGTGAGGCTAAGACCATCCTGACATCGAACGTAATCGGCATCAGCATAGTCACAGCTTCTACCACGGTCTACGGCTTTGATCTCGCCACGGATGGCACCGCGAACAACAGCGAACCCGCCCAGAAGGACTGGGTCTATGCACGAATCAGAATCACTCCGCCCGAGGACACCAATCGTGTGGGCGATCCTCACGAGTTTACTGCCACCGTCGAGACCTATAACGGTACAGACTGGTTGCCTTTTGCCGGCGCCAATGTGACCTTTGAGGTGACTGATGGCCCCGGAACTCTTGATCCCCCCACCGACGTTACCGATGGCAATGGCGAGGCCAAGACCACCCTGACCTCTAACGCAGTCGGCACCAGCATCGTCACAGCCTCTACCACAGTCGACGGATTCGACATCTCCACCGACGGCACTGGGGGCAGTAGCAACCCCGCCAAGAAAGACTGGGTCTACGCACGAATCAGAATTACTCCACCCGACGACACCAACGTCGTGGGCGATCCTCATGAATTCACCGCCACCGTCGAGACCTACAATGGTACAGACTGGTTGCCTTTTG
>JALHUO010000036.1 GCA_022866545.1 Dehalococcoidia bacterium | reverse complement strand
GCATCGCCTCAAATACATTTGTGGCCCGGGTAGCGAGTCAAGTCGCTAAATTCAGTGAGTGCCTTATAGTTCCAGATGGTGAGGAAAGGAGATTCTTACAAAATTTACCTGTAGATCTGCTACCAGCCTCACCTGAATCACTGAGAAGGCTAAAACTCTTTGGCATCTACAAAATGGACGACCTAGCAAAACTACCGATCGGAGCAGTCAAGCTTCAGTTTGGACGAGAAGGTCAAATCTTATGGGAATTGGCAAATGGCATTGATTTCTCAAAGCTTATGCCATGGAAAATGCCAGAAGCCCTCACAGGTGAGGTTTTATTTGAACTGGCGACGGAAGCTCTCACTATTGTTTTAAATGGAGCTAGCGACCTCTTGAATAGTCTGGCGGGGCAGCTAAAGCAGAACTGGCAATGCTGCCGCCGCTTGACTATGTGCCTTTCTTTCAGCAACGGCGATTTGGTTAAACGAACGTTCCATTTCAAAGAAGCAACATGCTCCAAGGAAGTGATGCTGCGTCAATTGCAGCGTTACCTGGAGAGGGCAAGATTTACGTCTCTTATTGAGAAAATGACACTGACTCTAGCCGATCTTTGCTCTGAAGAGGGAAAACAGGCTTCATTTCTCGATACGCAGGTAAGACATTGGGAGAAACTGATAACGGCAATAAATCAGCTTCAACAAAGATACGGCAAGGGAATAGTTAAGCAGGTGCTATACAAAGAGAAATGTTTGCTACCGGAAGATTCTTTTTCCTTCGCTAACTTTGATATCAAAGAGACATGAGCAAGCTATTTCACGAGGCCATAACGCTGGAAGTCAAGGAGGACATCCAGCACAAGCCTATTTCCTTTTTGTATAAGAGTGGAAAGGAAGGTGTTGAAGAAATATGCGAACAATGGCGAGTGTCCCGGGAATGGTGGAAAAGAGCGACTGATCGGGAATATTTCCGAGTCAGGACTGTGAGGGGCATTGTCTGTGAAATGTACCGGGACCTGCTTACCGGCGCCTGGTATTTGCAACGCATATACGACTAAAGATATTGACACTCGTGCCTTAGTGCCTGGACTGCAAACAAAGAAAATGCAGGCATTATGAATAACTACGTTGAGCTTCACTGCCATTCCAATTTTTCTATCCTTGATGGCGCATCCCATCCAGAGGATTTAGTGGCTCGCGCATCAGAAATCGGCATACCTGCTCTAGCTTTGACCGACCACGATGGGCTATACGGAATCATCCCCTTCCATAAAGCTTGCCTTGCCGCCGGGCTCAAGCCTGTTATTGGAGCGGAGATGACGCTAAAAAATGGGAGCCACCTCACATTGTTGGCGAAAAACAACAGAGGTTACTCCAACCTGTGCCGACTGATAACCAGAGCTCAACTAGAGCAAAGGAAAGGCAGCCCCGCCATTGATAAAAGAGATCTTGCTCAGTACTCCGGCGATTTAATTTGCCTCTCTGGCTGTCGAAAGGGAGAAATAACCACTTTGATCGCTTCTGGACGAACAGAGAAAGCTCACGAGGTAGCTAGGGGGTATATCGATATTTTTGGCCAGCAGGACTTCTACATAGAGCTTCAGAACAATCTATATCCTGAAGATAAGAGGATTTGTCATGCCTTGGTAAAGATAGCTAAAGACCTCAACTTGGGTTCCGTTGCCATCAACAATGTGCACTACGCTACAACAGAAGGCTACAGACTTCATGACGTCCTTACCTGCATCAGAAATCGAACAACCCTGGATAAATGCGACACATTAAGACTGAACTCTGAGTTTCACCTTAAATCCTCAAAAGAAATGACGGAGCTTTTCCAGGAATGCCCCGAAGCGATTTCTAATACCATTACTATAGCTGAGAAATGCAGCGCCAATCTAGATTTTTCACAGTACCGCTTTCCAGATTTCCCTCTGCCTGAAGGCGAGACTGCTGCCAGCTATCTAGCTAAGCTATGCCGCCAGAAAATTCACAAAAGATATGCAAACGTAAACCAGGAGATAGAAGCCAAGGTCAATTATGAGCTCAAGCTGATAGAGAAACTGGCCTTGTCAGGGTATTTCCTCGTTGTCTGGGACATAATGGATTATGCTGAAAGAAACGGCATTCCTGCCCAGGGAAGGGGCTCGGCAGCCAACTCTACGGTGGCTTATATCCTGGGCATAACCAGGGTTGACCCTATCAAGAACAAGCTATTTCTGGGCAGGTTCCTCAACGAAGAAATGTCATCCGTTCCCGATATCGATATAGATGTCTCCACGGCCCACAGAGAAAAACTCATCCAATACGTCTATCAGAAGTATGAGCGAGAGCATGTTGCTATGGTCTGCACTTATGTTACCTTCCAGGCCAGGAATGCTATAAGAGAGGTTGGCAAGGTATTAGGAATGCCACCTGACCTCATTGATAAGATGGCAAAATCCGTTTCAGTATATGATGCTAAGGGTATAGAACAAGACCTGGCAGGCCTCAAGGAGTTCGAAAGCTACTTCAGTTCCGCTCCTTGGCAACAATTCACCTCCCTTTGCCGAGAAATTGCCGATTTCCCCAGACATTTATCCATTCACAACGGAGGTATGATTATCTCATCTCGTACTCTGAGTGAAATAGTGCCCCTGGAGAAAGCTACTATGCCAGGGAGGATAGTATGTCAATGGGATAAAGATGACATTGCCGATTCCGGACTGATAAAGGTAGACCTCCTTGGCTTAAGAATGCTATCGCTCATTCATGAGGCCTGCCAACTGGCGGAGGAAAACCACAAGACAAAGCTTGATTTAGATAGATTGCCTCTGGATGATAGAGAGGTCTACGACATGATTTGCGGGGGCGATACCATAGGTGTGTTCCAGGTGGAAAGCCGGGCTCAACTGCAAACTCTGCCGCAAACAAAGCCGCACTCCATTGAAGACTTGACCATTGAGGTGGCCCTGGTAAGACCAGGTCCTCTTCAAGGGAATATGGTCCATCCCTATATTAGAAGAAGGAACCATTTGGAGAAGGTAACATACCTGCACCCAAAGCTTAAGCCGATACTCGAAGAGACTTTGGGAATAGTCTTGTTCCAGGAACAGGTGATTCAAGTTGCTACCGCCATAGCCGATTTCACACCGGGCGAGGCTGATTCCTTGAGGAGGGCAATGACCAGGAAGAAACCAAAAAGGGCGATGGACGAGATGAGGCAAAGATTTTTAGAAGGGGCGACAAGAAACGGAATAGATAATGACAAGGCAAGTCGCATCTTCCAAGCCCTGGAGGGCTTTGCCGAGTATGGCTTTTGCAAGAGCCACGCCGCCGGTTTTGCCCTCCTATGCTATCAGTCTGCCTGGTTAAAGAGATATTACCCAGTCGAGTTTTATTGCGCTTTGCTCAATAACCAGCCTATGGGATTCTATTCGCCAGAGGTGATTGTGCGGGATGCCAAAAGACATGGCATAGAAGTCCTGCCCGCAGACATCAATAAAAGCAGCGACAGGTGCACTATCGAAGACAACAAGACCTGTCCTGAGCGAAGCCGAAGGATTAGACTTGGTTTCAGGTACATAAAGGAAGTTGGAGAGAAAGCCATGAGCCAAATAATGGCTGAGAGGCAGAGCACTCCTTATGTTTCTTTCGACGATTTCTATTTCAGGGCTGGACTGGCAAGAAAGCCCGTAGAAAATCTTATCCTCGCTGGCGCCTTTGATTCCTTTGGCTGCCAGAAAAGACAGCTATTGTGGCGACTTGGTCCTTTAGAAAAGAAGGGCCCAACGGAACTGCCTCTAGAATTTGGTGATACCAAGGTTTCCCTGCCTGACTTTACCGAACTTGAGGAGATGAAAGCTGATTACGAAGTACAGGGATTATCTACAAAATATCACCCGATGCATGCTCTGAGAAGAGACATATCTAGGGATGGTTTACTCAAAAGCTCTGAAGTTGCCCGCCTTCCCTCAAATGCTCGAGTACGCATAGCTGGCTATGTTATTACCAGGCAAAGGCCGCCCACTGCCAAAGGTTTTGCCTTTATGACGCTAGAGGACGAGGAAGGCATGCTAAATGTAATAATCAAACCAAACGTATACCACAGGTACCGACAAATCTTCAAGCTCGAGCCATTGATTCTGGTTCAAGGAACAATCCAGAGGCAACATGATATCCTGAATATTATCGCTGACACGCTAATCCGACCTTGTGATGAATGGGAAAAACAAACATCTTCGGTATGATTCGCATGCAAGCTGCCTCAATCAGTGCCGGCAGGTTTTCTGTTGCTTCAAGCTCGCACCACTAGTAAAATGACAGTCTCTGAGAGTCAAATGGCAAAAACCCGAGTAGGCACCTGTTCATGGACTGATCCCACACTGCTGAGTTCCGGACGCTTCTATCCTGACTCTGCGCGCTCGGCCGAAGCCCGCCTTCAATACTATGCCAGCCAGTTCAATATAGTCGAAGTGGATAGCAGTTACTATGCCTTGCCCAACGAGAGAAATAGCTATCTGTGGGCAGAGCGGACGTCCGACGACTTCGTGTTCGATTTCAAGGCTTTCAGAATATTCACTCAGCATCCGACACAGGTCACTGCTCTGCCCAAGAGCATAAGGAACGAACTGACTCCGGAATTGCAAGGAAAAAAGAATTTGTATTATCGTGACCTTCCGGCTGAGTTAGTTGATGAATTATGGCAAAGATTCGAGAGTGCGCTATTACCACTGGATACAGTTGGCAAGCTGGGTGTTGTGCTCTTTCAGTTTCCACCCTGGTTCTATCCTGGCTCGCAGCAACTCGACTACATTGAGATGTGCAAGGCAAAACTACGGCAGTACCGCCTGGCCATGGAGTTCAGAAACAATGTGTGGCTGAGCGAAAAGAATCGCGCCGCGACCTTCGCTTTTCTCAGGCGCAACGACTTGCCATTTGTGTGCGTCGATGAGCCACAGGGCTTCAAGTCGAGTGTGCCTCCTGTCGCCGAAATAACGTCCGACATTGGGCTGGTCCGCTTCCACGGCAGGAACAGCGAGACCTGGGAAAAGAAAGGCATCGGCCCGGCTGAACGTTTCAATTATCTTTACACCGAAGAAGAGCTCCAACCCTGGGCCAATAAGATCGCTGAGATCTCCGAACAAACCAGCCAGATGCATGTCTTGTTCAACAACTGCTACCAGGACAAAGCTGTAGTAAATGCCAGGCAAATGTGCTTCATGCTCGGCTCCCAGGGTCGCCCCCAGATGGCCGAAGAGTAGGACACACAGAGCAAATCGACGTCTGTTCCTTAGAATCGGATAGAGGTCTATGCTGTGTTCAGTCGCGACTCCAGATGTAAAACCGTGGCTCGGTTCTCCGCTTCTCGAAAATCGTCACAATACAGAAGCAGGGTCGACATTTGGTCGACCCTGCTTCCAATCAAGTCACCCCTATGAGGACTACGGGGTAGCTGCCAGTGCCAAGTCGGCGTTAGCCAGACCAGCGCCGGTTGCATCCGCGCCCCAGCAAATATTACTTAAAGAGCCGTCTGGCTGAGACACATTCCTGCAGCCGGCGGGCAGCGGAATGGCTGATCCTTCCAGAATAGCCTCTGCCTGCGGCCCAGTCAGATCAGGATGTTTCTGGGCCATCAGAGCAGCGATACCTGCCACGTGTGGACTTGCCATACTCGTGCCACCCAAATAGTAATAGGAAATCTTTCCGCTTTGCAGTTGGTAGGGACCCACTACCCACGATCCGGGAGCTGCAATGTCCAGGTCTTGTCCAGATAACTCTCGGCCGGAGAAATCTCCGATATAGAAGTCTTCGGGGTTCGTAGGGTCTGCAACGTCTGCATACCACCACCCGCCCATAGTCCACTCACCTATCCAACCGGAGGCCGCCACTGAGATCACAGGTGCGTATGCGCCCGGATATCCCATTCCTGCCTGTCCCCGATTTCCGGCCGATGCCACAATGATGACGCCCTGTTCGATAGCATAGTCAATCGCGGCCTCCTCCATCGGATCGAGTTCATCACCGCCCAGACTCATGTTTATAATCACTGGATAATCAGCCAACGGCCCGGCCTTCAGGTCGGCGATGTAGGTAATGCCGCGGGCAACGACCGATGACCAGCCGGAACCATTCTGGTTCAAGACCTTGACCGGGATAATCCTGACCATGGGAGCCACACCATTGATGGGAGTGCCCCGATAACTATAACCGATAATTGTGCTTGTAACATGGGTCCCGTGGGAGTTCTGGTCGTGCTGCCACTTCTCAGGTTGTTCCGAGACCCAGCCAACCTCACCGCCACCCCCGCCAAAGCACTTAGCATACTCAACGGCAATGCGTTCTTCCGGAAAGTATTGACGCCATGAGTCCAGCAAACCAGTATCAAGGACAGCGACATAGACTCCGGTCCCGTCGTAAGCCACCTGACGGTTGTCAAAACCATAATCCGTAACGTCTATCGCGTCCAGGTCCCACGTGCTCAGGCCATCAGCAAAGTCGGTTGCGGCCACTGTGTCGATGGGCGCACCGGCCCGTTCGCTGTCAGGATTGGCAGCAGCCACGTAGGGCAGGGCTCGGATTCTGTCCAGTTCACTGGCTTTGGCTGCAAGGGTGACACCCTGTATTTCATAGACCACGTCACGTATCACACCGTGCGTGCTCAAGTCTGCAAGTAGGGCGGACGTGACCTCGGTATTGAGCACTACGTTGACGCCAATCATTGCCTTAGGGCCGGCGGCAATAGCCGGTACAGATGCTACTAACAGAATCAGGACCAATAACAGGCTAATAAGCATTCTCTTGAACATGTTTCTACCTCCTTAAGATTCTCGTATCTTCACAATCTTCTCTTGAATACAATCAAGCCCCCGCGGTTAGCCAAGCAGTCCGTATTTTTCGATACATCACCTCCTTGTAATACAGAGTTCAACACTCGTCACATGGATTCCATGGTTGGCCCGGAGTCACTCAAGCGGCAAGATATGCACAGTAGTTCAGCCCCTCCTCTGCCACACGCTATCGGTAGGTCCGAAACACCCAGTCTTTGGTGATTAACGGCAGGGATACGCCCAAGTATCTCGCAACTATCTCATTATAGACTACCATGCCATTGGTGGTCAATATGAACTATCTTCACTTTACTTAACAGATGCCACTTGTGACAAATGAGCATTCCGAGGATAGGTAGCGCTCCAGCCTCACTTCTAGCAGGAAGCTACTAGACAGTCTAGCGATTTGTTACGCCTATCCCCGAATATTCATCGGGGAAGAACGCTATGCTATAATTATGGGATAACAGACTCAGGAACTCAACAACTCTAGACATTGCCCGTGCGCAAAGGAGAGAAATGCGTTTCAAATGCGTTGCCTGTGGAATTGAATTCGCTACTATAGAGCAGCTAGCTAGCCACAAGAAGCAGCATCAGGCTGGCCCAAAAACCTCCTCAGGAGTAATTTGCCTGGGCTGTGGCAAAGATATCCCTTTGGAGCCATCTAAAGCGAACTACAGCGGGCTGCTTACTTGCCCTAACTGTGGCGGGACAATGACCGTTGTCATAGAAGGTGGTGAAGTGGTCACTGCCCGGTTTGGCTAGGCAGGGCACTGCCATTTCTGTACCAATCTGCTTCCCTGCTTTGTTCACCTGGCGTCGCCTAAGACGGGGACTCCTCTAGCGCGGCAATAGCTACTTTCTGTACATTCCCACGGTAATAGACAATCTCCACCTGGTCACCGATCTGATGAGAACCTATGGCTGAAATCAGGTCTTCGGTTGTGCTGACATCCTCGTCATCCATCTTGGTGATAACATCACCTGCTCTTAATCCAGCCTTATCTGCCGGGCTGCCGTTAGTTGCACTGGTGATGAGCGCTCCTGCGTTGACTGCGAGGTTATAGTAATTCTGGATAGTTGAGGTGACGGTGGTCACTTCTACCCCAAGCCAGGGACGGACTACCTTTCCTTCGGTTATTAGGCTTTGTACTACTGGAATGGCGGTATCAGTACTTATGGCGAAGCCTATGTTCTCGGCATTGCTGGCAATAGCCACATTGATGCCGACTACTTGTCCTGCCGTGTCTAGTAGCGGTCCACCGCTATTTCCTGCGTTGATAGCCGCATCGGTTTGAATAATGCCGTTGAGCACGACACCGGTGTCCTCTTCAATAGAGCGTCCCAGATTGCTGATGACGCCAGCAGTCCAGGTAGGACCTCCAGGCAAAGCCAGAGCATTCCCCACAGCTACCACCGGGTCAAGGACACTAAGCTGCTCCAGAGAATTGCTCAGAAAATGTAAGTAGGAAAGATTGTTGGCGTTAATTTTCACCACCGCCAGATCAGTTTGCGCATCTGTACCTACTATAGTTGCTTCAAAAGTATGCCCATCACTCAGGGTTACCGTCACTTTGTTGGCCCCTTCTACTACATGGTTATTGGTCACAATATAGCCGTCCGGGCTGATTATTATCCCGCTTCCCGCTCCCGTCTGGGGGACTGCCTGCCAGAACCAGTTGTAGCCCACCTTTTCAGTGACGATGGAAACCACGGCAGGAGCCACCTCTGCCACTAACTCCTGAGTGCCAAGTTCGCCGGCGATTTCTTCGTCAACATACACATATCCCGAGGCAAAGCTAGTAGAGTCATGCATGGTGTTGGCAACAACCAAGCTGATACCAACAACCAGAAGGACAGCTATTAGAATATATTTTAGCTTAGCCATTTTTTACCTCCATCCAAAGGAGAGAGGGCAAGACGCACCCACTCTCCAGACAAGTTCTGCTTTCGCTGGCTTATTAACCGCCTGGCTCATGGGGTGGCATCGGGGGCACAACACGGACCAACCCCAATCTGAAAAACACGAGCAAGTTTGCCAAGTCCCGCTAACGGTAGTTTGATTTCAGGCCGGGACTGCCACCATTGCAGGTACTGGTCAGCTTCTTCCTGAGTTATCTCGCCCTTGTTCACCAGGTTCTGCAGCCAGTTTCCTAGAGCTGCATCCTGCATCTCACTTCGGGCCTGCTTCAGAGCGTCTTTCAGTTGCTCTGAGTCAATGGCTACACCCGTCTTCTCCTCATAGATGGCACACACTCTGTCCAGAAGCGCCTGGCATCGATTGGTGGCCTGGCTCTGGTCCCCAGTATTCGTTGTGTTGTCGCTCCCGGCAACAACTACTCCTCCCACTATACCTCCAATCAGCAGTACGGACACCACCACGACCGGAATGAACCACTTGCGTTTCCACATTGTCATATCGCTCCTTTCTGTTTATTCTACTGATGGGGATGTGTTTCCTTCTCAGATGCTATATCGACCTTCTCTCCTTAGTAGACACATGTCATTTCGTTCTACTGTTAGTCCCCATTAGTGCAAATCCAGCTTATCACAGCGACATGAACCCACCATGAACTGGGAGTGAACATCAGAAAAAGCATGTAAATTAGCCATTTCATCTCATGTTCATCTTGGTGTAATATAATTTGTGTTGAGAGTGTGACATGCGAATTCTAGTTGTCGATGATGACCGGCGACTTTGTGCTGTCATAAAACGCGGGCTTCTGGAAGAAGCCTACGCTGTTGACCTAGCCTACGACGGAGAAGAAGGAGAATATCTTGCCGAGGTCAATCCTTATGATCTCATCATTCTAGATATCATGCTGCCAAACAAAGATGGCATCCAAGTTTGCCATGACCTTCGCGCAAAGAAGGTTAATAGTCCCATTCTGATGTTGACGGCCAAAGACGCTGTAGAGGACCGGGTCAAAGGGCTGGATACAGGAGCCGATGACTATTTGGTCAAACCCTTTGCTTTCAGTGAGCTTCTGGCCCGTGTCCGGGCACTCTTGCGGCGAGAGGGAATGTTGAAATCGCCCGAACTTCGGGTAGGAGACCTGATTCTGGACACTCTTACCCGCCAGGTTTGGCGAGGGCAAAGACCCATTGAACTGACTAACAAGGAATACGTCATCCTGGAGTACTTGATGCGCCATCCCAATGTGGTAGTCACGCGCACCATGATCGAAGAACATGCCTGGGATTACGATTTCGATAGCCTGTCCAATCTGGTAGATGTCTATATTCGCAGACTGCGGCGCAAGATCGACGACGAAAAGGACGATGGTCCGATTCAGACAGTGAGAGGAGCCGGCTATCGGTTGAAAGCACCATGAGCTTCATTCATAGCATCAAATTCCGATTTACCATCTGGTACCTGCTGGTGCTGGCAGTCCTGCTGATTGCGCTCAGTGGCGGGGTGTATTTCTATCT
>JALHUO010000035.1 GCA_022866545.1 Dehalococcoidia bacterium | reverse complement strand
TGGCACGTCTTCCAGGCCGCTGCTCCGGCAGCTAAAGGAGGCTGACTGAGGATGGATGAGATTACCATTTCCCGTGCTATTGTCGAAAGCTACATGAAGGACTTCATGGGAGCTATGGAGACTGATGTTGCCATAGCCGGGGCAGGACCAGCTGGGCTCGTTGCTGCATACTACCTGGCGAAAGAGGGAATGAAGGTGGTGGTATTTGAGAGGCAGCTTCGGATTGGCGGCGGTATGGCTGGCGGAGGGATGATGTTCAACCGCATCGTCGTTCAAGAGGAAGGCAAGCGGATATTAGATGAGTTTGATGTATCGACAAAAGAGTACCAGAAAGGGTACTACATCGCTGATTCGCTGGAGGCTATTTCCACTATCTGCTCCAGGGCGATAAAAGCCGGGGTGAAGGTTTTCAATTTGATTAGCGTTGAAGACGTGATGATTCGAGAAGGTGACAGGATAACCGGGCTTGTTTTGAATTGGAGCGCTGTCTCCTGGTCCAAGCTCCATGTGGACCCTCTAACTGTGAGGTGTAAGGTGGCTGTAGATGCCACCGGGCACGATGCCGAAATCTGCTCTATCGTGGTCAAGAAGATAGGCCCGAAGTTAAGGACGAAGACGGGAGAGGTGATGGGGGAGAAGCCTATGTGGGCTGAAAGAGGTGAAAAGGAGATATTGAAGAATACCAGGGAAGTCTATCCCGGATTAGTGGTTGCCGGAATGACAGCGAACGCCGTTTTTGGTTCCCCGAGGATGGGGGCAATTTTTGGTGGCATGCTTCTATCCGGTAAGAAAGCTGCTAGAGTTGCTATAAAATTACTTGAACAGGGCTAGATTTGCCATGGCAAAGACGATAGCTGAAATCAACGAGAAAATCAGAAAAGGTAAGGCTGTGGTGGTGACCGCGGAAGAAGTGATCGACATCGCTAAGGAAAAGGGCATACGCAAGGCAGCCGAGGAAATTGATGTCGTCACCACCGGCACTTTCAGCCCGATGTGTGGTTCTGGCGCCTTTCTCAATATCGGACACTCCAAGCCCAGAATAAAACTGGGCGGCGGCAAGGTTTACCTTAACGACGTTCCGGTCTATACCGGTATAGCTGCTGTGGATGTGTTCATCGGGGCGACTGCCCTTCCCGATGACGACCCCAGAAATAAGTTCTATCCCGGGGAATTCAATTATGGTGGTGGATCTGTAATACAGGAGCTGGTGGCTGGAAAAGACATAAGGCTTACCGCCGCCGCTTATGGAACGGATTGCTACCCAAGGAAGAAGCTCGAGACCCTGATCAACATTAGGGATATAAATGAGGCAATTCTATTTGATGTCAGGAATGCCTACCAGAACTACAACGTAGCAGTGAACCTCTCCGACAAGGTTCGCTATACCTATATGGGCGTGCTTAAGCCGAATCTGGGAAATGCCAACTACTGCTCGGCGGGGCAACTCTCGCCACTGCTGAATGACCCTTACTATAAGACCATAGGTGTGGGGACGAAGATTTTCTTGGGTGGTGGAATAGGTTATGTTGCCTGGCATGGTACTCAGCATAACCCCACTGCCCTCAGGGGTGACAATGGAGTGCCGCGGCGGGGTGCAGGGACACTGGCTGTGATTGGGGATTTGAAGCAAATGAAGCCGGAATGGCTGGTCGGGACAAGCATGCTCGGTTATGGCTGCACATTGACCGTGGGCATAGGCGTCCCCATCCCTATACTTTCTGAGGAGATTCTCCGCTACACTGCGGTGAGCGATGCTGGCATTCTGGCTCCCGTCGTGGACTATTCCGAGGCTTATCCTCAGAGAGAGCCTGATATTCTGGGAGAAGTCAGCTACGCTGAACTCAAGAGCGGTCACATAAAAGTCCAGGGGAAGGATGTGCCGACGTCTTCCTTGTCTAGCTATCTCAAAGCTGTGGAAATTGCCAGTATTCTGAGAAAATGGATAGAGAAGGGCGAGTTCCTGCTTACGGAGCCAGTGGCTCCGTTGCCCGGCGTGGAGTCAGGCATAAGTTCTAAGCCGCTCAAGGAAAGACCAATAGCGGAGTAATTAGGGAAGATGAATGTTTCTAGAAGAATAGTGCTTCACTTTCCGCCCAATATGACGGGGCAGCCGGTCGTTTGCCGCCTGGTTAAGGATTTCGGCCTCACCTTCAATATCATTAGGGCTTCTGTATCACCGGGACAAGAAGGACTACTGATTCTAGAGCTAAGCGGTGAGCGGAAGAACTACGACAAGGGCATCAAATACCTCACCGAGACCGGGATAGAAATCCAGTCCCTAAGCCAGGATGTCGTCCGTGACGAAGCCAAGTGCACTCATTGTGGAGCCTGCATTACCATTTGTCCCACCGAGGCTTTTGCCTTGGAGCCAAAAACCAGGAAGGTGCTCTTTGACCATAATAAATGTGTCGTCTGCGGGCTCTGTGTCAAGGCTTGTCCTCCTCGCGCGATGATATTGTATTTCTGACGGCAGAAATTCAAAAACCAAAGGTCAAGAACAGAAATGGCAAATCAAAGCGCAATAATTTTTGACTTTTCCGCGATCACCTTGCTTTTTTTGTTTTTGCGTTCTTAGGGAATTTGTCTAGGATTTAGAAACTAGAGATTACGGTTTCGTATCTGGTCATGTATGAGCCACGTTTCTACCGCCACTGGATTAAGGACGACGATTTGGTTTCCTTTGAGGTGGCGGTGAAACAAACAGACTTGTACATCCGCTCCCGGCGTAATCTGAAGGACAAAACTCTCGATTCTGTGCTAAAGCACCGTGGCTCTCTAGAGGCATATATTGGGCGTCATCCTATCTTCCTGACCACATTAGACCCTTATCAGGCTGAAGCCGGAGCCCCGGCTATCGTCAAAGAAATGGCCAGGGTGTCTCAGCTGACAGGTGTTGGCCCTATGGCAGCGGTAGCTGGCGCCATTGCTGAAGCGGTAGGCAGGGATTTGCTCGCTTTCTCGCCGGAGGTAATTGTGGAGAACGGTGGCGATATTTTTCTGAAAATATCCAATAAGAGGCTGGTGGGCATCTATGCCGGACAATCCTCTTTTACCAAGAAGATTGCTCTGGAAATCATGCCCCGAGAAACACCTCTGGGGGTATGTACGTCTTCCGGAACCGTAGGACATTCCTTAAGCCTGGGCAGCGCCGACGCGGTTGTTGTCCTCTCACCGTCGACAGCTCTAGCTGATGCCGCAGCTACAGCCCTAGGCAATATGGTTAAGGCAGCAGATGATATTCCTCGGGCAATCGAAAAAGCCCAGAGTATCGAGGGGCTACGTGGCTTGGTTATTATTGTAGGCGACAAAATGGGTGTCTGGGGAAAAGTGAAGCTTGTGCCCCTTGAGTAGTCCTTTCTTTTTTGCCCCGAGCAGTGATAAAGTTTTAGACAATGAGAAAGTCACCCAACCTGCACGTGCAATTAGCCCCGCGGAATGCTAAGGGACTAGCTCTATCTAATCCTGTGATGATAGCCGCAGGCATAGCTGGTTATGGCACAGAGTATGCTGAGATTGTTGATATTCAAAAGCTAGGCGCCATTGTCTGCAAAGGGACAACCCTTAGACCCAGAAAAGGTAATACTCAACCACGACTGGTGGAGACTGTTGGTGGTCTGCTTAACTCGGTGGGTTTGGAGAATATCGGTGTTGATGCCCTGATTGAAGAGAAAGCGCCCGTATGGGCAAGGTGGCGAGTTCCGGTTATCGTTAATATTGCCGGGGAAACAGCAGAAGAATATGTGGCTGTGAGCCGAAAACTGGAAGGCGTGCCTGGTGTCAGCGGCATTGAGCTGAATATCAGCTGTCCCAATATTTCCGCAGGTGGGATGGAATTCGGTGTCGCCCCCAAGCTCGCCGCTCAGGTAACTTCGGCAGTCAAAGCTGCCACCAGTTTGCCGGTTATCGTCAAGTTGAGTCCCAATGTAACCGACATCAGGGAAATCGCTTTAGCCGTGGAAGAAGCTGGAGCCGATGCCATATGCCTGATTAATACACTGAAAGGCATGGCAATTGATATAAACAAAAGAAAGCCTTGCCTGGGAAATACTGTGGGTGGAGTCTCTGGACCTGTTATCAAGCCTGTGGCGCTTCATATGGTGTTCGCGGCGGCCAGAACGGTCCGTATTCCGCTGATAGGATGCGGGGGCATCGCCTGTGCTGAAGATGCCCTGGAGTTTATCATGGCTGGAGCCACCGCCATACAGATTGGCACAGCCTGCCTGACCAGTCCTGACATCTGTCTCACTATACTGGAGGGGATAGAGCATTTTATGCGGGACAAAGGTGTGGAGAACCTCACTGACCTTATTGGCGTCGCCCAGCACTCAGCACGCTAAGTGCTGGCCTGTTTCTTTTTGGATGAAGCGGACGATGTCCTCTGTGGAAGTGCCCGGACCAAAGATAGCTTTCACGCCCATTTGCTGTAAAGCGGGGATATCGTCCTCGGGTACTATGCCTCCGGCGATCACGAGGGCATCTTCCCTGCCTTTTTTCCTTAGTCCCTCTATGATTGATGGGAAGAGCTCTAAATGAGCTCCCGACAGGATGCTCAACCCGATGACATCCACGTCCTCCTGGATGGCTGCCTCGACAATCATCGCGGGAGTCTGTCGGATGCCAGTATAGATCACCTCCATGCCAGCATCCCGCAAAGCCCTGGCTACCACCTTAGCACCTCGGTCATGCCCGTCTAGGCCGGGCTTGGCCAACAGAACACGAATCCTACCTTTGTTCATAGTCCGCTCCTTCTAGGCTTTCTGACAAAGCTCAACCAGCACCCCTCTAAGCGATTTGGGGTGAATGAAAGCTACCATGCCCTCAAACCCAGGGCGAGCCTTCTTATCAATTAATTCTATCCCCCTTTCGGAGAGGTGGCTAAGCTCCTTATCTATATTGTCCACTTCAAACGTTATGTGATGAAGTCCTTCTCCTCTTTTCTCCAGGATTTTAGCCATATTGCTGTCGGGAAGCGGCTCCAGAAGCTCCAGGTTGGCGCCCTGCCCTAAGGAAAGGATGGCTGCCTTTACTCCCCTCTCTGTGAGGGTCTCAATCTTGTCAACCTTAGCGTCGAAACAATCCTTATAGAGCTTTATCGCTTCATCAATGTTGCTGACTAGGATACCGATGTGGTCAACTTTTCTGGCCATTTTTCCTCCTTTGAAACTAGTGCACAGATCCTGAAGGCTTCTTCTCAAAAGACCAGGAATTCTTTTTGAGTAGAGAAAACCTTGCGCAGCACATCGCATATTTCCCCTAGCGTAGCGTAGGCCTCCACACATTCAAGGCAGGCCGGCATGGTATTATCCTTGCTTCGGGCGACATCCTCCAATCGCCCAAGTGCCTGATTGACCTTGCTGCTGTCCCTATCTGTCCTGACCTGAGCAGTTCTCTCCTTCTGTCTTTTTTCTACTTCGGGCTTAACTCGCAGCAGTCCCGCTATTTTGGGATAGGGGGAGACGAATTTGTTTACCCCTACCACGGTGCGTTTTCCACTTTCGATTTCTTTCTGGTACCGGTAGGATGAGTCCTGGATTTCCCTCTGTTGATATCCTTGCTCTATGGCAGCTACAGCACCACCCAGACTATCAATTTTGGCGATATACTCCCTGGCTTCCTTTTCCAGGCTGTTGGTTAGATGTTCTATGTAGTAAGAACCACCAAGAGGATCAACGACATTGGCGACGTCACTCTCGTAGCCCAGTATTTGCTGAGTCCGCACAGCTATGGTCACTGCTTCTTCGGAAGGCGGAGCATAGGCTTCGTCGAAAGAGTTAGTGTGCAGCGATTGAGTACCTCCCAAGGTTGCCGCCAGGGCTTCCAAGGCTGTCCGCACGATGTTATTATGCGGCTGCTGTGCGGTGAGGCTGCATCCCGCGGTTTGAGTGTGGAAGCGAAGCATCCAGGAGCGTGAGTCCTTGGCTCCAAACCTCTCTCTCATAATCTTCGCCCAGAGGCGCCGTGCCGCTCTGAACTTAGCAATTTCCTCGAGGAAGTTGATGTGGCTATTGAAGAAGAATGATAGTCTGGGAGCGAATGCATCTACATCAAGCCCGGCATCAATAGCTGCCTGAACATAAGAAATACCATTAGCCAGGGTGAAGCCAATTTCTTGACCCGCGGTGGAACCGGCTTCTCGTATGTGGTACCCACTGATACTGATGGTATTCCAGCGAGGGACATGCCTGGCACAATAAGCAAATATATCAGTGGCCAACCTCATAGAAGGACGGGGCGGGAAGATGTGGGTGCCCCGGGCGATGTACTCCTTAAGTATGTCATTTTGGGTAGTGCCATTTAACTCGGTGGGCTCAACTCCCTGCTTCTTGCCCAGGGCGATGTACATAGCCAGGAGAATCGGCGCAGTGGCATTTATAGTCATGGAAGTGCTTACCTTATCCAGAGGTATATCCCGGAAAAGAATCTCCATATCCCGGAGGCTGTCTATGGCGACACCAACCTTGCCCACCTCGCCTCTAGCTAAGGGGTGGTCGGAGTCATAGCCAATTTGTGTTGGCAGGTCGAAGGCTACGCTCAGGCCAGTCTGGCCTTGCTCCAAGAGGTAGCGGTACCTTTGGTTAGTTTCCTCAGCAGTACCAAAGCCGGAGTACTGGCGTATCGTCCATATTCTGCCGCGATACATGTTCGGCTGGACGCCCCTGGTAAAGGGATACTCTCCGGGGTAGCCTAAATCTCGATCATAGTCAAAATCTGGCAGGTCCTCCCGTGTGTAGGCAGTGTCGATCTCCATACCGGAACTGGTTTCGAACTTCTCCTGACGCTCGGCAGCGCGCTTTAAAGCCGGAGTTAATATGGTTTCACGCCATTCTTGCTTAGTCCTATTGGCCATAGTTACCCCCTGAGTAAGAAGATTTGCCTGATGGAGCCTTCTTATGTGCAGGCATAACCCTGGACAGCAGATGATTCAGCATCCCTATCAAGACCTAATCTATCACTGGAACCGCCGTCCAGATTCGGCATGTCCCAGTTTTATCAGGACTGCGCAGATTCTGTCCTACTATTTGCTTTTCTCTGACTTGCCAGCCTTCTCCAGAACTGGAGCCAGCAGATCCATGGGCAGAGGGAATACGATAATGGTGGTCTTTTCTGTGGAAATGCTGGATAGGGTCTGTAAATAACGAAGCTGAAGAGCTGACGGCTGGCTGGAAATGACTCTGGCAGCCTCGGCCAGTTTCTCTGCCGCCTGGTATTCACCCTCGGCATGAACTACCTTAGCTCTTCTGTCTCGCTCAGCCTCAGCTTGGGCGGCCATCGCCCTCTGCATTGTTTGTGGCAGTTGCACATCCTTGACCTCTACCATGCTCACTTTTATACCCCAGGGATCGGTGCCTTCGTCTACTGCCGTCTTTATCTTTTCGTTGAGCCTGTCCCGCTGGCCTAATAGCTCATCCAGCGTAGATTGTCCGACAACATTTCGCAAAGTGGTCTGAGCAAGCAGCGAGGTTGCCTTGATATAGTCCAGCACCTTGAGAATAGCCTCTGAGGCATCGACCACCCGAAAATAAACCACGGCGTCAACCCTGACAGTGACATTGTCTACTGTGATACACTCTTGCGAGGGAACGTCCATGGTGATTACTCGAAGGTCAACTTTCCGCACAGTCTCAATGAAAGGTATGATCAGGACCAAACCTGGTCCTCTCAGCCCCACGAATCTCCCCAGTCGGAAAACGGTCACTCTTTCGTACTCTCGAACGACCTTGATAGCCGCCGATAGAAGTATTATTACTACTACTGCGATAAGACCATAGATAAAAATGCTCATTCCTTCTCCTTTTCTTTAGATTTTCTGGTCACCCACAGTTTCAACCCTTCTGTTTTGGCTATTATCACCTCCTCTCCGGATTCTATTGTACTATCTTCAGCTATGGCTGTCCATAACTCTCCTTCGGCTAGAACCGTGCCCTTCGGATTGAGGGTCGTTCGCACCACGGCTTCTTTCCCTATCATTTCCTCGATGCCAGCCGAAAGTTTTCGCCTCTGACCCTTCACGATGGCGTAGATAACAAAAATGATGAAGGCGACCGCGAATATTATGGCTACGATGATTGGGCCAGTCATTTCCATGTTGCTATCTTCCTATCCTTTCGACTTCTTGGTCACCCGTAATTTCAGTCTTTCCACCTTGCTTATTGTCACCGCTTCACCCGGTGCTACTTTGCCGCCTTCCGATGTCGCCGTCCATAATTCTCCCTGGGCCAGAACTGTGCCTGTGGGGTCGAGGGGTGTTTTGGCTATGGCCATTTCCCCGATCATTCCCTCAGATCCGGTAACCTTGCGTCGTCTTTGCCCGCGGACGATGGCCCCGATGACAAAGGCAGCAAAAGCGGTGATTCCCGCCGTAACCCCGGCAATTAATCCCCTATTTAACTCTACCTCCGGGCTATGGCTGAACAATATGAGCGAACCCATAACCAGCGAGGCGATACCTCCGGCAGTCAATAGCCCAAAACTATGGGTGAAGTACTCGGCGACAAAGAGACCCACGGCAAGTAAAATAAGTAATATGCCTCCCCAGTATGCATTAAGCACTCCCAGTGAGTAAAACGCCAGGAACAAACTGATGCCCCCAACCACTCCGGGAAGGACCATCCCCGGGTTGGAAACCTCCGTAATCAACCCTATGGTAGCCAGGGTAAGGAGGATGTAGGCAATGTTGGGGTCACTGATGGCGTGCAGGAATCTCTCAACGGCATTCATTTCATTTCTAGTTGAACCGTAGTTCGTAGTATCAATGATGACCTCCTGGCCGCTCGCCAAGGTGACATTCCAGCCATTGATTTGGGAAATAAGGTCTGCCAGATTCTCAGCTCGCAGGTTGATGAGGTTGTTTTCCAGGGCATCGACGTCCGTGAACGATTTGCTTTGTGTAACTGCTAACTCAGCCTCTTCGACATTGCGGCCGCGTTCTTCAGCTATAGTCCTCATCCACTTGGCCGAGAATTCGACTATTTTTTTCATCTGGTCTTCTGGTATTTCCTCCCCTCCAGCAGCTACCGGATGGGCAGCGCCGATGGTCGTGCCCGGCGTCATGACCGCAATGTTAGCTGATAGAGTAATGAACGTTCCCGCTGAGGCAGCCCAGGCGCCTTTGGGTGAAACGTAGACCACGACAGGCACGCCGGCATTCATAATGCTCTGAACTATCTTCTCGGTTGAGTCCAGAAGCCCGCCGGGAGTGTCTAGCTCAATTATGCAGACAGTAGCGCCGTGCTCCTCCGCCTGGCTGATACCCCGGTCGATATAGTCAGCTATCACGGGTACAATGGTGCCATCCACGGAAAGGACTTCTACCGTGGCGGGGCTGGCGGCAGCGATCAGACTGCCTCCTAAACCCGCAACCAGGGGCATCACGAGCCACGCGACGAAGAAAACTCTGAGTCCGGTTCTAAGCATCTCACATTACCCCCATGTTAATTATAAACTAAGCAATTGAAAGCAACAAAGAGCTCCAGGTTTAGCGTTGAAGCTGTGAACAGCTTAGTGTAGAATACCACGAGTATGAAGAACCAAAAATGTAAGGGAATGCAGGACTTGCTCCCGGGTGATATGTTGCGCTTTCGTCGTATTGAAGATACCTTTCGAACTTGTTGTCGCAGCTGGGGCTACCAGGAGGCGAGAACGCCGACCCTGGAATACCTCTATTTGTTTACGGCTACGGGTACACTCACTCCGGGCATGCTGAGCAAGGTATATTCTTTTCTTGATTGGGATGGCTGGAGTGGGGAGAGGGTTGTTTTAAGGCCAGATGGCACTATTCCTGTAGCCAGGCTCTATATAGACAATCTGAGTGGCCAGGAATCAGCTCGGCTTTCCTATGTGACCAATATCTTCGCTTTCGAGGGAACCGGCAAAAAGAACAGGGAAAGATGGCAGTGTGGTGCGGAGTTCTTCGGTGGTGCCAAATTCGCTCCCGATGTGGAGATAATTTTGCTTGCTGAAGACGTTATCCGCAAGCTTGGCATCAAAAACGTCAGGCTGCAACTGTCTCACGCCGGCCTGGTCAAGGCGTTGCTCAGGGAATTCAAGCTCAGCCCGGCCGAGGAAGCTAAGATAACGGACCGCATTTTGGAAGGAGATTGGGAGACGTTAACCAGGGCAAAATCCACTCACCCCGAAATGGAAAGGCTTATGGCTGCATTATTGGGTCTTAAGGGAAAATCCAGCAGCTTTCTACGCAATGTAAAAGCTTCATTCCCCACAGCTTCGCAGGACTTCAAGTCCAGCCTGGAGGACTTCCTGAGCATTGCCACGTTACTGGATAACATGGACTGCAGTTATGAAGTTGATATCGCAACGATGCACGGTTTTGAGTACTATACCGGCATTTGTTTTCAGTTCGTGGCTGGCGGGGAAAAGATAGGTGGAGGAGGAAGATATGATAGGCTTGTGCCCCTCATGAATGGAGGAGACGTCCCCGCCTGCGGATTTGCCCTATATGTGGACCCTATGATGCGACTATTGCCGCCGGAGAAGAAGAAGGGCAAATCTGGAATTCTGGTTAAAGGTAAGGAATTGACTCCGGAAATAGTAAAAACGTGCTTTACTGTGGCGCAATTTCTTCGTGACGCCGGATACCTTGCAGAGATTGACTTTGCCGGTCGAGCCGAATCTGATTATGAATGGGTCATCTCGGTTTCTGGAAAGAAGCCCTCTCGGTTGGTGCTCAAGGATTGCCTAAAAAAGCGGCGGCGAGAGGTAACTTCTGTGGCAGAGATTCTTGAAGTAGTAGGTGAGGGATGAAGGACCACCAAGCCGGCTACATCAAGTTTGCCCTCCCTAAAGGCAGGTTTCTATCGCCGACAGCCAGCTTGATTGCCGAGGTTGACCTGAGATTTGAGGGCTACGGCGATAAGACAAAGCAATATCGCCTGCGCTCGGCAAGGTTTTCCAGTCTTGTCGCTAAAATACTTCGGGAAAAGGATATTCCCATAGAGGTAGCCGTCGGTAATTACGACCTGGGTATTTGTGGTTCAGATTGGATTGAGGAATACCTGGTGAAATATCCAGCAGGGGCTCTGATGAAAATAGCGAGCCTGAATTATGGCGAAGGCGACATTCACGTAGTCGGCAGTGCTCAAGGCGGGATAACCAGCCTCAATGAGCTATCAGCCCGGCAAAATGATTGTCGTGTAGTGAGCGAGTATCCTAATCTGTCTGAGGCTTTTGCCCTAAATCTCAGGATGAGAAGGTTCAGGATCTTCCCGGTGTGGGGAGCTGCAGAGGTTTATCCCCCAGAAAATGCCGACCTGGCAGTGCTCTGGGGAAGAAGTAGGGCGCATATAGCAGCTCAAGGCTTGATTCCCCTCGACAAGCTGTTCCCTGTTACTGCCTATCTAGTAGCCAATCGAGAAAGCCTGGAGAACAAGGATTTGAGCCAAATATTGATGTGTTTTGACTCCAAGCTTGGCGCAGGGCCGCGGACATCAATGGAACATGAGCTCGTTATTTGTAAGGAACTGAAGATTCCTTGCCCCTTGTGGTCGGCCAAGGAAATCAACCTGGCCTTGCCTGATGGACACCAGCAAGCGCCTGCTGCCCAGTTTTTGGAGCAAGCCGGGCTGACGCTTCAGGGATACTCTGAAGAGGTCGTCAGCCGCCGCCCCTGCGTTGATTTAGACTGGCTCGGCATTAAAGTAATCAGACCCCAGGATATGCCTCTGCAGGTGGCTAATGGCAATTTCGACTTGGCTATAACCGGTGAGGATTGGCTGCGGGAACACCTCTGTCGCTTTCCTTCAAGCCCGGTGAAGAAATTGTTTGGCCTGGGCTTTGGCACTGTCAAAATCGTCGCTGCCGTGAGCCGGGATATGCCCGTGAACAACATTGATGAATTGAGATCACTTGTTCAGAGCGGTAAGTTTGCCCCTCTGAAAGTAGCTTCAGAGTACATAAACATTGCCGATAGGTACCTTCAGGATAATCGCATCAACCCATACAAGCTGATCCCGACCTGGGGGGCGAGCGAGGCTTTTCTACCCGAGGACGCCGATATGCTTGTTGATAATACCCAGACGGGGAAGACCCTCGAACAACACAAACTAAGGATTCTCGATGTGCTCTTTCAATCCTCGGCCTGTCTGATTGCCAACAAAGATAGTCTGGCATCTTCCAACAAGAAAGAGAAAATCAAGTTCCTGACGCAGAAACTACGAGCGGGGCTAAAGCAGATTGAAAATCAAAACGCAAAAGGCAAAAATACAAAGTAGAAGCAAAAAAGGTTTATATTTTAATTTGTCATTTTGATCTTTGATTTTTGGTTTTAGTTGGTATGAAAAGAGTCAAAGACTTTAACAAGGCGAGGCAATTACTGGCCAGGGAGGATTTCTGGGAGTCTTTCGCTGCGCCACCGCGGGTACGGGCTCAAATAAGGCAGGTCTTTGGTGAAGAGCTTTCAGTCCAGGAAGTGGTAGGCCGTATCATCGGTGAGGTTCGGCGCAAAGGTGATAAAGCTCTCCGGAATTACACCGAAAAACTGGATGGAGTACGACTTGATGCGCTGGAAGTAGACGAACAGGAAATTGTTGCCGCTTATGACATAGTAAATAAGAAAATCGTCTCGGCTCTTGAATTCGCAGCCAGAAGAATACGGGACTTCCATGTTGCCTGTGAACACAAAACCGGCCTAATTCCTCTCGACCGGTGGCTGGGGCAACAGATTCTGCCCTTGCGGAGGGTTGGCTTGTATGTGCCTGGCGGCAGTGCTGCCTACCCGTCTACCGTTTTGATGATGGCCATACCAGCCAGAGTGGCCGGTGTTGAAGAAATCATCATGGTTTCACCGCCCGGCAAAGATGGCCGGATTCCTGCCTCCACGTTGGTCGCCGCCGGTATTGCCAAGGTCGACCGCATTTTCAAGCTTGGCGGTGCTCAGGCTATTGCGGCATTAGCTTATGGCACTGAATCAATACCCAGAGTGGACAAAATCTGCGGTCCCGGGAACATTTTTGTGACCCTGGCTAAGAAAATGGTCTATGGCATAGTGGACATAGATGGGTTGGAGGGTCCCAGCGAGGTAGTAATTGTCGCGGATGAGAAGGCTAACCCTGCCTTTTGTGCTGCCGACCTGTTGGCTCAGGCTGAACACGATGCTCTGGCTTCGGTGATTCTGATCACCACTTCGGCTGACCTGGCTGACCAGGTAGACGAAGAAATTGAGACACAACTGGGGAAATTAAGGCGGCGTTCGACCATTAAGAAAGCCATTGATGCGGGAATGGTTGTGCTTGTTGACGACATGGCTCAAGCAGTGGAGTTGGTCAATCTCTTCGCTCCCGAGCATCTCTCCATTATGACATCCAATGCCTCAGCTTTAGTCCGCAAAATTCACAATGCCGGCTGTATTTTTGTAGGCGCGGACTCGCCCGTGGTGCTGGGCGATTATGTTGCCGGCCCCAGCCATGTCTTGCCCACTGGAGGCAGTGCTCGTTTTGGTTCTCCTCTTGGTGTTGCCGACTTCCTGAAGGTTACCAATGTCGTCGCCCTGGACAAGCCCGGCATGCGAAGGCTTAGCCGGGCTGCCGTGGTTATAGCTAAAGCTGAAGGGCTCGATGCCCACGCCCAGGCTGTAGAGAAGAGACTGGGAGCCAAATAAAACATTAGAATGCAAAAGGCAGAAATAAGTAGTAGGGACAAAGAATTTTGCATTTTGACTTGTTATTCTGATTTTTTATTTTTGACTTTTGATTTAGGTTGAGATGGACATAAAAAAACTTGTCAGACCTGAGCTCGTGACCATGAATGGCTACGCTCCTATCGAGCCGCCAGAAGTCTTGAGCCAGCAAACCGAATTGCCTGCAGAAAAGGTAATAAAACTCGATGGCAATGAGAATCCTTATGGCTGTTCCCCCAAGGTGTACCAGGCCCTAGCCACCTATCCTTATTATCACAATTACCCCGACCCGGAACAGAGGGAACTGCGGAAGGCTCTGGAGGAATATACCGGCTTGGGACGCCAGCACATTGTCTGCGGCATGGGCAGCGATGACCTTATTGACCTTATCCTCCGGCTTTTCCTCAAGCCAGGAGATGAAGTTATCAACTGTCCACCCACTTTCGGCATGTATCCCTTTAGCACCGATGTTTGTGGAGGCCGGGTAGTTGATGTGCCCCGAACTGAAGATTTTGCCCTTGGTATGGCCGGTATAAAGAAGGCCTTGACCAAGAGGACAAAGGTCATCTTTGTCGCCTCGCCCAATAATCCCACAGGCAACACTACCCCTGAGAAGGAAATTATGGAGCTTGTTGATACTGGAAGAATTGTTGTCGTAGACGAAGCCTATTGTGAATTCAGTAACGCAACCGTCGCCAACTCAGTGCCCTCTTACCCCAACTTGATAGTTTTACGCACCTTCAGCAAATGGGCCGGGCTGGCTGGCTTAAGGATAGGCTACGGCTTTTTCCCCATAGAAATCGCTAATTATCTGATGAAGATTAAGCAGCCGTATAACGCCAATGCCGCAGCCCAGGCTGCGGTGCTAGCTTCCCTGGCAGATATAGAGTATCTTCGTCTCAATGTTATGAAGATAGTTATGGAACGGGGGAGATTGTTTGGCAAAGTAAAGGAACTGGGTTGGCTAAAGCCTTCTCCTTCTAAGGCTAATTTTATTCTTTGCTCCCTGAGCTACTCTCCTCCTTGTCATTCTGAAGGAGCAAAGCGACCGAAGAATCTCGCCAGAGAAATCTGGCAACAACTGCGGCGGAGGGGCATATTCGTTCGCTATTTCGATACTCCCAGATTGAGAGACTGCCTGCGAATTAGCGTGGGCCGACCTGAAGATACCGATGTTCTGGTTAAGGCATTAAAGGAGGTTAAACATGACTGAAAGAAAGGCAAAAGTAGTCCGCGAGACTGCCGAAACGAATGTCAAGGTGGAGCTCAACATTGACGGCAGCGGACAATTCCAAATCACCACCGGCATAAGGATGTTCGACCACCTCCTTAGCCAGCTAGCCCAGCACGGGGTGTTTGACATAAAAATCTCAGCCTCGGGTCCCGACCAGCACCACGTAGTTGAGGATGTGGCTATCTCGCTGGGCAAGGCTTTTAAGCAAGCATTGAGAGAAAAACAAGGCATTGTTCGTATGGCACATGCCGTCGTGCCTATGGATGAAGCCCTGGCAGCAGTAGCCGTGGACATCGGGGGCAGGGTTTACAGCACAATCGAGGCGGACTTTGACGAAGCCACCGTAGGCGACCTCGATGCTGATTTAGTCCGCCATTTTCTCGTCTCTTTCGCCTCCGAAGCCAAAATTAACCTCCACGCCAAAGTGCTCAGCGGCATCAACGACCACCACAAGGCCGAAGCCCTGTTCAAAGCTCTGGCCCGTGCCCTGGATTCGGCTACCCGCATTGACGAGCGCATCTTGGGGAGAATTCCCAGCACCAAGGAGGTTATTGAGGGGTAGAAGGCAAATAAATCAGCCTCGAGTCCTGCTCTGGAACGAATCTGCTGTTTCTGAACCTGACAGACATGAAATAACCTGAACTAATGGCAGGGAAGGAATAGACAAGGAATTCTAAATACAGAGGCACACCTTCAGGACCTTGTCTTAAACCGTGACTCTCCCTTTATGATATTGGAGGTCGTGAGCAGGGTAATCTTCATGAACCGTCGTTTCAGGATATCCATCGTAGGGCTCTTTTCATTGCTAGGAGCAGTTCTTGTCTTCTCTTGCTTGAATCTTCAAGGGTGCTCATTTTTTGGCAATTCGGATGGCATTCCAGTCTATTCCTATAACATAGTCAATACCTACCCTCATGACCCCGATGCTTTCACGCAGGGATTGATTTTCGAAGATGGCGCTCTATATGAGGGAACGGGGCTTTTGGGACACTCCACACTGCGTAGAGCGGAGTTGGAAACTGGAGCTATTTTGCAGATTCATGAACTACCAGATCAGTTCTTTGGCGAAGGCATAACCATTTACGGAGACAAGATCATCCAGCTGACCTGGAAATCCAACGTTGGGTTTGTCTACGACAAGAACAGTTTTGACTTACTACAGCAGTTCAATTATTCAACTGAAGGCTGGGGCATTACGCATAATGGAACGTGCCTAATCATGAGCGATGGTACGTCAACACTGCATTTCTTAGACCCGCAGACCTTTGAAGAGATCAGTCAGCTTGCGGTGTTTGCCGATGATGATCCTGTAACCAGACTCAATGAATTGGAATACGTCCAGGGGGAAATCTATGCCAATGTCTGGCAAATAGACCGGATCGCAAGGATTGCACCTGAGACAGGTCGAGTGATTGGGTGGATAGATCTGAGAGGACTCCTGACCGCAGAAGACCGTAGTGAGCCGGTCGATGTTCTTAACGGCATTGCGTATGACGCAGAGGCCGATCGCTTGTTTGTGACCGGGAAGCTGTGGCCTAAACTGTTTGAGATTGAGCTGATTTCTCCAGAGTAATTGGTGATTACCTCGTTGGAGCCAAGTCACTGCCTTATTGGAACTAGTGCTACAAGATTCTTCGGGCGCTTTCCTTTCGCTTTGCCCAAGGCTTCGGCCTAGGCCTTCTCACAATGACAAAAAGAGTTACAGAGAAGACTTACTCTGTTTCCCAAGCTATCCCTCCGGTAAGCCATTATGTTAGTGGCAATTCTTCTCAGGAACAAATTCCCGGCACAACTGACCTAGTTCAGATAGATGGGTGACACTTCATACGTTTGTAACGTTGGGTAATAGCCTCTCTGTCATTGCGAACCCCGACTTGTTGGGGCGTGGCAATCTCGTTGCGGGACTGGAGCCTGCTAGCGTTGGACCGAGGAACCTCGCCTAGAGATTGCTTCGTTGCTGTCGCTCCTCGCAGGGACGAAAGAAAGTGTCACTAATGATATGAACGAGTATGCACACTTGACAGCAAATAGCGGCCAGTCTATAATGCAAAATACCTAGTATAGCGATGTAGTTCTAAAGCCGAGAACTACCTGGAGCCGGTAGGTGAATTTTGGGGCAAAGGAAGAGATGTGGCGCTGAAGGTAGTTCGAGGTAATAGTGGATGAAAGAGCCGCATACGGTGCGTCGCTTGGGGGATCTGGCCCGAGCCATCGTTTATCGGCAAGCGCTAATTAAACATGAGTGCTGGCCCCGCGCCAGGCTTGAGGAGTTGCAGCAGCGCCGGTTGGCTAGCCTTCTTGATTGGGTGACTGAGAAGTCTCCCTTTTACCGCGAGTTCCGCAGCACACACCGGCTGGGTCCGCCGTATAGTCTCCAAGACTTCCCTATCCTGGATAAGAAGACCTATATGAAATGCTTCGACCAGATCGTCACTGACCCCCGGTTGCGCCTCTCTCAACTTCAGGAACACATGGCCCACGTTTGCGGGGACGAGTATTACCTGGGCAAGTATCGTGTGCTCACTACAGCAGGTAGCTCTGGACTAAAAACGGTGGTGGTGTTCAATCGGAAAGAATGGAGTATTCAGGAAGCGACGAGCATGCGGATTGCAAGCATGATGGGAGTGGTTCCCTTCTCACTGAGACGTCCCACGATTGTTACCATCGGCTCCCACAGCCCTTTGCACGATAGCTATCGCCTCCCCTTGAGTATGGATACCGGTCTTTACCGTTATCACGTGCTACCGGCTACTGCTCTTCTTGAAGAGCTGGTTCAGCGGCTGAATTACCTCCAACCCCACGTTCTCCGGGGTTTTCCGTCCCTGCTGGGACTGCTCGTGACGGAGGTGCTTCAAGGGCATTTGCATATCAATCCTTCTATTATCGCCGGTGGCGGCGAACCGCTGACCGGCGAATTGAGGAAGCAACTCCAGGCTGCCTGGCCCAAAAGCGCGGTCTTTGATATTTATGGCACTCAGGAAGGACTCCGTGCCATGGAGTGCAACCCTGGCCAGGGGATGCACATCTTTGAAGATCTGGGCATTGTTGAGGTAGTAGACGAGAATAACCAGCCCGTGCCCGACGGCACTCTGGGACACAAGATTCTATTCACCAGCCTCTTTGGTTTCACTCAGCCCGTCATCCGTTACGAGATAACTGATATGATGGTACTGGCTGCCGAGCCCTGTCCGTGCGGCCAACCATTCCGGCGTATTCTGGCCATCAACGGCAGGAATGACGATGTTCTTTATCTTCGCGGTCGCGGGGGAAAACAGGTTGCCATTCATCCCGTCCATTTTTGGAACGTTCTGGAAAGTTACGCCGATATACGGCAGTACCAGGTAGTTCATGAACCGGACGGCATCTGCTTGCGGCTGATGTTCGACGAAGGGAACGGTCACGTAGCTGGCAGTGTCCGGGAACACCTGACACGGAAGTTACATACCCTGGGCGTTGAGCGCCCATCTATTCGTGTTGAACTGGTGACCGCGCTGGAAGACCGCTCCCGTCATATGGGGAAGTGGAAGAACATCATTTCCAACGTAAATCATTCAACGCAATAGGCGTGGGTTTATTGGTGCCTGGATTGCTGGCCCTTCCAGTGAGTTATGTCTCCAGAAGTGGTGTGACGAGACGGTGAAAATGAGTTTCCAAGGTGATACGTGGAGCCTCTTCTAGTAGCTATTGTACGTGCTTTGTTGCCCATCATAAACAAGGTTCACGCAATAGCCCTCGGTATCAAGCCTCTCGGAAGAAACAGCATCATCTGCGCTGAGGTGAGACGTCATAAGGGATGTCCTGTCAGGCTACAGGACGGTTGTGAGGTAAAGCCGGGCGACCCTGTCATCAAACTGCACTTCAATAATGCGTGGATTAATGAGAAGCCCAAGTCAAGTTCGGGGTCAGGTAAGAGGGTCTTCCCACGGGGATTCGTCTCCTACTCAAAGGAGGGCTTGCAGCTCGTGGCAAGTGAAGTAGCCGATGGGAAATATGGCAGCATCGTTGCCATATATGGTTGGACTGCCTTTCATACTCACGCTAAACGGTTGGGATTCCAGGTCATTGATTTGCCGAACAACATGAGGATAAAGCTGACCCGACTCCACATTGCCGCACTAATGCAGTCCCACACCATCCCTTGGCTCAGGAGGTATGGCATCTCCCGTAGATCCGTACAGGTTAAGGCGGTCTGGCTTTCCCGCGCTGAACTCTTGAGAATACACGGCTCGGTCTCCTGATGCTTCTGGCTTGATGACCTGAGGGCTAGGGCCGGACTTGACCAGTGCCCCGGATAATCCACTTGTAGCTGGTTAGCTCTTTCAAAGCCATAGGGCCGCGGGCGTGGAATTTCTGGGTGCTTATGCCTATCTCGGCGCCCAGCCCGAACTGTCCTCCGTCGGTGAAGCGGGTGCTGGCGTTAGCATAGACACAGGCGGCATCCACTTCGTTGAGGAAGCGCGTTGCTGCGGAATGGTCTTCGGTGACGATGGCTTCGGAGTGCCCTGAGCCATATTTCTCAATGTGGTCAAGGGCTTCGTCCAGCGAGTCAACCACCTTGACAGCCGCTTTCAGCGACAGGTATTCCTTCCCCCAGTCCTCGTATTTTGCGGGGACTAGCTTCAGGGATGGAATGGGTTTAAGTATGGCCATAGCTCGCTTGTCGCAGTGCATTTCCACCCCAGCCTTGGCCCATTCTTTGGCAACTGCGGGCAGGTAAGCTTGAGCGATCTGATTATGGGCCAGGATACAATCCAGAGCGTTGCACACAGTTGGGCGCTGAACCTTGGCGTTATAAGCAATGGCGACCGCCTTATTTATATCGGCACTCTCGTCCACATAGGTATGGCAGACACCGATGCCGCCGGTAACTACCGGCATAGTGGCATTCTCCGAGACAAGCTTTATCAACTCGGCGCCGCCACGGGGAATCATCAAATCGATGATTCCCTTCATCTTGAGCATGTGCTTAACCAGAGCCCGCTCTGTGGACTCGATGAACTGAATGGCTCCCTGAGGCACTCCGGCCAGGTCGCAAGCCTCTTGAGCTACTTTAGTCAAGGCTTTATTAGAATTCATAGCCTCTTTGCCGCCGCGCATGATGACGGCATTGCCTGATTTAAGGCACAGACTCGATATGTCTATGGTGACATTGGGGCGGCTCTCATATATTGCACCGATGACTCCTAAGGGGACTCGCTTCTTGCTTATCTCTAGACCATTGGGCAAGGTCCGCCTCTCAAACTCCTCGCCCACCGGGTCGGGCAGCGCCGCCACTGCTTTGACGTCCTCGGCCATGCCCTCGAGGCGGGGCGGCGAAAGCATAAGCCTGTCAAGCATGGCTTCACTCATGCCGGAAGCCTTAGCCTTCTCATAGTCAATCTTATTGGCAATCAGGATGTCATTAAGTTCATCAATAAGGGCATCAGCAATATTGAGCAAAGCCCTATTCTTAACTTCTGTAGAAAGGAAAGCCAGCTTTCTCGCCACTGCCTTAGCTGCCTTTCCCTTTTCTTCGAGTTCTCTTACGGCTGATTTCATAGTAGCTACCCTTCTATGCCTTCCATAGCGTTTACGATATCACCATATTGTTTCTATGAACCACTTCGTCGCCGTAGTCGTAGCCGAGCAAGCTCCCGATTTCATCGGAGTGCTTTCCTGCGATGATAGCTAAGTCAGAGGAGCTATAATTTGCAATGCCGCAGCCTATGCGTTTGCCTTTCTCGTTCAGGATATCCACAATATCGCCGCGCTGAAACTTGCCCTCGGCTTTCACAACTCCGGCAGGTAGGAGGCTCTTGTTGTGCTCCTTGAGGGCTGAGACAGCGCCTTTGTCCACCGTGACCTTGCCCTTGGAAGCCAGTCCGCTGAGCATCCACCTCTTTCTGCTCTCTATCTTATTGACCTGAGCAGGAAAGAAAGTGCCGATGTCTTCTCCCTGGCTGATTCTCACCAGTATGTCAGGTTCCCGCCCATCGGCGATGACTACGTTTACACCCGAAGAAGTAGCCACCCTGGCTGCTTCAATCTTGGTCATCATGCCGCCGGTTCCCTGGCGGCTGACAGTGTTGCAAGCCATCCGTTCGATTTCAGCGTCAATCTTGTCCACCCGGCGGATAAGCTGAGCTTCAGGATTGTAATGCGGGTCGGCAGTGTATAAACCGCCGATATCAGTGAGCATGACTAAAATGTCAGCATCAACCAGGTTAGCCACCATGGCGGAAAGATTATCATTATCCCCGAATTTGAGCTCTTCAATCTCATCAATGGCGACCACGTCATTTTCATTGACAATACAGATTATGCCAAGCTCGACAAGGGCCAGCAGGGTATTACGAGCATTAAGATAGCCACTGCGGTCACAGAGGTCTCCCTTTGTGAGCAATGCCTGGGCCACGGTTATACCATACTGGCTGAAAAGTTGTTCATAGGCATACATGAGGTGGCTTTGCCCCACCGAAGCCAGGACTTGTTTAAAAGGAGTATTCTTGCGTTCCGGAACTTTTTTGAGCTTCTGCCTTCCGGCGGCAATAGCACCGGAAGAGATTATTACTATCTCCTTGCCCTGGCCATGCAGTCGAGCTATCTGCTCCACCAGACTTGACATAACCTGCAAGTCAAGATGGTCACCGCCAGAGGTGAGGAGACTTGTGCCGAATTTAGCCACCATGCGAAGGTAAGACATTGACATAAATCTATCAGTTTTGCTCCATAGTGACAACTAAGGCAAAGAGGAAGCAAAACCTTCGGGGAATTGAGAAATGAGGAATTGGCGAGTTGGAAAGGAACGAGGGCAAAAGCAAGGGTTCGAGAACTGAAATGAATGACTCAATTCGCCCCCTTTCATGAATTACTGAGGCAGGTTATAATACGGAGCCAAGATAAGTCTGGCGACTGGAACTAACAAACACAATGAGAATTAGCCCACAAGTGGTGACTGGTGTTTCGAGCTGCACCTAAGGCACATGTTGTTCGTGATTCTAGCGGCCTCCTGCCAAAGTCCGGCACCGATGGCAAGTCGGGTGTCGTATGCATGAGTATCAGCCAAAGATAAATCTGCGCAAGTCAATCGGCTTGATAGTTCTCGCTATTGTTCTCATGGCAGTAGCCGGATGGCTTTTGTCGCGAGAGAATTTCTATCAGATGCTTGAAACTGTCAAAAGTGCCAACCATTTGCTCATCGCATCAGCCATAGCCATATATTTCATCAGTGTGGCAGTTTGGGCGGTTCGCTGGCAAACAGCAATGTCGTTCATAGGCTGTAGGATGGGCTTCGGTACTCGTTACCTGGTACTTTGTGCGACCATTTTCCTGAATAATATTACTCCGGTAGCACGTGCCGGTGGCGACCCGTTCGGAAGAGTCTATATGATGCGTAAGCTCGGGAATATCAGTTATTCGTCGGGTATGGCGTCCATAATTGGTGAGCATGCTCTTACTCCCCTGGTCATCGTCTCGTTTTTGATGGCGGGCCTGATTCTGCGGTTTGGGACAGGTTCGATCGAGTTGACTTTGATTCTGGCAGTGGTATGGGCTTTGGTTGCCCTGGGAGCAGTTTTTGGTCCTCGCTTCTTTTTCAAGAAAAGGATTGCGATCAAGGGTATAACCGGCATTACAAGGCGTGTCCTCGGTTGGTTTGGAAGGCGCCGGAGTGTTCGAGAAACAGTGACGGGAATCGAGGCTTTCTATTCAAGCACCTACGCTACAATGGACAAGTGGCAACACGTATTGGCAATAGCGAGTCTGACATTGTTAATCGGTGCGCTTGACGTCTTTCGAGTTTATGTTATATTCCTGGCCCTGGGATATCATCCTACATTGCCCATGCTTTTGGTCGCCTCCTCACTTCCGGTTATCGTTGGGCTCATTCCATTTCTGCCGGGAGGCTTAGTTCTTATCGAAGGGTCATTTGTTTCCGTTTTTGCCCTTTTCAGCGTTCCTCTGAATCTGGGAATGGCAGCAACGTTGATTGAACGAGGAATCTCGTTCGTTCTGAGCACTATGGTGGGGGCTGGAGTCTTCTCTTATCTGGGAGTCAAGATGGCAGCGAAGCCTGAAGTTCAAAAGTGAACGAAGATGCGTGTAGCATTAGTTGGCGACGAATATTACCCTGATATAGGCGGTGCAGCTCGTTATGCTTTTGAGTTAAGTCTTCAGTTGGTTAGGTCAGGTGTAGAAGTGGTGGTGATCACGCATGCGCATCCTGGCCAACCTGAAGAGGAAGAAATTGGTGGGGTTAAAATCAAACGAGTGAAAGGCTTGGTGCTGAATAATCCCCACCGTGCCGCCTCTCTACTTCTTTTTCGCCGCTGCCATAAATATATCCTGGATGGGAAATTCGATGTAGTCCATGGGTTGGATGTTTATTCCACTATGGCGCTGCAGGCGGTTCGTTTTGCACACAGGCACCGCATTCCCTGTGTCATGACCTGTCACACGGTGATGGACTCAATTCTTCTAATATACCTGCAGCGCCTCGTTGGCTGGGCACTCAGGCTCAGGAGGGCTGATCGCGTAATAGCTGTAAGCCAGGCATCGGCGCACTTCTCCCATTTGTTGGGCTTTTCCGAAAGAAGAATAACCGTGGTTCCAAATGGTGTTGATCTATCGTGCTTCAACGGGAAAGTCGATGCTTCCCTGATGCGAAAGGAATTGGGTATTGGTGACAAGCCTCTTGTAGTGACAGCGTCGCGGTTAATCAAGCGGAAGAGCCCGGGCCTGCTCGTATCAGCCTTTGCCAGGGTATTAAAAGTCGTTCCAAATGCCAAACTGGTTATCGCCGGCTCTGGTCGGGAAGAGGATAATCTATCTCGCCAGGTCGAGAGCTTGAACATTACGAATTCGGTATTCATGATGGGAGGACTGGCGAAAGAAAAAGTCGCTCAGCTCATGGCAGCAGCTGATGTTTTTGTATTACCCTCTAAGATGGAATCCTTTGGACTGGCATTGCTGGAAGCTTCGGCTGCGGGTGTGCCAATAGTATGCTCAAACGCAGGTGGAGCTCCCGAGGTTTTTCAAGATGATTTCAATGCACTTTTGTATCCTCCGGGAGATGATGATGCTATGGGAAAGGCGATAGTCCGTCTGATTCAGGATAGGGAGCTGGCAAAGAAGATTGGCGCGAACGCCGTAGAGACTGCCAAAAGATTCACGTGGGAAATGGCTGCCGAGAGGACACTGCGAGTCTATGAAAAGGTGTTGCAAGAGAATACTTCAAGTCGCTCTCACTACCGGCGTTGAGGATGATGCCAAGCCCTTTGTCAACACGTGACAGAGTGTAACGGGATTTCTTCCTTAGAAAAGTCAGCTCTCGCAAAACATCTGCCCGCCGAAGCAACTGTTCGGCTTCAAGTAGAGCGGAACAGTCAGAAGATATGACTTGACCGGAACCTGACATATACTCACTCGCCCAGTATCTGAATAGCAATCTTTCTGGCCCTGGGGCGATTATCGAAATCTACGAAGACTATCTGCTGCCAGGTGCCCAGAGTCAACTTCTTATTCACAAAAGGTACTGTTAGGGAAGCGCCGAGCGTGGAAGCGCGGACATGGGAATGGCCATTGCCGTCCCCCCAAGTCTTATCATGCTGATAAGGAATGTTCTGGGGTATCACCCTATCCCACATATCCTTAAAATCGGAAAGTAGATTCGGCTCATATTCTATGGTGGTAATTCCGGCCGTGGAACCGACTATGAACAATGTGACTGTTCCATTATTGATCCCAGATTTCTCGACATTCCTGGCCACCTGAGAGGTGATATCGATAGTGTCGCAGTTGCCTCTTGATTGAAGGGTGATTTCTTTGGTTTCTACGGCCATATCCTTACCTCCTGCCATATGATATCGTCCAACTCAAATACAGGTCCGTCACGGCACACCTGTTTTAAACCTTTCCTGGTATTTATAGTGCAGCCATAGCAGGCTCCAAAACCACACCCAATCCGTACCTCCAGGGAAACCTGACACTTCCTTAGCTTGAGCTTGCTTCGCTTCTCACCCTCACCTTTTCCCTCTCCCTTTAAGGGAGAGGGATCAAGGGAGAGGGCCATCGCTTTGTACATATCTACTGGACCACAGGCATATATCTGGTCAGCCCAGTCCAGGAAATCAGGCAAAACATCGGTGGCCATGCCTTTCTGTCCAATACTGCCATCCTGGGTGACTGGAACAAATTGAAATCTCTGATAACTGATAGCTGTCAGCTCATAGCTTTTGGGATAAAGCTGAGCAGCCGTACTCGCGCCATGGATTAAAGTCATCTGGTGCTGAGATGAAGCTTGCTGCACCAGGAAAGCGAGCGGAGCGATGCCTATTCCCCCTGCCACCAGCAACAAGTTCCTGGATTTTGGGGCGACAGTAAACCCTTTGCCTAAAGGGCCGAGCATGTCTATCTTCTCGCCTTCTTGTCGCTGTGACAGCCAGAGGGTGCCTTTGCCTGTTACCTTGAATAGAATGGCAATCTCACCCTCACCTGAATCCTCTCGCGTCAGGAGAGAGGACTGGTGAACGCTGAAAGGGCGACGCAATGTGAAATCCCCACACCGCACTGTGATGAATTGCCCAGGCTGAGCCGCCGCTGCTATATCCGGTGCCTCAATCCACATGAGGTGTATGCCGGGCATGACCTCCACATTAGAAGATATGGTTGCCAAGATTTGTTTCATGCTAAAACCTGAACAAAATCAAAAATCAAAATGACAGATTAAAATGTAAAAATCTGATTTGCTTAATGTCCATTTTTATTCTTTGCTCTTTAGGTACTCCCTGAGTGGTTGAACGTTAAAGATTTGGCTGCTGCTTGCTAGCGCCTCTATAGCTACCCGGGCGGTGTCTAATGAAGTGAAGCACGGTATCCTCTTCTCCGCGGCGGCACGCCTGATAGCTAATCCATCC
>JALHUO010000034.1 GCA_022866545.1 Dehalococcoidia bacterium | reverse complement strand
TGGAACGAACCGTGTTGAGTAAAAGGTACGACCGCTCAAAGGAATTCGCATTCGCAGGCTAAGTTTAGGTTACTTCAGTTGCACGAAAAGATGGAATATGTAAGCTAAATTTTCTGGCTATTTGCGTAACCAGGTGCTCTGCTAAGTGAACCACATCTATGGGGACTGTTTTTCTACCTCAAACCTTCCGCGCCCTTATTTTCATTGTGAGGCCAGGATTGAGCACAAGTTCATGATTAGTCTGCATCCGACTTAAGAGCCGTTAGCGCGACATACACCACCGGTGGTTTTCTCGATTTATCTCGTTTGAGCGTAAATGTTTCTGGATATCTTTTGATGAGAGACTGTAATTGCTGATGACCGTAAGTACGGGGATCAAATGCTGGATCCAATTGTCGAAGAACGGAGCCTAATGTTGCCAGATGAATCCATTCCTCT
The DNA here is from genome assembly GCA_022866545.1 of Dehalococcoidia bacterium. Taxonomy (GTDB): domain Bacteria; phylum Chloroflexota; class Dehalococcoidia; order GIF9; family AB-539-J10; genus RBG-13-51-36. The sequence goes on along the minus strand of JALHUO010000034.1, from coordinate 3,388 downwards.
TCTTTCGCAGCTAGATTGAATCCTTCGAGAAGAAGGTTTAAAGGGTCAGATACATCAGACTTCTCTTCCTTTGCTGCTTTCCTGCTTATTTCCTCGGGTCCAATTAGATTTTCACAGTAGATGAACTGGTTGCACGCGTTGGTGAAAGCTTCTGGAGTCTTTCTATCCCCCACTCCAATAACGAAAAGGCCTGCCTCTCTTATTCTTGTTGCCAGTCGTGTGTAGTCGCTGTCGCTAGCGACAAGACAGAAGCCGCCTACATTGTTACTGTGGAGTAGATCCATCGCGTCAATTATCATTGCACTATCTGTGGAATTCTTGCCAACCGTATACCTGAATTGCTGCATGGGCTGAATTGCATGTTTATGAAGCGAAGCCTTCCAGCTATTCATGTTTGTAGTGGTCCAGTCTCCGTATATCCGCTTGACCGTTATCAGCCCGACTTTGCTGACCTCTGCCAGGATTTGAGGAAGAAGAGACGCCTGGGCATTGTCACCATCAATCAGTACTGCAAATCTCAGTTGTTCAGATTGTTCATCCATTGTGCACCTCTTTGGTTATCGACTGACGCCAAACCCATACAGAGATAGAGTCTATGTCGTTTCTCAAGTCAATTAACCACGTATTTACGAAATTCTACTCCGTATGTACATCAAATAACAAGAGGCAACAAAATGGCTTAATGTTATATTGCGAAAGGCGATAGCCTCTTCCTCAACACTACTATGCGTCAGTGCAGCCTAAGTAGTCTCTACCATCTGGTCAAGAGAGCAGAATTCGGGCGTCAACTACAACATACCCTTTCCCCTGCTCTTGAGCTTTCACCGGATTGAGGTCCATCTCTGCTATCTGGGGTAAGTCTTCCACCATAGCAGACACTCTCAGCAGGAGATCTTCAAGAGCCTTAACGTCAGACGGCTTGGAGCCTCGCCAGCCAGCAAAGAGCTGATGAACCTTCACTGAGCGCACCATGTCTTGGACATCAACGTCAGTCAACGGGTGAATACGGAATGTAATATCCCTGAGGAACTCGGCGTAAATGCCACCCATACCGAACATGATCAGAGGACCGAAGGAAGGGTCTTGGGTTAGGCCAACAATTACCTCAATTCCCTCAGATATCATTTGTTGAATGGTGACACCCTGCATCTCATCAGCTCTTCCCAGACCCTCAAGGCGTTCTCTGATTTGGTTAAAGGCTTGTTTCACATCACCTGATGAGCAGCATGAGAGGATCACTCCTCCCACCTCAGTCTTGTGGATTATCTTGTCTGAGAGGAGTTTAACCGCAACCGGGAAGCCAATTTCTTCAGCTACCCTAGTCGCGTCCTTGGCTGTCTTGGCTGACTTCGACACCGCGACCTTGATTCCATATGAATTGAGCAGGTCGGAGACGGAGGAAGCTTCCAGCCAGAGGGGTCGGGTAGAGCTTTGCTTTAAGGCTGATGCCACTACGTCCTCGGCCTTTTCTTTGTTGATCCCTGTCAGTTTGGGAACCACTCCCTTGGGTCTTTGTAGCCACTGACTGTACTCGTACGCCCTAGCGAGGGCACCTGCGGTACGCTCCGGGAAGGTAAAAAGGGGTATACATCCGCCACCTTCGGAATCGTACTCAATACCAGCACTACGCGAACCCATAAATGAAGCTACTAATGTCTTGCCGCGCCTGCGAAACTCCGGTGCTAGCTCCCTTATGGCATTGGCTACCGCTTCAGCCTGCGTAAGTATCGGCGGGATAAAGATGACTATCACAATATCTATGCCATCATAGCGGGCCAGAATCTCCAGCACCTGCCTGTACTCCTCGGCGGACGCCTCAGCCGTCATATCAATGGGATTGGTAACGCTGGCTCGAGCTGAGAGAAAGCTCCTTAGTTTTGAGACGGTCTCATCTGAAAGAGGCTGCAATTCCAGTCCTCTGTCAGCACAGGCATCGGCGGTCATAATGCCAGGGCCCCCTCCATTGGTGACAATAGCCACTCTTTTTCCCCGAGGACTGGGTTGGTGAGATAACAGATTAGCCACATCAAAAAGCTCTTCCAGTGTATCCACCCGAATCACTCCGGTCTGGGCAAACAATGCTTCAGAAGCTACCTCAGCGGTAGCCAGCGCCCCGGTATGTGAGGCAGCAGCCCGGGAGCCTGTCAAAGTACGCCCACCTCGCACGGCAACCACCGGCTTGGTGTGCGTTATGCTGCGGGCTATGCGGACAAACTTCTTGGGATTACCGAAAGATTCCAGGTACAGGAGTATGACCTTGGTAGACGGATCCTTTTCCCAGTACTGGAGCAGATCGTTGCTGGAGACATCAGCCTTGTTTCCGATGCTGACAAATGTAGAAAGCCCAATGTTCAGGTTTCTGGCATACTCCAAGATAGCCCCCCCACGCGCACCACTCTGAGTACCCATGGCAATACCGCCGATGGGAGGGAAAACGGCGGAAAAAGTAGCGTTCATACTGACTTCTGGATCAGTGTTGATGATGCCCATGCAGTTGGGTCCCACCAGGCGCATCCCATAGCGCCGAGCAATCTCAAGTATCTCATCCTGCCTCGCTCTTCCCTCAGGGCTGCTCTCTGCAAAGCCCGCTGATATTATGATCACGCCCCGCACCCCTTTTTGCCCACAGTCTTCCATCAACTGGGGCACCGTCTGTGCCGGGGTGATAATAATGGCAAGGTCCACTTCTCCCGGTATATCCAGAACAGACGGATATGTCGACACTGCGGCGACTACTTTGGCGTTCGGATTCACCGGGTAGACGACTCCCGTAAACTCATTTTGCAACAAATTACGGAAAAGCTTATTGCCGATAGTGAGATTTTTGCGTGAGGCTCCAATAACGGCTATTGAGCGAGGCTTTAACACAGCATCGAGCGAGGCAACGTCAAAATCCTTCTCTTGCTCTAAGGGTATCCCTTCCATATCAAACCCACCGTTGATGATGCTATGGAGTATTATATGGCAAAGCTATGGTTCCTGTCTAATACGGGGATCGAAGCAGCGCTGCACCGCTCACTCCAGCCGTGTTAGTAGCATTACGCGGTTGTTCTCCACAAACATTAGCAACAACCGCTTTTGAGCTTCTTCTCACTCCTATAGTTCATGACCGCTATGTCAATAGCCCGAGCCAATTGCACCTTCTGGCTAATGGTTACTAGTCCGTTGATTTCGTACCGTGTGTCTTCGTAATTGTTGCGTAGAGCGGACGTATCCGCGGTCTGGCGCAGACACGTTATAATCAAAACCTTGTAGCGTACGGCGCTCCAGTTTCACGTTAAGAATACGCTCAAGATCATCTACCATGGACGCGTCTACACTCGTCACGAATGTTAGCGCATCACCGTTTCTATTAACCCGTCCTGTGCGGCCGATGCGATTGGTGTAG
>JALHUO010000033.1 GCA_022866545.1 Dehalococcoidia bacterium | reverse complement strand
TCTGCCTGCCCCACTGAGTATACTCCTCCCAGTGAAGCTAAAGCTTTCTTTTGAGAAGCCTGAGCACCAATGTTAAAATAGAGCATCATGCCCGATGCCATATTCATCAAGGGTGCCCGGGAGCACAACCTCAAAGACATAGATGTAGTTATCCCCAGGAACAAGCTGGTGGTTATCACCGGTGTCTCCGGGTCGGGGAAAAGCTCGCTGGCTTTCGACACCATATATGCCGAGGGGCAGCGCCGCTACGTAGAGTCTCTCTCTGCCTATGCCCGCCAGTTCCTGGGGCAAATGGAGAAACCAGACGTCGATTACATTGAAGGCCTTAGCCCGGCCATATCCATCGACCAGAAGGGACCGCCCCATAATCCCAGGTCTACCGTGGGCACGTTGACGGAAACCTATGATTACCTGCGTCTTCTCTTCGCTCGCATCGGGCATCCCCACTGCCCCAAATGCGGCAGGGAAATCTCGCGCCAGACAGTGCAGCAAATTGTGGATGCCGTTCAGGAAATACCTCAAGACAGCCGCATCATGATTCTGGCGCCGCTGGTCAGAGACCGCAAAGGCGAGCATCAGGCAATATTCAAGGACTTACAGAAGGCGGGGTTCGTTAGAGTCCGAGTTGATGCCAAAATCTATGACCTCTCCGAGGAATTTCAGCTAGCTAAGAACAAGAAACACACCGTAGAGGTAGTAGTTGACCGACTTCAGATAGAGCAAAATGAAAATGCCACCCGGCTTGCTGACTCCGTTGAGACAGCACTGAAACTGGGGTCCGGCGTGGTGATTATCAAAGTCCTTGACGGGGAAGAATTGCTTTTCTCGGAGCATTTCGCCTGTGTTTATTGCGGCATAAGCCTGGGGGAAATTGCCCCCAGAACATTTAGCTTTAACAGCCCCTACGGAGCTTGCCCCGCCTGCACAGGACTGGGCTGTAAACTGGAAATTGATCCTAACTTAGTCATCCCGGACAAGGGAGTGAGCCTGGCTGAAGGAGCTATTCAGCCCTGGATGAGAAATGGGCAACTTAGCACCTGGTCCAGCAGCATTCTACAGTCTCTGGGTAGCCGCCACGGTTTTTCTCTGTCCACACCGGTAAGGGACTTGAGCGAAGAACAATTGCGCGTAATTCTCTATGGCGATGGGGGCGAGCTAATTCCCGCCACATACGAAGACCGTAACGGCCAACTGCGTCAGTACTACGCTAATTTTCCGGGCGTCATACCATACCTGGAGCGCCGCTATCGAGAGACGAGTTCGGATAGTGTCAGAGCGGATATCGAGCGCTATATGGCATCCAACTCCTGCCCTGCCTGTCAGGGAAAGAGACTGAAGCCAGAGTCTCTGGCTGTCGCTATAGTGGGCAAGAATATTATGGATGTTACGGGCCTACCTACCATAGACGCTTTGAATTGGGTAGAACAGCTAGAGAGAGAAATCAGTCCTCGGGAACTCACCATAGCCAGGCAAATCATCAAAGAGACTCACGCACGGTTGGGTTTCCTCAGAGACATAGGTCTGGGCTATTTAACCCTGGACCGTCCTTCGACAACATTGAGCGGTGGCGAGGCGCAGAGAATTCGTTTGGCTACCCAGATTGGCAGCGGGCTCAGCGGTGTCCTTTATGTTTGTGACGAGCCCACGGTCGGTTTGCATCCTGCCGATGGTTCCCGGCTTATAACCACGCTGAAGCGCCTCAGAGACCTGGACAATACCATAATCATCGTAGAGCACGACGAAGCTATGATGAGAGCTGCTGACTACATTATTGATATGGGGCCCGGGGCTGGGAAACAAGGGGGAGAGGTGGTTGCCACGGGGACACTACAAGACATAATGGCTTGCCCCCAGTCAATAACGGGACAGTACCTCAGCAGGACGAAGCAAATTCCTTTGCCACCCCAGCGCCGCTCGGGCTCGGGAAAAGAGCTGGTGATCCTGGGTGCCAGAGCAAACAACTTAAAAAACATCGATGTTCGAATCCCGTTGGGGAAGTTTGTTTGCGTTACTGGCGTTTCGGGCAGCGGTAAAAGCTCTCTCATCAATGAAGTCGTGTACAAAAGACTGGCCCGCCTTTTCTACCGGGCTAAGGAGAGGCCAGGCGACTGTGACAGCATCAGTGGCAGTGAGTACATTGACAAAGTGGTTAACATTGACCAGTCACCGATTGGCCGCACCCCGAGAAGCAACCCTGCCACCTATACCGGGACATTCACCGCGATTCGAGAGCTTTTCGCCGCCGTTCCTGAAGCTAGAGTGCGTGGTTATCTCCAGGGGCGCTTTTCCTTCAACGTGAAGGGGGGAAGATGTGAAGCCTGTCAGGGGGCAGGCTATGTTCAGATTGAGATGCAATTTCTGCCGAATGTTACTGTCCCGTGCGAGGTATGCAAGGGGAAGAGATACAACCGTGAAGCGCTGGAAATTCAGTTCAAAGGAAAGAATATCGCCGAAATCCTGGACATGACAGTGGATGAAGCTTTGCTTTTCTTCGACCACTTCCCCAAAATCAAACACAAATTGGAAACCATCCGAGATGTAGGCTTGGGGTATATTTGCCTGGGTCAGCCAGCGCCCACGCTCTCGGGAGGCGAGGCCCAGCGAGTAAAACTAGCTACTGAACTGTCCCGCCGCTCCACGGGCAAAACGCTTTATATACTGGACGAGCCGACTACCGGCCTTTCCTTCTCAGATATTGCCTGCCTCCTTAAGGTCCTGCAGCGCCTGGTGGATTACGGAAACACGGTAGTTATCATTGAGCACCACCTGGATGTCGTCAAAAATGCCGACTGGGTCATTGACCTTGGCCCGGGAGCTGGTGATGAAGGGGGTTACCTCGTGGATGCGGGCACACCTGAGGAATTAGCCCAAACCGATGCCTCTTTCACCGGGCAGTATTTACGTGGTATATTATCGGCGCAGCGGGAAAAGGTGCTAACATGAAATCAAAGCTCAACAGGGAGGAAATTCTTGATTCCATCCATGGCAATGTCCAGGACAGAAATATGATTAAACATATGTTAGCCACCGAGTCTATTATGCGGGCTTTGGCCAGGAAGTTAGGAGAGGATGAGGAGGAGTGGGGCATTACCGGGCTTATCCACGACATTGATGTGGAACTGGTTGAGGGCGATATGAGCAGCCATGGCAGATTGGGGTCCGATCTCGCCCGGGAGCTAGGAGCTAATGGGACTATGGCCCATGCCATTCTGTGCCATAACGAAGCCCATGACGTTCCCCGAGAAACGAAATTAGACAAGGCTCTTTTTTGTGCTGACCCTCTGAGCGGGCTGATCACTGCCGCTGCCCTTGTTCGCCCAGATAAACTAGGCGGACTGACCAGCAAATCGGTGATGAAGCGCTTTCACGAAAAAAGCTTTGCTGCCGGAGTTGACCGGGAGCAAGTGGCTCAATGTCAGAAAATCGGGTTGGAACTGGAAGAGTTTATGAGCCTGGGCATCGAAGCCATGAAAGGAATCGCCTCAGAGCTAGGATTGTGACATCTCTGGATTTCAACAAATTGGGCAGTGCGAGGCTTTGGCCTCGCACTCCGTTTTTGAATACTTTCTTCGTAGAAACAGCATTTCTATGATCGGTATTGTCGATTGGGCGTATGCCCGATTGCCGCGATGGTCTAAACGGCCAAGCTGCGACCAAACCCCTATTGCACATCAATCGATATGTTTGGTATAGTTGACTACAGTTGGCTATGGTTGAAGACTGAATGTCTAGCCAAGTAGGGAAGGAAGTAGGCATGGTGGCAAGAACAGAAATTGCCCATGGAAGAAACAGAACCACCATACAAAGAGTCAGAAGCTCTGCCTAAAAGCAGAGAGATACACAGGGCCCTCATGGCATACTCCCGGGATGCCATACTGGGGGTAAACCACAAAGGGACAATAGTATTCTGGAATAAAGGCGCAGAACAAATCTTTGGCTACTCAAGCCCCGAGATACTGGGCCAGCCAGTAACCCAGTTGATTTCGGAGAAAAACAGAGAGGGTCACGCACTAGCACTGAGCGCTTTCTTGACTGGAGACTGCGGGGAAACGGCACTCATCGAAGGCGAAGCATTAAGGAAAGACGGCTCTGCATTCCCCATTGAATTATCTTTCTCCATTGAGCAGCAGAACGGCAAATTATTAGGACTCGCCGTCGGAAGAAACATCACCGAGCGAAAAAACACGGAGCAGGCACTGAGGGAAAGCGCAGAGCGTTACTGCAATCTTTTTGCCACTTGCCTGGAAGCAGTTTTCTCTGCGGACGTGCCAGACAATACTGGAGTGGGCGACAAAGCACTTGAGAAACTCGGTGACTATTGTCTGGAAGAATTGACCGAGATGAAGCCAACAGACATCCTCACATCAGAAAGCAGGGAATATCTTTCCCGGCAAATAGACAAGATACTGAGCGCGGGTGAATCTGTATCCAGCATAGTGCGCGAAATTTTCAGGAAAAATGGCAAAAGAATACTGATAGAGCAGTATCTGAGTTTCATCAATAGAAAAGGCAAATTTGTGGGATTTGACGGGTCTCGCAGTGACATCACTGAGGACAAGGTAAGAGAACGAGAATTGAAGGACCGTTTTCTGAACCTGGCAAACATTGTTTGTCGTGTCATTGAATCTTGTGACCCCTATACAGCGGGGCATCAACAAAGAGTAGCCAAACTGGCGCGTCTTGTAGGTGAGAATATGGGCCTGGCTGCGGATATAGTCGAGAGGCTCTATCTCGACGGATTGCTCCACGACATCGGCAAGGTGTCCATCCCAAGGAGTATTCTTACCAAGCCGGGCCAACTAGCTGAGGAGGAATGGGCCCTTATCCGTGCCCACACGAAACAAGGTTATGGCATATTGAAGGATGCAAACCTTCCCTGTCCAATAGCCGACGTAGCGCTACAACATCACGAACGGCTGGATGGCTCGGGGTATCCTTATGGTATCACAGAGGAGAAACTAGGTCCGGAGGTTAGCATTCTCGCTGTCTGCGATGTGGTGGAGGCAATGAGTTCCCATCGTCCTTATCGGCCAGCGAGGACCACAACCGATGTTCTGAAAGAGCTCAAAGACGGCAGGGGAACAAAGTACAACGCCAGTGTAGTGGATGTGATGCTGCCGCTGATTGAAAGCGGAGAATTCAGGCGTGCCTGGAATGGTAGAGACCCAAAGAGCGCGGCTACAGAAGTTCTGGGGGCCTGACGACGTCCTCAATGTTTTCAAAGAGCTTATGATTGAGGCATGCTCATAGCACTGTCTGGCCGCAGATTCTGTCAAGAGAGTTGGACTTATGAATGTGAATGAGATAGGTCCCGTTACCCCTTTTTATGTGATTGTTCTGCTCTGGGCAGCCAGAGTCATAGTCTGGACATTCATTTGTGCTTTGCTGGCCTGGCTTGGGATCAGGGTATTGGATGTACTCACTCGACCCATCCACGAACAGGATCGAATAGGCGAGAGCCCGATTTCAGTAGGCCTATTCATAGCCGGTTTCTTCATCCTGATCGGTTTGGTTATCCACGGAGTGGTAACCGGTCCTGTCTTGGTTGGCGGCGGTCTGCTGGCCAGTCTGATTGATCCCAGAAGGCTGGGCCTAGTTGCCATTACCTTCGTAGTCGCCCTCCTCTTGGGAGTGGCCTTGCTGCGCATCGTGGACAGGTTGACGCCAAGAATTCCCTTCCTCAGTGTTGAACAAAATCCAGTCGCGGTGGGCATATATGTCTTTGGGTACCTGGTTTTCTTTGGCCTGATAATCCACGGTGCCTTGATAATGCCTCTGTGAGCTATCATGCCAAAACATCTGAGGGTCATTGTGCTCACCTTAGTTATCCTGGCAGTGTTGGTGCCTGCTTCTATCCTAGCTATACCGTCGGCAGAATTCTATCAGGAAGGCGGAGAGATTTTTGATGATTGGGATATATGTCGTACTAACGCTGCAGGTGAAGACGGTTTCTTCCAGGTTTCTGCCGCGGGTTTTTATCCCATTATCGTGGGCGAGAGTCTAGGGGAAAATGCAGACCAGGCTTACCGTATTGGTCAGCAATTTGCACAAGACTATCCAGATATGCATCAGAGAGCGGAGGAGATTTTTGCTTTTGTGCGTGACAGGGTTAGATATACCTCCGATGAAAGCCAGTTCAGCCTTGCAGAATTCGCTCAGAATGCTGACGAGCTGGTCGTAACTATTGAGGACGAGGGGATTGCTCATGGTGATTGCGAGGACTATGCTGTATTGCTTGCTGTTATGTACAAAGGTGCGGGGTTCCGTTCCGCCATAGTGTTAGCGCCCGAACATGCTGCGGCTCTGCTTTACCTGCCCGAATACAGAGAGGCTAATCAAAGCCTATCCGTCGATGGTGAGGCTGGATGGATCTGGGCTGAAGCTACGGGCGGAAATAATCCTCTGGGTTGGATGCCAGAGGAATTCATGGGAACTGAGCTAGAAGTCTATGAAGTTGACGATAAAGCCATAACCAAGGGGGAGCCGCCCGACAAACCTTCCACCGTCATCACTCCGGACGCCGGCAGCAGTGGAATCCATATATCCCCCTTCTTCATTGTCATTGTCCTTCTATTGCTTATTTCCCTGCTTCGCAGGCGGCGCTGAGTCAACTTAGTCCTGGCTCTGCCCAAAGCAAACCCGGCTTGTTGGCCAAAGAACTTGAGCGCGGCCGAAGGGATTCAAGTTCACTTCCTCAATGCCCCATGCCAGGAGAACTCAGATTTCATACGGACACTCTATCAGCATGAAAGGAATTGCCTCAGAGTGGAAATTGTGACATCTGTTTTAGGTCCCTGACGACGTCCCTGAAGTCTTTGAAAGGCCTACAATCTAGGTTGTTCTCTTTGTTGCACGCCAGCAAGTCGCCTGTGGCAAACACATGGTGAGCATATTTTGCCGGAGCAACATCGGAATCGCCATTCCCTATATATATTACCCTGTATCCTAGCTTAAGAAACGATTGGATATATGCCTCCTTGAACCCATCCTCCAATCTTTTGCCATCCGGCCCTATATATTGAACTTTCATTCCCTCAGGATGGAAGGAGGCTTGTGCAGCATACACCTGGATGTCCGGCAGTCCCAGATCCTTCAGCACAGCCCTTATGTAAAAATCCAGGCCGTTGCTCACAATGACCAATCTGAAGCCTTGCTGCAGGCAGTAATTCACCAGTTCGTGAAATCCGGTTCGCACCTTAACCATGCCTTCCAGAGCCTCGAGTAGCCTATCCTTATCCGCTTTAACCATGGCAAAAGCCCTGGTATTGAACTCCCCAACCGATATCCTGCGCTCCCCATACTTTCGTAGCAATCGCCGCCAATCCCCCTGAGCAAATGCATCCAAAAGAAAGAAGCTAATGTCTTCTACGGTAATCGTACCGTCGAAATCACATTGAACCAAGGTTTTCATCCTTGACGCTCCATCACAATACTGTAGACTCTCTCTTACCACCTCACCCCTTGTGCTTGGCGCTCCGAGATAATCGTGGTTACATTAGCACACTGCGTCAGGAAGATAAAGGCAAAGCTCTCTCTAGCGACACGTAGATTGACAGCATCTACTTTGGAAGCTATCATTCACTCTTCGTGGGAAACATAGAGCGCACCTCGACGCTTGCTGAAGCAGCCGACGCTTTTCTAGCACATTTGCCGCCGGAAGAGAGAGGGAAGGTACAGGCAGAGATACTTAAATTCGTCAGATGGCTTGGCTCATCCAGGCAGGTGCAGGACATCAGCCCCGTGGATGTTGCTAGCTACGGCGAACAGATTACCCAATCGGCAGTCAAACCCCTCAGGTCCTTTCTTACGTACATCCGGAAAAAGAGCTCCAGCAGCATCGGTCTAGCTCCTCATCTCCGGGCAAAGAAAACTTCTTCAAAAGCAGTTGCGGTTTGGCAGAGTGGTCATCAGGGCCAGGTTGCGTTGACTGCACAGGGTTACGCAAAACTAGAAAGCGAGTTAGCTAACCTGAAAAGTCAGCGCTCTCAAGTCATTGAGGAGATGCAAACAGCAGCCATTGACAAAGACTTTCGAGAAAATGCCCCTCTAGCAGCAGCCAGGGAGCGTAAGGCGCATTTGGATGGAAGAATCAAGGAGATAGAGGCAATCTTGAGCCAGGCGAAGATAGTGGGAGAAGGGCATGACACCGCCACGGCTGAATTCGGCAACACAGTGGTACTTCATGATTTATCCTCAGGTAAAGAGTTCAGCTATGCTCTAGTCGACCCGCGGGAAGCAAACCCGGCCAAGGGCAGACTTTCCGTTGCTTCTCCTCTGGGCAAAGCAATCTTGGGCAAGCAAATCGGACAAACAGTTGAAGTTGCTGCGCCTGCTGGCACTTTCTGTTGCCGTATTGAAAACATTGTGGCTCTATCAACAAAGGGAAAGATGGGCCTGCAACCTGACAAGAAACTGACGGGCGCAGATAAGTAAGTCGGGGTCCAAGCTGCGCTAATCTTCGTCAGCTTCGACTGCGAAGAGATTTCATGGTTTGTTGATTCGTCAGACGTGTGGCATAATGAACTAAGCCCCAAGAAGAGGAGGGATCGCATAGTGGTCTAGTGCGGGCGCCTGCTAAGCGCTTACTCCGAGTTAAATCGGGGTCGAGGGTTCGAATCCCTCTCCCTCCGCCAGCTAGGAAATGTACTGATTGGCTTGCCTACCGCTTTGCGGCGTAAATTCAAGTCGTTTTGAACTCATGTAAGGGCAAAAACGGGCTTTTCTTTACATTACCCATATTCAGTCCTTACTCACGTTGTACAGACTGATAACATACAAGCAGGAGTTATGCACAGAGTATTCGAAAAATCGGAGCAGAACGGAAGAAACTTGGAGAAAAGCAGGGTTGGAGTCAGGGAGATTTATCTCGTAACTCTGGTATCCACTGCACCTACATTTCGGGAATGAAAAAGGGTTAAGGAATCCCTCACTCAAACATACTCAAGAATCGGCAATCGCTTTGGGTGTTTCTCCATCAGAGTTTTCTAAGTAGTTTACGAAAACAATGAAAGTACATCTTGATACTGATTTAGGCGGAGACATTGACGACATTTGTGCGTTAGCACTATTGTTGCATTGGCCCGGCATTGAAATTACGGGAGTTACAGTTGTCGGCGATGATAAGGGGAAAAGAACTGGCTATACACGATATGCGCTCAATATCGCTGGTAGAAATGATATTCCAGTTGCCGCTGGTGCCGATGTTTCCGGCGGATTCTATCGTTGTGAACTTGGCTTGCCGCAAGAAAATAGATATTGGCCAGAACCGATTCCGTCTTCCCCAAACCCACCAGAAGAGGCAATTGAACTGCTAAAGAAAAGCATTGAACAAGGGGCAATCATAGTCGGCATCGGACCTTACACCAATCTGTATCTACTCGATACCAAATATCCCGGAATACTGAAAAACGCAGAACTCTTTCTTATGGGTGGATATATCTATCCTCCCCGGTCAGGCTATCCACAGTGGCAGAGAAACCTTGATTTTAATGTCAACATTGATATCAAATCTGCGAAGCATGTTCTTGGACATTCAAGTCCGATACTTATCCCGTTGTCGGTAACTGTGGAGACATCTATGCGGAGATCTCATTTAGGCAGATTGAGAAATGCTGGGAAGTTGGGGCAACTACTTGCTCGGCAAGCAGAAGCATTCGCTGAAGATGAAAAAATGGAAGAAAGATTCCGCAAGACCTGCAGAGGATTGCCAGAAGACCACATCAATTTTCAGCACGACCCATTAGCATGCGCTATTGCGCTTGGTTATAAAGACGGCGTGGAAACAAAGGAGCTTCCGCTAATCCTAGAAGAAAAGGATGGATGGCTTCATGAACGAATTCACGATGCTGGAAAGATCTTCAGAGTCGTAACGAGAGTAGACGGGCCAAAATTCAGTGAATTCTGGGTCAATCAAGTTACGAAATAACTTGCCGCCAACGGACCACCGCATCAAGTCCTAACCGAGCTGCTCAGGTTCACTAAACTATGGCTTTTGCTGTCGCCCTTATGAACCTAAGATGCAGCGCAGTCCATCGGCCGAGGACTACTAATTGCCCGCCCGATCAAGACACCGCTTCCAGCGGGCATTCACCCAACGCTGGAGTGCCTCAATCTGCTCTTCGGTAATATTTCTGAACCTTCCCTGTTGCCCGAGATATTCTCTCAGTGGCTTCAGGTTGCCCTGCTTGGCAATCGATTCACTAGCCGAGGTGAGGCGGAAGACACCGTCTTCAACCTCATAGAGTATCACCCACCCGATTTCGACCGCCAGCTTGCCGATGCTGATAGTATTATTGAAGGGGAATGACCATCCGGGCGGGCAAGGCGAGAACACATGTATGAACCTCGTCCCTCGTATCGCCCTGGCTTTCTTGACTTTTTCGTAAAGATCCAGGGGATAGGAAGCATTTGCGGTAGCTACATAAGGGATGCCATGCGCCTCCATTATGGCTACGATGTCCTTCGGGTTCTGTTGCTTGCCCAGAACCGGCGTGGTACCTGAAATTGCACCAAGTGGCGTGGAGCCTGACCGCTGATTGCCAGTATTCATGTAACCCTCGTTGTCATAGCAAATATACAGAAAGTCAGTCTGTCTTTCTGCAGCAGCGCTCAATGCCTGTATTCCTATATCGTATGTCCCACCATCGCCGGCAACAGCCACCACGGTAGGCCCTTCCCTGCCCAGCGCCTTGAGGCCAGCAAGTAGGCCAGTAGCTGACGCTGCAGCGGAGGCGAATGGCGTATTCACGCAGGGAACAGTGACGGATGTAATGGGATACATGCCATGGAGCACTGTCAGACAACTGGGCGGCACCGTCACAATAGCTTGCCCTTCCAGTGCTTTCAGAATATGACGATAAGCGAGCGACAGGGCACAGCCAGGGCAGGTCCTATTGCCCGGCAGCGCATATTCCTTTTCGGTCAGGTTGACTGCAGTAGTCTTCATCAGGCAAGCCCTCTCAAATAGCACATATCCACTCGGGATATTCTCTGGTCAAATCGTCTTCCTTCGCTGATAATAGCGATCTATTCACCGCGTCGACCAACTCTCTGGCTTTAACGTCACGACCACCCAGACCAACAATGAAGTTCCGTATGACCGCTCTAACGGAACTCCCGTAAAGGGCTGATTTTATTTCCGAGCAAGTGGCTCCTTCCAATCCGTAGCTGATATTCTTGTCGAAGACTACGATAAGGCGGGATTTCTCTAACGCCTTTACCACATCTGCCTTAGGAAACGGCCTGAACACCCGCAATCCCAAGACGCCCACTTTATGTCCTGCTTCTCGAAGGATGTCAGCAGCTACGGTTGCCTCCATTACCAAGCTGCCCATGGCCACAATAACTGTATTAGCGTCATCCAGTCTATTCGCCCAAAGCGTACTGGAGTAGGTCCTGCCAAACGCTTCACCGAATTCTTGACCCACCTTGATTATCGTTTCCCTGGAGTTCTGCAGCGCCTCCTGGAGAAGATACCGCAGTTCCATATATCCGTGGCAGAGCACGCCTTCGGCATTGACTCTGGGATTGGCAAAGGTCACAAGGTTGTAGTTTCTGGGGTTGGCCGGGTCCAATATTGTGTGTGGTTTATATGGAGGCAGGAATCTGTCCACATCCTCTTGCGACGGCAGATTGACCGGCATCTCAGTATGAGACAAGACAAAACCGTCGTAGCAGACCATAACCGGGACATAAACTGACTCGGCGATCCTGTAAGCTTGGATTATCGAGTCCAGAATCTCTTGATTATTTCGAGCGTATATTTGTATCCAGCCAGTGTCTCGCTGGGAGATAGAGTCCTGCTGGTCATT
The DNA here is from genome assembly GCA_022866545.1 of Dehalococcoidia bacterium. Lineage (GTDB taxonomy): Bacteria > Chloroflexota > Dehalococcoidia > GIF9 > AB-539-J10 > RBG-13-51-36. The sequence goes on along the minus strand of JALHUO010000033.1, from coordinate 2,087 downwards.
GAGCACATTCCAGGGCGCTCCAATAGCACGGTTCACGCAGGCAAGGAACACGGGAAGACGCGCCCCGGCGGCCCAATGTAGCATCTCATGCATATAGGCCAGACCATGCGAACTGCTGGCAGTGAAGGCTCTGGCACCCACTGTTGAAGCTGAAGTGCAGACGGCGAGGGCGCTATGTTCACTCTCGACGGCAACGTACTGAGCATCAAGTTCGCCTTTTTCGACAAATTCCGATAGCTTCTCGGTGACTGGTGACTGGGGTGTAATAGGATAGGCAGCAATTACCTGAACCCGGCTGAGCTTTGCCCCCTGAGCCGCGGCATTGTTGCCATCCAGTATCCGGGTGCTGCCCTTTTCGGCCATCTTTTTGTTCACCGCTATCGCCTAATCCGTTTCATGCAAACATAATCACTGCTCACGTATCATGCTTATTGCGTGCGCCGGACATATCTGCGCGCATATTCCACAGCCTTTGCAGTATTCCATGTCTATCTGGATCGGCACGGTCTTGGTAATAACTGCATCTGGGCAGTATAGCCAGCATAGAAAACAGGCGGGCTTGTTCTGTCTAGCTACCACACACTTTTCCGGGTCTATCACTGGAAACGAGTCGCGCCATTCGCCAGTCTTCCCTGCTTCGCCAATAGCCGGCGACGATTCAGCACATATGTGCTGACAATCCCTGGTCCCCATGTCCTGTAGTTACCCTCTTCTTTCGAGTCTGGTCATCTCGTAGGTCTGCGCAATTGCAGCAAGATTGATACCTGCCTGGCTATCTGAGAATCTCCCCCTTATTGCCTTCTCTATATTGGACATGCTTACCGCTTCGGTGGCGCGAACAAACGAACCCAGTATCGCTGTATTCACCACCGTTACGCCCGCCACTACCAGCCCCAGGTCTGAGCATACTCTGGTAGCATCAGCAGTCGCAATGTTGAAGTCACCCGGAACATCGAGCTCCTTCGGATGCCGCCAGGAATTCACGATGAGCCACCCTCCTCTAATCAATCCGCTGGTCACCTCATCGTACTTCAACAGGGTATGATCTAGCACGACCACTACATTGGGATTTTCTATCTGGGATACTACCATGATTGTCTGCCGGCCGATCCTGGTTGAGGCGCTTATTGGGGCACCTCGCCTCTCGGCACCAAAGGATGGGGCTGCAGTCACTCCTTGATAGCCTTCAAGATAGGCTGCCTGTGCCAGAATTTTGGCGGCTGTTATAGCTCCCTGACCACCCCGCCCATGCCACCTAATTTCGTAATAATCTTGCATCCACAGATAGTGTCTTATGGTTACGTCGGTCTTGGAACTGCCGTTCCTTATTGCGAGCTTCGCGGTATATACTATAGCTCATTAGTCGCATATGTCAAACACAAGAAAACGGGGTCAACTCCATTTATTCTCTTCTATGTCTTCCTCTCGGCCTCACTCAAATTGTTAAAGGAAAAATAGAGTTGACCTCATTTCTAGAAGCCTATGAGCTCCTTGCCCTCATCCAGCAGCTTACTCGCCCTTTCCAAGGTTTCAGCTTCAGCGTAGATGCGGACCAGCGGTTCTGTGCCGGAAAAGCGGATGAGCAGCCAGGACTCGTCGCCAAGGAAGTAGCGAAAACCATCTGTGGTATCTATTTTGGTCACTCTGGAACCAGCTACGGTGGCCGGGGGACTGGAGCTTAATCGGTGCACAATCGCCTGACGTCTAGCTGCGGAGATATGAAAATCCCTACGGTCATAGTAATGAGGCCCCACTTTGCTGTAAAGGTAATCCAGAAGCTGAGATGGTGTCTTTCTTGTTTTTGCCATGAAGTCAAGAAAGTAAAGGCCGGCAAGTATGGCATCCCTCTCCGGGACATGCCCTCGGAAGCCATAGCCGCCGCTTTCTTCCCCGCCAATGATGGCCTTCTTCTTCACCATCAAGGGAGCAACATATTTGAAACCCACCTGAGTTTCATAAACAGGCACGCCGAAAAGCTTCCCCAAGCGAGAAAGCATCATGGTGGAAGTGAGGGTCCTCACCATGGCACCACGTTCACCACGGACTTCGAGGAGATAGAGACAAAGCAAGGCAAAAACTTGATGCTG
>JALHUO010000032.1 GCA_022866545.1 Dehalococcoidia bacterium | reverse complement strand
TGGGAAAGAACGTCATAATTGCCAATGCTACCGGATGCACGGAGGTATGCACTTCGCCGCTTCCTGTCACCTCGTGGAGGGTTCCCTGGATACACACCCTGTTTGAGAACGTCGCCGCTACAGCTTCCGGCATAGAAGCAGGGTTGAAGATTCTGATGAAGAAGGGCAGGATGCCTGAAAAGGATATCAACTGTGTGGCCGTGGCCGGAGACGGTGGGACAAGCGACATAGGAATCCAGGCTTTGTCGGGAGCGTTCGAAAGGAACCATGACTTCTTGTATCTCTGTTTTGATAACGAAGCGTATATGAATACCGGTATCCAGAGGTCAAGTGCCACTCCTTATGGAGCTTCTACTACCACGGCACCTGCGGGCAAGCTGAGCATCGGCCAGACTACCTGGAAGAAGAACCTGCCTGAAATCGCTGTCGCCCATAACATACCCTATGTAGCCACAGCCTGTCCCAGCTATCCCTTCGACTTAATGAACAAGGTTAAGAAGGGTGCAGACGTCAAGGGACCCGCTTATGTTCATATATTCTCTCCTTGCCCGACAGGCTGGAGGCATGCCTCTGATCTGGCCATTGAGCTCGGTCGGCTTGCAGTGGAGACGGGCATTTTCCCTCTCTATGAGGTAGAAAATGGCCGGTATAAACTCAATGTTGACCGTCCCAAGCTCAGACCTGTTGAGGAATACCTGAAGCCGCAAGGCCGGTTCCGTCATTTGCTGGCTGAGGAAATCGCCAGGATTCAAGAGCATGTGAATGAAGAGTATGCCAGGCTCAAGGCCAAGGTAGCGTGCTCTGCAGCTTGATTCCTTCTAGCATCAACACGCTTGATTGCTTCAATTCTCCGTTACTACTATAATACTTGACTGTACGGGGTGTGGCGCAGCGGCTAGCGCGCATGGTTTGGGACCATGAGGTCGGTGGTTCAAATCCACTCACCCCGACCATGAAACCGCAGTCTCCCCACCTGGCAACGGTTGTTCTCTGCCGTTTGACGTCTTCTGAACCGGACCACCGAAAGCGGAGGTGGCTCGACCGCCTAGCATTTGCAAAGACTCTCAAAGCCGCCCAGTGAGCCCAAATGTCCCTTGAGGCCACGCTTCATCCGCTTGTTCAACACAGGACACACTGGTTCAGAGCGAAGTGAATACCGTTGCCCTTTCTGACGTTTTGTGACTCCTTGGCTTTGCAGAATGTCTTAGACGCGGCACCAGTCTCCTGCCTATTTTGCTCCAGTGGAATACATTGAAAAGAAGCTTGTTAGAATCCGCAGCCCAGTGTTACCCATGTAGTCAGCCAGCAAAGGTATTGACTTTTCCCAACAAGATTGATATTCTTATATTATTATTATCGTGTAGAGACTTAATATAGCAGCTAAGCAGCTTACCACTGCGACACTTCAACCAGCTTCGAAAACGGCGGGAGACAACTGGAGGAGGGGACGGCATTCAGCAACAGGAGCAAGCCCGTAGATGGGCCACCGGCCGAGATCCTATTCACGTGGGTAATAGACTGTTTCGGAGGAAGGCAGACAGCAAAGTCAGTCTAGCTGATGGAGTAGAGAGGGCCGCTTCCTTAGGTACTCGCTGATGACGCTGCCCCAAGATGGGGCGAGACCGCAAGAGCGGGATATTGCTAACAAACACCTCGACTGAAAGAGAGGGAGGAATAGAAAAGAATGAAGAAGTTGTTCATGGCGATTATGCTGACAGCGCTGCTCGCAAGCGTGGTGGATCTGGGTCTTGGAGCCCGGTCGTTGCAGGCAACGCTCTCCGATGCTCAGGACAGCCTTGCCTCGCTGCCCAACGACGCAGTTCTCCTGTCTGATGTGACGATAGACAGTGACATTGTGGGGCACCGGCACATCCAAAGGTGGGAGCGTGTCATTGATGGCGTTATTCACGTATATAATGACTACGTTCGAGTGCACGAGGATGCCACCACTAACGAGGTCATATTGTATGAGAAACGGTGGCGAGACGTCGACGTAGACTTGACGGCCCTGGACATCAAGCCATTTGACCCGCCGGAAGCAGAACACATCTGGAAGAAAGTCGTGCTGTTTGTTGACGAAGAGGACTGCGGGTCGCTTGGTGATTTCTTCGAAGGTAGTGTTCTTGAAGGCCTGCCACTCTAGAGTTTCCCCGGCGTTGTCGAGTATCCGCTGGTGTGCTGGGAGGTAAGGTACGCTGACGGGTCGACAGTAATGTACGATCTAGACGGAAACCGGATTGGCCACGCGAACATAGCTGCGCCAGCAGCCAAGGGTTACTTAGCTTTCGGGACTGACCCTAATCCACTCTATGTGCTCGCATGGGAAGTAGCCGCGGCCGATGCTCACTTTTGGTATAACCGGTGGACCGATTCAGCAACCGTCCACTACGATCCCGACCCTGACACGAATCCAATATCCCCCTATGTGAGCGACCCGGATACCCTGTTTTACTATGCAATCGGACACGGCAGCTACAACTGGTACGCCGCGCTTAGAAAGGACGAAGCTGGGGAGGATGACTGGCATATTTACTACACGACTGACCCGAACCACTATCCAGGTCCCAACGCCTATGCGGATATGCAGAACAGGGGCCGGATGCAGTTTGCCCTCATGGTTCATTGCGACTCTATGACAGACACTAGTCAGGGGTCATTCTCAGATGCATTTAGGAAGGGAAGCTTGTCGGGCACTGTTACGGTCGGGTTTGAGGGGTTGGGTGAAGCTTCGCTCTGGGAGAATCTCGCAGTGTTCTTTTGGCAGGACTTAATGCTCTACTACATGGACGAAGGATATAGAATCAAGGAGGCTTTCGACCAAGCCACCGTCTGGTTCGACCTAGTTGCTCCTTACGCCAGATTTGCTGGAGACACAATGCAAAAGGTCTTCTCGGGGGCTATGGGTTATGCTGGGATCAGCACTCCTTACGGAACCATCCCTCTTCAGGGAGCTAAAGTCGAGGTAGATGGAACGCCGCACTACACATTTACTAATCAGTACGGGTATTACGAGATTCTTCTTCCGGCCGCGAGCTACAGCCTGACTGCGAGCTATTTTACACTCGGAGACAAAACCTACACCGTGCAGGTTTACTCGAATAGGCTTACTCGGCGCGACTTCATCTTCGAGGACTCTGGCATGCCTATCCCTTTGGGTATTCCCGGTGACGGTGTGGCAGAGGGCGGTGCCTTGTAGCTATGCTGAGGAATGCGAGCGGTTTCTGGTTCGGACATGAATAATCGGCTTGGGCGGACCGCGTGGTGGGAGCTTGGAGCGGGCAGCCGGACTGCATTGCGACGCTGCACGCGCCAGCACCGCATTGAGGTCCACAGGAGTTAAGCACCGCGATGATACCAGGTCAGGGTAGGCACTCCGCCGTTAAGATAGCGGGCATCATCTTAGTCTTGGCAGTCCTGGCTGCCGGAATGGCAGGCTGCGCTGAACTGCCTTCCAAGAACCTGGAAATACGGGATTGGTATGATCTAGATGCCATGAGAGAGAATCTATCAGGCAATCACCATCTAATGAATGATCTGGACGCCGCTACTGCTGGCTATGAGGAATTGGCAAGCCCGACCGCTAATGGCGGAAAGGGATGGCAACCGATAGGAACCTACCATCTTGACACACACGGGCTTGTGGTTTTTGGGGGGACATTCGACGGTCAGGGACACGAGATAAGAGATTTGTTCATCAACCGCCCTGACGAGCGTTGTGTGGGGGTATTCGGCACTCTTGGAAGTCCCTACCGGTCCGGGAAAGGAATTATCGAAAACGTCGGTGTAGTGAACGCCACTGTGACTGGCGGCAGCAATGTTGGTGCTCTACTGGGACAGAACGGGGCACTGAATCTCGGCACTGTGAGCAACTGCTATGCCACGGGCAGTGTGGCCGGGAATTCATGGGTTGGCGGTCTGGTGGGACTGAACGGGGGCGCTGTGAGCAGCTGTTATCATATGGGAAATGTGACTGGTATTACGCATGTCGGTGGTCTCATAGGAGTGAACGGTGACACCGTGAGCGATTCTTATTCCGCAGGCAGCGTAATCGGCAATTCCGATGTTGGCGGGCTGCTGGGATATAACCATTACGGCACGGTAGGCAATTGCTACTCCACAGGTAGTGTGAGCGGTGATGAGGATGTTGGCGGTCTCGTAGGATTAAGTGATGAGAGCACCGTGAGCGACTCTTTCTGGGATACCGAAACCAGCGGACAGTCCATATCAGATGGCGGCACAGGCAAGAACACCACGGAAATGCAGGACATCGCCACGTTCTCGGGTGCAACGTGGAACATCACGGCAGTCGCCGACCCCGGCGCGCGCAGCGCCGCGTATGTCTGGAATATAGTTGATGGCGTGACCTATCCGTTCCTGAGCTGGGAATCTGTCGCTTAGTGTAACTGGAGCCTTCGTAAACGGGCAAACCAACCGTATATGCCTGACTGTGAATCTGAACATTAACTCGTTTGGCTAACCAGGAATTCTCACATTTGGGCAATCCACCGAACTGTGCAGAAGCTGATTTGGCTCAACTCCGATGACAAGACCATGCTCTGTCACTTAGTTCTATACTAAGGCGGATATGTGATTACGCCATTCTTAACTACCTTCGCAACCGTGTTGACGCCGAACCAGTATGGCAACTGTTGATGACGCGGGATGTCGAGAACGATGATGTCTGCTTTTTTCCCGACCTCGATGCTCCCCACTTTGTCACCTCTGTCCAGGGCATAAGCAGCATTGATGGTAGCAGCGTTGATTGCTTCGGCAGGCGTCATCTTCAGCTGGCGACAGGCCAGAGCGATTATCATCTGCATCGAAAGCGTGGGACAGCTTCCGGGGTTGAAATCGGTAGCCAGAGCGATGGGGACTCCGGCCTCAATGAGCTTTCTGGCCGGCGCATACTTGTTGGTCATCAAGTGGAAGGGAACACCCGGCAGGAGCACTCCAACGGTCTTCTTCTCCGCCATGAGTTCCATGCCTCTTTCAGAAATGTAGTCCAGGTGATCGATTGAGACAGCTCCCAGTTCTGCCCCGAGCTCCGCACCGCCTATGTCATTGAATTCGCCGGCATGTAGCTTCAGCTTCAAGCCCTGTTTCTTTGCTTGTTCCAGGATTGTCCTGGCCTCTGACGGCGAGAACGCTCCCACTTCCACAAAGACATCGCAGTATTCCGCGAGGCCTTCAGCCTTGACCCGTTCCAGCATGCCCAGAACTAGCTGAATGTAGTCCGCCTTCCTTTCCTTATATTCCTTCGGAAAGGCGTGAGCGCCCAGAAAGGTGGAGACAATGTCAACCGGCTGGGACTCCTTCAGCCCGGCGATAATGTTCAGCAGGCCGAATTCTGATTCCGTTGACAGGCCGTAACCTGTCTTTATCTCCGCGGTGGTCGTGCCGAAGGCGAGCATCTTGTCAAGGAAAGCCTGAGCGCGCTTCATCAGCGCTCGGGGAAAAGCCAAAGCCTCTCTCGTTTTTTCAACGGTGCTGAAAAGGCCCCCGTTCCTTTGCATAATCTCTAAATACGACCTGCCCTCTATTTTCTGGATGAACTCGTCTTCTCTGGAACCGCCAAAAACCAGATGTGTGTGACAGTCCACAAACCCCGGCAGGACGGTTCTGTCTGTGGCGTCGATTACTGTCCTTGCCTGCTTGATAGTGGCCAGGACTTCATCCGTGTCCCCTACGGCGACAATCTCCGCGCCTTCTATAGCCACCGCTCCATTCCTGATAATGCCCAGGTCTTGCATGCCCTGCTTCGTCTTTGGGCCGCCCCTGGCGCCTCGAACCGTGACCAGTTCAGAAGCATTTTTGATCAAGACGTCAGCTATCATTCAGGGATTGTGACCCCCTTGTGTTTGGCGGTCCTGGCGGCTATTTTATAGCCCGCATCGACGTATCTGGCAACGCCGATTCCGGGATCGACTGTCAGCACCCTTTCCAGTCTTTTTTCTCTCTCTTTCGTGCCGTCAGCCACAATGACCATTCCGGCATGCAGGGCGTAACCTATTCCCACTCCGCCTCCATCATGGAAAGAGACCCAGGAAGCTCCATTGATGGCATTCAAAGCGAAATTGAGAAGCGGCCAGTCGGCAATGGCATCAGAGCCATCCACCATCCCCTCGGTTTCGCGATTAGGAGAAGCCACTGAACCCGTATCCAGATGGTCTCTGCCGATAACGACGGGGGCGCTGACCTCTCCCCGGGCCACCAGGCGGTTTATTCTCTTCCCAATCTCGGCCCGGTCGCCATACCCTAGCCAGCAAATCCTGGCCGGTAGTCCGGTGAACGGAACCTTGTTTTGGGCCTGGCGAATCCATGTGTGAAGATGTCTATCCTCGGGAAGAGCTTTCAGGACAGCTTCATCCAGAGTCAGGATATCTTTGGGGTCCCCGGACAGGGCCACCCATCGCGAGGGCCCCTTGCCCTCGCAGAACAAAGGCCTGATGTAAGCGAGCAGGAAACCGGGGTAGAGAAAGTTTCCCTTTTCATCTCTTACTCTCAGCCCGCCAATCTCTGCCTGCTGCCGCAGATTGTTGCCGTAATCAAAGCAGATGGCGCCTCGCCTTTGCATTTCCAGGATTGCTTCGACATGCTTGACGATTGATTCATAGGCTCTTCGCTTGTACTCTGCGGGCCTATTGCGGCGCAATTCTTCCATTGCGTCCAGTTCGCCCTCGGGAACATAACTCCAGATATCGTGGGCCGGTGTTTGGTCGGTAACGATGTCAGGGATCACTCCCATTCTGATGAGCTGCGGATGAATCTTGGCAGCATTACCCACTAGCCCCACGGAGAGTGGCAGTTTCTTTCGCTTCGATTCCTCTATCCAATCCAGGGCTTCCTCGAGATCCGCCGTCATCCGGTCGCAGTATCCTTCCGCAATTTTCCTTTTGATCCTCTCAGGTCTAACCTCGACATCGAGAATGACCGCCTCATTCATGGTAGCAGCCATCGGTTGAGCACCTGACATTCCGCCCATTCCGGCGGTAAGAACAAACTTGCCCGTCAGAGAATCTTTGCCAAACTCTTTTCTGGCCAAAGCGGCCAGAGTCTCATAGGTCCCCTGTAGAATTCCCTGGGTTCCAATGTAGATCCAGGAGCCGGCCGTCATTTGACCGTACATCATCAGGCCCATTTCGTCATAGCGGTCGAAGTTCTCCTGAGTGGCCCATTTGGGAACGATGTTGGAATTGGCAATCACAACCCGGGGAGCTTCCTTATGAGTGGGAGCAACATAGACCGGCTTGCCCGATTGAATACAAAGAGTCTCCTCGTCTGTGAGACTTTTCAGAGCCCTCACAATTCTATGATATTCTTGCCAGTTCCGCGCGGCCCTTCCCTGCCCCCCATAGATAATGAGTTCCTTCCAGTCCAGGGCAACCCGGGGATCCAGATTGTTTCTCAACATGCGCAGGGCCGCCTCCGCGTCCCAATTCTGGCACTGCAGTCTTCCGCCGGTTTGCGCCTTGATCTCTCTCTTCGGTCTTAGCTCTGTGTATGTTGGCCTTGGCATTTCTATCCCCCTTACGATGTCAGGCTGTTTAGTTTACAGAATGCCCGTCAACGGAGACGGGCCTCAATGTTACTTACTATCATGTTGGCCAGCGAGTCGGGACAGGAGAATTCCTCCGCTTCTTTCAATACCTCTTGCTTAAAATCCTCATCCCTGATGGAGACCAGATTGACTTCCACGTTTAGCATAGCTCCTGTTACGGCTGATTCGGCCATCTTGGCCGCTACGCCGATATCGGTAATGACTCTGGGATTACAGGTCTCCAGCAGAGCTGCAGCTAGCTTGAGAACTTCATAGCTATGTTTTGCCGTTTCCAGGGGAACTCGCGTAGCTTCTCTCAGGTCCCGTGAGGCGAAAGCTTTGGCGTCTCTGTCAACCAAATCTGTCAAAGTATTCATCAATGTTCGGGCCTGTCCAGAGACGTCTTTATTTCCGGAAAACTCGGCTGCCATGCACACGAGTCCGGCTGCCAGCGCCCCGGAAAGGGCGGCCACAGAGCCTCCGCCGGGCGTAGGTTTTCTGGCTGCCAGCTCCTCCAGAAATTCCTCGATCGTCAATTGTTGTAGCATCCCTGTTCCTCCGTAATTGGCTACCCCTGCAAAACTGAGTTTCTCACGGCGTACCAATCATATACTCGATGATCTTCGCCCCGGGATCGAAGCCCTGAGGCGAATCAAGCCGCACATTTTTCACTGCCGCTTCAATGAGTTTCTTCTCTGACCTTGCTCCTGGCTGGTAGAATCTGCCTGCGTCGAGGATTGCCTCCCTGGGAATCAACCCGACGATCTCGCTGTAGAGAACGCTCGCGGCTGCCAGCTGACCGAGCTGTTTTATCTTCTCAAAGACCAGGTGCATGGGAGCAACCCCGTAGTTGGTCAGGTTGACTGAGACCTCGGCCACTCCCGGCTCTCCGGGTGAAATACCGACTGCCTTAACTGACCTGAACATCCCGGGTATCCTGATTTTCCGGCCGTCATCTGCGGTCGCCAGGCAGCCCGACTCACGAATAACCCCGGCTATCCTGTGAGCAAGCTCCTTATCAGTTGTGCTTAAGTAAACGTTATAGGCAATCAGAAACTCTCTGGCACCGATAACGATGGCCCCGCTCTT
>JALHUO010000031.1 GCA_022866545.1 Dehalococcoidia bacterium | reverse complement strand
CCCATAAACCCCTGTGTTGCGGCGCCACACATATCAAGCGGCATTGACGGGACCTCCTTCGCCGCCTCCAAAGCAAGAAGAAGATTTCCCACCTGTGGTCCGTTTCCATGTGTGATAACAACGCGGTTACGACCTCCCAATAACTCGAGCAATTGCCTGCCAGTCTGGTTCAGATTATGGAGCTGCTCTTCTACGGTGCCCTTTTGACCAGCCCTGAGAATTGCGTTGCCCCCAAGGGCAACTACATATGTTCTCAAACCTCCTTCAGTCATCGGCAACTCTCCTTGCCCTTTTCGCCAACCAGGGCATTCCCGCCAACGGTGACCACAACCAGTCTGCGTTTCGTTTCACCAATCATGATTGTTCTCCTCGTCTTGCTCTAAAGCAATTGGTCTAGCAACTCTGCCATGGCTTTATCTCCACCAGCTGGCGGAACCCAATCTACCTGAACAACCTCGACCTTCTGTTCTTCAAGGCTTTCGGCAAATCTTTTCAGTCCCAGGTTGATGACAACGAGTGGCTTATGTAATAGTTCGTCAACTTTGGTCTGCATGGCATCCTCCTAATCGACGCTTGATAAGGGCGCAACAGAAATGTGCCGCTTTAGCGTTGCTATGGAACACGATCACGCCTCCTTCCTGGAGCATCCTGGTTTGCAGACTCAGGTCTTGCGGATCGTCGTCAGTTCCGCAAATGGATGCGACCACGGTCAGCGCGCCGCCTCGCTTCCTTGCCGCTTGTTTCGCTTCGATAACGCCCTCCAGCAGTTCGCCGACAGGGTCCATAGAGGCGTTGTAGCCCAGGATGAAATCGAGCAGCAGAATAGCAACCTGCGGGTCGCGACCTTCAGCCAGAATGCGCTGTTTGCGCATGCTGCCGTCAATCATCGGGTGTGGCTTGCCCAAAGTGTAATGGTCGTCGCCCATGTCAACGACAGTGTGCTCAATGCTGTGGTCGGGGTCGGCCAGCCTATATTTCACATCAAGCGGCGCATTCGAGTAGGCCGGGATGTCGGCATCCCGGAAAATTTGCTGGGACTGGTAGCAGAACGTACCACCGGCAAACAGCCCGCGGATGTATTTCTGCTGCGATGACCAGGAGCCTATCTCCGGGCTCATCCACTCCAATTCTTGCGGGGTGAACTGGTCTTGCCAAAAAACTGGCTTATCAGCGATCTGTGTGATGGACAGTCGAACGGCATCATCAATCAGACGAGCACGCTGGAAGGATGTGCCTGCTTCTATCTCACCTTGTATGCCCAGAAAACAGCCAACAACCGGCTGTTTGCAGGTTTTCAAGCGCTCGCTGAGTTTCGCCAGCGTTTTGGCCCCTGGCAGCTTGGAAATCAGAGTGATTACTTTTGTCTGGGGGTCGGCTTCGAGCACATCCAGAGCCGCCAGGGTGGTCAGCCCGCCGATTTTATCGGAAAGGTCGTGGCTGCCCGTGCCAATGGCGTGGGAAATGCCGAATCCGGCATTATGCGCCTGACTGGTAAATTCCTGTAACCCGGTGCCAGAGGCACCAATCACTCCAATTGAACCTTTGCGGACAACATTGGCAAAGCCGATGCCTACTCCGCCGATCAGACTGGTGCCGCAATCGGGACCCATGACGAGCAAGTTCTTCTCCACTGCAAACCGCTTTAAATCCAGTTCGTCATCAATGGATACGTTGTCACTGAACAAAAAAACGTTCAGGCCAGATTCAAGGGCTTTATGGGCCTCGCGCGCTGCATATTCACCGGGGACGGAAATCACCACCAGGTTGGCGTCTGGTTTTTGAGCCAGGCCATCTTCAAACGAATGTAAGTTGGACGCAGATACGCTTTGCACACCGCCCAGCAAATATTCATCCAGTTTGTTCAACACGTCATTGACAATCTGCGGCGTGTCAGCAATCACAGCTACGATCAGATCATTGGGCTGTGCAGCGTCTATTTGTGTGTCTCGGATGCCAATATTGGACAGAAGTCCCTTATTCGTATCACTTCCCATCAGCACTGCATTCTGTTGAACGCCCTTGGCGTCTGAGATGCGCTTGCTGATCTTCATCAGAAAGACGGAGTCATAATACTGGTTCTTGCGAATGACGAACCCAGAGGCCACAGATATCTCCTTAATTTGCACTATATTTTTTACCGAAGGCAATCAGCGCCTTCTTGAAACAATCCAGCGGTGCACGCAGCAGCCCGGCGCCGATCTT
>JALHUO010000030.1 GCA_022866545.1 Dehalococcoidia bacterium | reverse complement strand
TAGAGCAGCATTAAGCACGGCGCTTATTAGTTGTCTATGAGTCCATCCCAATTTCTTGGCCATAATGACCAGGTCGCTGTGGGTACCCAGTCCGGGCAGAGGGTTTATTTCCAGAAAATACGGCACTCCTCCTGCACTGATCCGGAAGTCCAACCGGGCAAAGTCACGGCACCCCAGAGCCTGAAATGTCTTGAGGCTGGAAGCTTGTATACGTTGCAGTACCTTTTCCTCAAGACAGGCCGGGCACTCATAATCAACCAACTCCAGGTAATTGCGTTTTACCTCAAGAGTATAGAGGAAATAATCGTTCCTTTGTTTCGGAAGTATGCGCATCACGCCCAGGACCTTGGGTGGTGAGTTGCCTGTGATTCCCACGGTGACCTCATCACCCAGGATAACCTTTTCCATCATTGCTGGTTGGTGATATTTATCCAATGAGCGCTCTATTGCCTCGTTCGCCTGTTTGGCATCTTCAACAAGTGAAGTGAGGCGGATTCCCTTGCTTGAGCCTTCGTATGCTGGCTTGACGATAGCCGGGAAAGGGAAATGGCAACAGTCTATCTCACGTAGCTCCTGTCTATCATTGATTACGCGCCAGGTCGGGGTACTCACTCCTTCTGATGCGACCAGTTTTTTGGTCAGAGGTTTGTCCAGGCATATGGTCAGACATTGTGGATCGGAACCGGAATAGGGTATATTCAGCATCTCGAGGATCGAAGGCACCTGAGCTTCCCGACTGCGGTAGGTGCCTCGCCCTTCGGCGATGTTAAAGACGAACTCCACCTTATTGTGAAGGATCTTGCTCAAGAAGTCCCTACCACCGCCAAGCATGGTTACTGTGTGCCCCTGAGCTTCAAGAGACGTAGCTATCAGCTCTACGGTTTCTGAAGAGTCATACTCTTCACACATGTCATCGCAGTCAGTTTGCTGTGGCGCGATTGTCTCCTTCAGGTCATATGACAAGCCTATCCGCATTTGGAACTCCTTCTAACCCAAAGTGGCAGCCGCTTCTTGAGGCACGTTCGCGGTGGCGCTACCGGCTGGACATAGTACCTCAGCAGGTGATTCAGTGCGTGCTAGTTTCGCAGGGTTTCGATAATGGAAAACGCGCTCCTCGTAGTTCCGCAGCACCAATTCGCCTTCAGTCTGCGCCAGGACGTAGTTCGGCTGGAGAGGGACCTTGCCACCGCTCTGGGGCAGGTCTATCACAAAGGTTGGAATAGCCAGCCCTGATGTGTGCCCACGCATTCCTTCGATTATCTTTATGCCCGCCTCCACAGGCGTGCGCAGGTGCTCAGTGCCCTGTACCTCGTCACATTGGAATAGATAATAGGGGCGCACCTTAATTCTGAGGAGTGCATGGCATAGTGTCGTTTGAGCTTCAACGCTGTCGTTAACGCCACGCAGCAGGACAGACTGATTGTTTACAGGAACACCACTCCGCAGCAGACGGTCACATGCCTCGGCAGCTTCTGGAGTTATCTCCCGGGCATGGTTGAAATGCGTATTAAGCCATATAGGACCGTGCTTAGCCAGTGTACTGCACAATTCGTTATCTATGCGCTGGGGCAGCACCACCGGGAACCTGGTGCCGATACGGATAATTTCGACGTGCTTTATCTTCCTTAGTCGGCTAATGATGCTCTCAAGGTGGCCGGTGGAAAGAGTCAGGGGATCACCACCCGAGATAATGACATCTCTGACAGCCTTGTGCCGGCTTATATGGTCCAGCATGGCTTCGACTTCAGCAGGGGATCGCACCCAACCGCCATTTCGCCATTCTCTCTTACGGGTGCAGTGTCGGCAGAACATGGGGCAGATGTCAGTAAGCACTAGCAGCACACGGTCGGGGTAGCGGTGTACCAGCCCAGGAACTACTGTGTCTTTCTTCTCATCCAGTGGGTCCTCTAGACCCATCGACCCCATGGTCATTTCCATAGGAGAAGGTATCGCCTGCTTTCTTATGGGGTCATCGGGGTCGTCAGGGTTGATCAACGATAGATAATAGGGAGTCACAGATAGAGGATAGCGCATGGCTACTAATCTGAGTTGCGCTTGTTCTTCAGTGGATAAAGGAATGAATTGAGCTAGTTGTTCGACGCGGGTAATTCTGTTTCGGAACTGCCACTTCCAGTCATTCCAGAGGCTGTCTGGAATATCTCGAAAGAATCTGTATCTAGTCGTGGCTATTCTACTTGGAGGTTCATCATCCAAATCATCAGAGATGCTGCGCTTACCTGGGGGGTCCTCTTCAGAGTCGTTGTTGTTACAACTTTCTAGACAGCTTTTCTCTGATTCGAACACGGACTGACGTTTAAGTTTTACCGATGCCATTTTCACTTTTGTTGCTTTTCCCTCCGTTACAAATAATCTATACCTAGCTAATCTCCATGATATTCAGGAACTATTTGACCTGAATTCCTTGCCATGTTATAATCTACATGTTTTCAACTATATGAAATGTATTTCTTGACTTAATTGTACAGTCTTTATTGGAGTTGTCAAGAGGTTCTAGCCTTGGCAAAAAAATTTTGTAAAAGAAATTTTTGGGGAGTGACGGGGCCTGATTTTTAGAAGGATGTGTGACTATGCCGGGATGGAAGTTTGTCACAAATTATGCTCTGGTGCTTTGCCAGATAGCTCAGCAACCACGGATTACTATCAGAGAGGTTTCTCTGACGATAGGCATTACTGAGAAGGCGATACACAGGATAATCACTGACCTTGAGACTGACGGCTACGTCACCAAGATAAGAGAAGGTAGACGACTGAGATATCGAATCAATCCCGATTTGTGCCTCCGCGATGAAATGCTGCAGGACAAAGCTGTCGGTGACCTTCTTGAGATGCTTGGCTGGAAAAGACGGCGCAAGCCAATACAGAGAAGAGAGCTAGTTGTTGTGGGTGAGAAAGCAGAGCCCTAGTCAACAAGTTACTCAGGAAACATAGGGCAAAGTGGTGAAGAGTCACTGCATGGGCCGATAGAGCAAAAAATCCTAAATCGCAAGCAGCAAATCCTAAACAGAATTCAAAAATCAAAGGTCAAAAATCGAAATGACCTACCAAAATGCAAATCTCTTAACCTTTGCTCTGTCATTTTGCATTTTTATTTGCACATTTTGCATGGATTTGTTTATAGATTGGATTTTGGGATTTGGAATTCAGGCGACGAGATTGCCACGCCCCGACAAGTCGGGGCTCGCAACGACATGAGGGACTACCGCACCTTCCCTCGGGCGAGTGAGGCAAACATGCCGCCGAAGCAGAGAATAGCGAAAACTATGAACGACGCCCTCATGCTTGCTTGGAAAAGAGGGTAGTATTCGGGTGTAATCTGAACTCTGCCGATGTAGAAGGCAAACATCAACATGGCGACTCCCATGCTGAGGACCATGCCCATCTGCCTCATCGTTGCCAGCGTTGCCGAGGCTACTCCGTAAGCCATCTTTGGCGCAGAACTCATAACCGCATTGGTATTAGGAGACGAAAAGAGAGCAAAGCCCAAACCCATCAGAATCAAGTTGCCTATAATGAACGCCAAAGGGGTTTCTTCATTTAGAAAAATGAAGATGATGAGCCCGACAGTGGTCAACGCCATCCCAGCTGAGGCAATAAGCCTTGGTTCAATCCTATCTGAGAGCCGACCGGCAAGCGGTGAAAAAATAGCCTGCATGGCGGGCATGGCGACCAGAATCAGGCCGGCAGTCTCAGGGTTGAACCCCTTCAGATACTGCAAATAAAGACTTATGAGAAAAGATACAGCGTACGTGGCACTATAGTTAATCAACGCTGCCAGGTTGGAAAAGGTAAAAGCTCTGCTATTTCTAAACAGGCTTATATCCAGGACCGGGCTTCTTGTTCTCATCTCCCACCTGGTGAATGCTGAAAGCCCTATGATGCCTCCCACAATCAACCACACTCCTGACATCGCTGGCAGGAGAGTAAAACCGTATACCAGCGCTACAAGCCCGAGGCTATAGATTATAGAGCCGGCAAAATCAAATCTCTCGCCCTTTGCCCCGGTCCACTCGCCTTTTAGCTTCCATAAAACGACGCCGATAACTGCCAATCCCAGGAGTGCGCTCAGGAAAAAGATGCTCCTCCAGCCGAGGTGCTGTGTCAGAACCCCACCCAAAACTGGGCCTATGGAAAGGCCGATATATGTTGCCGCGACATTTATTCCCAGGACCCTTCCCCTTTTATTGGCCGGATATACCGTGGTAAGTAATGCTACTGCCGTCCCGGCAAGCATAGCTCCGCCGATCCCCTGTAAAACACGAAAGGAGATGAGCATGGTGGTGGAGCTTGCCATCCCCGCAAAAAGGGACGAGAGCGTGAAAATAACTATGCCACAGATGAAAATCTTCTTCCTGCCGTATATATCTGCTATTCTGCCGAAGGGAACCAGAAGAGCTGCCGAAGACAGGAGGTAGGCGGTAGCAATCCAGCCTAACGTTACTGCATCCATTGATAGCTCTTTCCCGAGTGAAGGGAGAGCAATATTCACAGAGGAGGCCATAAAAGGAAAAATAAACGACGCCATCGTGGCAACAAGAAGTACCACTCCTTTGCTGGCGCTATTGCCCGCTTGGTCATCCATAATCAGCCAGTTTAACTCATTTACTGAGAACTGTTCTAGTCATGGTTGACAGACGGCTCACTAGTCAATAGTTGCTTTACCGTAGATATCGCTGTAAACTTCTGATTCCCTGTAGTTTCATACAGGGAACATAGGAGAGCGCAAAAATGTTTTCAACAAAGGCAGGGGCTACAAAGCTACTGATCGGTGCAGTCGTCGGTTTAATAGCATTTAAAGTGGTAGTTGGCTTGCTGACCCACAGTATTAGCATACTGGCCCAGGCAGCCGACAGCTTATTGGATTTGTTTGCTGGAATAATCACCTTCTCGGCGATTCGCTTTGCAGCTAAGCCAGCTGACGCCGAGCATCAGTACGGTCATGGTAAGGCAGAGGACATCGCCGGCGTTGGACAGGCGATTCTCATCTTTATCGCCGGCGGACTGATAATCTATTCGGCAATAGACCGGATAATAACAAAACACTATATCGTTGAACAACCCGAAGCTGGGATAGCTGTGATGGCGGTTTCCGTAGTGGTGAGCATCTTCCTATCTCGCCATCTATGGAAGGTTGCCCGGCGCACCGGCTCAATCGCGTTGGAGGCTAACGCCCGCAATATTGCCACCGATGTCTACTCCACCTCAGCAGTACTGGCGGGACTGGCAATACTACGATTCACCGGGCTCAATATCATTGACCCTATACTCGCTATCGCAGTTGCTGTTTACATCCTCAAGGTGGCTTTGGATACTATCCGTAAGCCGATATCCGGACTGCTTGATGAAAAACTGCCTCCTTCACAAGAGGTAGTTATCGAAGACTGTTTAAAGAAACACAGCCGCCAGGTGTCCGGCTACCACGCGTTACGGACACGTCGAGCCGGAAGTCAGAGCTATATAGACCTTCATCTGGTAATTGCCGGGGACATTAGTTTGGAGCAGGCTCATCAAATATGCGACCAGGTTGAGGTCGAAATACAGAGCGTCCTCCGCGAGGCCAGCGTAATCATTCATGTTGAGCCGTGCGACTACGAATGTGAACAGTGCGCAGCAACCTGTTCGAAACGCCGAACTACCTGAAAAGGACGGCAGTTTGGCCATTTCAGGGTGGGTTCAGCAGTCAAGGCCCGGAGCATCCAAATTGCCGGAGCAGCCACCCGCCGCCATAGACTATGGCGAAGCCAATCGCCAGGCAAATCAAGAATATGATTGGACCTCGGAGAAGGAATTTCTTTATCATGACAACCGGACCTTAGCTTGACTGCTTGTGAGGTTTCTCGGTCTTGGCTCTCTTGGATACAGCGTCTTTATATACCTTGGCCAGGCTCTTGCCATGCTGGGGAATCCTGGCCTTTTCCTTGGCTCGCCGTCTTTCCCTTCGTTCCTGCTTGGTCTTCCTGGCCAGCTGGTCCTGATTTGTAATGTGCTCGTTTACCACTTAATCTCGTATGAGCCGAGGACAAAATCGAGGTCATTTTGAAAAGCGGAGAGTTTCTCTTGGGGGAAAAGGGTCTCATCCATATCAAGGAGCATTTTTGTTTCGCCTTGGGGCGAGCCCAGAATATGTACGCTGCCGAACTCCTTCTGGTTTCTCTCTTGCTCAGCCGGCGTTTTCAGTGCTAGTGTGGTACGCGACTGAGTGTCACCACTGGGCAGAGCATATGTTTGCGACTCAGTCTCCACAACTATGATCCCGTGTTTCTGCAACAGGCCTCGTACCTCATCGCAGAGCATTCCAGGACTTAAGCCCCGATAGGTCTTTTTGATCTGTATTGCCATTTCCTTCTCCTGTCGAACATTGTAGCACTTTCCTTTCATAGTTTCACCGTTTATATGGTATAATTGGGAATCTGAGATGAAAAGAGAACTTATGCAAATCTTGGCCTGTCCCGTATGTAAAGGGGATTTGGAGCTCAGGGTGGATGGGGAAAAAGGGGAAGAAATAGTCACGGGTTCTCTCTATTGTTCTAAGTGCAACTATTCCTACCCTATTGTGGATACGATTCCCAATTTGTTGCCGCCGGAACAGCAAGCCTGAATCAAAACCATTTCGTGGAAGTCATGCCTTTTTCCAGGAGCCCTGGCTAAATCCGTCCAGATATGGATGGGGTTTGTCAGGGAGTATACGCGACGCCTGCCGTGGGTGATTCCCAGACTTCTACACTCACCAACTTCGCCGGAGACTTGGCAAAGCGTGTGTGGAGCACATCGTATATAGTGGCAGCAATATTCTCGCTGGAGGGTCCAATCTTATCAAGAGGGGACACATCATTCAGGCAGGTATGGTCGAATCGAGCCAGGATTTCTCTGAGGTGCTCCTTTAACTTTGCGAAATCGTAAGCCAGGCCAGTCTCATCGAGCTTGGCTGCTTCAAAACGAGCTACTACCTTGAAGCGGTGACCATGTAGCTTTTCGCACTTACCATGATAGTCTGGGAGATAATGGGCAGCATCAAAATGCTCTTCTACAAATAGCTGATACATTAATGCCTCTTGTGTATATCGCGCCCTGAACAATATCTAGAATTCAAGTTCTAAACCGTTTAGGTTTCTTGGATTTTGGGCGTTTGATATTGTTTAGAGTTTAGAAATTGATACTTACCCTATCCCTTACTATTTCTTCTTTTCTTTGTCCTGCTTGGGCTTTTTAACATTCTTTCTTCCCTTAGTTCCCATTGCTAGCCTCCTGTTTTTGGTATTCTTTGCCATCCGCAGATATTTATGTCATTTCATATAATACCATTTTCGCACCCCCTTTTGCCCTTTAACATCCTTGGCCAATTGAGCAACGCTCTTGCCCAGTTTGGGATGAACTAAGTCCGGGGCGATTTCCGCTAATGGTATAAGGACAAAAGCCCGGTCTTGCAGGCGGGCGTGTGGGATAGTCAAATTCTGAGTGTTCATAACCCTATCTTCATAGAAAAGAATATCTATATCTATGATACGGGGTGCATTGGTAAAGCTGGGAACTCTGCCCATGCCGGTTTCGACGTCTTTAGCGAGATGGAGAAGCTCATCAGGAGACAAATCGGTGGTGATGCGGCAGACAAGGTTGAGAAACAATGGCTGCTCCTTATAGCCTACTGGCTCGGTTTCGTAAACGGATGAGACTTTCTCAAGATTTGCTTTCGCAGAAAGCAATGTCAGAGCCTGGCAAAGGTTCTCTTCCCGCTCTCCCAGGTTTGAACCCAGACAAAGATAGGAAACAGCCAATTCGCTTACACGCCTCTGACAATGGCATCGCTCATCTTACAAACACGTGCCATCTCCTTGACATCATGTACCCGGACAATATCAGCGCCCCTGGCGATGCCGATGGCTATGGTGGCCGCCGTTCCTTCCAGCCGCTGGTCGCCAGGGGGGATGAATGCCACCTTATTCGACCTTTGCTCAGGAGTCAAATCGAGCACCCAGCCTATGAAGGACTTGCGTGAGCTACCCAGAAGGATGGGCCTGCCCAGTATTCTGAGTTCCTCCAGGCGTTGCAGGACCTCCAGATTCTGCTCCTGTGTCTTGCCGAAACCTATGCCCGGGTCTATGATGATATTCTCCCAGGGCACTCCTGCGACTAACACTTGCTTGATGGCCCTTTTCAAATCGGAAATAACCGCAGGCATAATATCCTGGCATGGAGAGTCACGCTGATTGCTCATCAGAACAATCGGGACACCTTTTTGAGCCGCTAACTCGGCTAGCTCGGCTTCCTTCTGCAGGCCCCAGATGTCATTTATCATATTGGCTCCGGCATTTAATGCCTGGCGGGCTACCTCCAGTTTATATGTGTCCACACTTAAGGGTACCGATACTTCCTTAGCCAGCTTTTCCACAACAGGGACTACCCGCCGTAGTTCTTCGTCAATGGAAACCGGGGCTGAGCCAGGCCGAGTGGATTCTCCGCCGATGTCAATTATGTCTGCTCCTTCAGAGGCTAGCTGCTTTACCCTCGCTACAGCTTCTTCAGCATCGGTTATTCCATCGCCGGAGAAAGAATCCGGGGAAACGTTTATCACGCCCATGACATAAGTTCGCTTGCCCCAGCAAAAGACGCTCTTGCCGCATGGTGTGGAGCCCAAATTGCCTGGTTTGTATTCGGGCATGTTATTGATTATAGCAGAAGGAAACGGCTAAACCACCCAGGAAAACCTTGCGATTTTCTTGGGAACCCAGTTAATATAGAGCAATTCTGATCGGGCCCCGAGAAGCCGTGAGACTTTCCGGGGTAATTCAAAACAGTGAAACAAAGCGGGGCAAAGGGGTTTTGACACTTGGGCTTAGGATTTGTTTAGAGCTTAGGCATTAGGATTTACTATATATGGCCAAGACATTAGCCGAGAAAATTTTGAGCCTCAAATCGCATGGCGAAGCGAGAGCCGGGGACGTCGTGATTGCTGATGTGGACCTGGCTTTTGTCCAGGATACCACCGGCCCCCTTACCGTAAGACAGTTCAAGGAAATCGGTTTCAAAGTTCTAGCCAAGCCGCAACAGGCAATAATATTCCTGGACCATGCCGCTCCCAGTCCCGCTCAGCAGCTTTCTAATGACCATATCCTTCTGCGCGGCTTCGCCGGGGAGACAGGTTGTCGCATCTACGATGTCGGAGAAGGCATATGTCATCAATTGGTGGCGGAGAACTTCGCGAATCCCGGGGACGTCGTCGTGGGTGCGGACTCTCATACTGTTACTGCCGGTGCTTTGGGAGCTTTTGCCACTGGCATGGGTTCCAGCGATATTGCCGTAGCCTTGGCTCTGGGCAAAACCTGGTTTCGGGTGCCGGAGAGTTTTCTCATTGAGCTTAATGGCGTCTTCCCCCGGGGAGTCTATGCCAAGGACTTGGTTCTGTATCTCATCGGTCAGATTGGGGCTGATGGTGCTAATTACAGGGCTTTGGAATTTGGCGGCGAAGCCCTGGCTCGGATGACCATGTCGCACCGTCTCACCATCGCCAATATGGCTGTGGAGGCTGGAGCCAAGGTGGGCTTGTTTCCCAGCGATAGAATCAGCCGGGGCTTCCATAGAGAGCATGGCAGGGGCGACAAATACAAGCCATTATCTGCAGATACAGGGGCAAATTACGAACAAGCCATGCCGGTGAATCTCAGCCAGCTTGAGTCAATGGTCTCCCTTCCTCACGCTGTGGATAACGTCCGCCCTGTGGCTCAAGTAAAAGGAGTCAAAATCCAGCAGGCATTTATTGGCACCTGCACTAACGGACGTCTGGAGGATTTGGCTGTGGCTGCTGAGATTCTTAGGGGCAAGAAGAGGCATGCCGGTACCAGGTTGCTTATAGCGCCAGCTTCGAGGCAGGTGCTTATTCAGGCTATTGGAAAAGGCTATATCCAGAGCTTAATTGAAGCTGGAGCGATTATTCTACCGCCGGGCTGCACGGCTTGTCTCGGTCTTCATCAGGGGGTGCTGGGAAACGGCGAGGTTTGCCTTTCTACCGCCAATCGTAATTTCAAGGGAAGGATGGGTAACCCTGAAGCTATGATATACTTGGCTAGCCCCGCCACTGCCGCCGCCTCAGCCATAAGAGGCGAGATTATTGATCCCCGTGAACTCATATAAGAAATAAAAATGCAAAAGGCAAAAACGCAGAGCAAAAATCAAAAATGAAATCCTTTTACACTTTGGTTTGTCATTTTGCTTTTTTATCTTTGACTTTTGATTTCCAGCGAGGGTGAAGATGCCGGATTTGGTGGTCAAAGGTAAAGCCATTAAGCTGGGTGACAATATCTCTACTGATGATATCATCCCCGGCAGGCTTGCCCATCTCAGGAGCAACTTGCCTGAGTTGGCCAAGCACGTCCTGGAGGACGCTGCGCCTGAATTTGCCTCAAAGGTAAGAGCTTTGTCAGCGGGAGGTGAAGGCAAGGCAATTTTGGTGGCGGGCAAAAATTTCGGTCTGGGTTCCAGTCGGGAACATGCACCGGTGGTGATCAAGATGTCGGGGGTCGGCACTATACTAGCCAAATCGGCAGCGCGCATCTTTTTCCGGAACGCCATAAACCAGGGCGTGCCTGTCCTGCTTTGCGACACCGACAGAATCGGCGATGGCGATGAACTGGAGATGAATGTGACGGACGGTATGATCGTCAATTTGACTTCTGGTACTACCTTAAGCTGCGGTAAGATGCCGCCGATAATGTCCGCCATC
>JALHUO010000029.1 GCA_022866545.1 Dehalococcoidia bacterium | reverse complement strand
GCAGCGGCAGGCAGACACAATATCCTCATGTGTGGCCCGCCG
Source organism: Dehalococcoidia bacterium (assembly GCA_022866545.1). GTDB lineage: Bacteria > Chloroflexota > Dehalococcoidia > GIF9 > AB-539-J10 > RBG-13-51-36. The sequence continues at coordinate 29,241 of JALHUO010000029.1, read as the reverse complement.
GGGAGTGGCAAGACTATGCTAGCCCGCTCTCTGTCCTCAATACTTCCCCTGTTGACTATGGAGGAAGCTATTGAGGTGACCAAGATTTATAGCGTTTGTGGATTGCTGCCTCAAGACACGCCTGTTATGGTGGAGCGTCCTTTCCGGTCGCCTCACTACACTATTTCTCACGCTGGCTTGGTGGGAGGAGGGCAGTGGCCGAGGCCCGGGGAAATAAGCTTGGCACATCATGGGGTGCTTTTCCTGGATGAATTTCCTGAGTTTGGGCACATCACGCTGGAATCGCTGCGCCAACCCATAGAGGACAGAACAATTACCGTCAGCCGTGCTCATGGCAGTGTTACCTTCCCGGCCAGCTTTATGCTGGTTGCCGCCATGAACCCGTGCCCCTGTGGGTATTATGGCGACCCGTTTAAGGAATGTAAATGCTCGTCAGGAGAAATCTCCCGCTATCATAAGAGGATAAGCGGACCGCTGCTGGACCGTATTGATATCTTTGTTGATGTTCCCCATATTGATTACGAAAAACTCACTGAGGATAAGCCCGGCGAAAGCTCGGATAAAGTCAGAACCAGGGTCAAGGCAGCGCATGGAATACAGCTTAAACGTTTTCAAGGGACGAAACTGAAGTGCAATGCTGATATGACGCCCAAGGAGGTGAAGGAGTTTTGCACAGCAGAACCAGCGGCTCAAAGCCTGCTTCGCGCTGCCATGAAGCAACTTCATCTAACCGGCCGTGCCTTCCATCGCATCCTCAAGCTTTCCCGCACCATCGCTGACCTGGAGCATAGCGACGTCATCAAAACTCACCATATGGCCGAAGCTCTACAGTACCGGCACAAGGAAATAATCTGAACCTAAGACTGTTCGGCATACACGTCAAGCCAAAAGTAGAACGCGTCAACTCAAAATAGGAGGTTCACCTTGAATGAGTGAAGAAATTGAACTAATCGGATACTGTGGGCTGTATTGTGGGGATTGCATTCGCTATCGCAGCAAAGCCTCGGATTTGGCAAGGGAATTACTGTGTGAGCTCCACGCCACGGAATTCGACAAATACGCGGCTATCAAGAGCAACTCTCTAGATCAACTCGACGCTGTCAAGAAGTTTGACCATTATGGAGAATGTTGTAGGGTTCTCGAAGCAATAGTTGCTCTGCAATGTAGCAGTCCTTGTCGAATAGGCGGAGGATGTGCCCCACCCCCCTGTGATGTTCTAGCATGCTGTGGAGAGAAAGGCTTTGACGGCTGCTGGCAATGCGATGAATTTGAGAAGTGTGGGAAGTTTGAGAGCTTTAGAGCAATTTACGGCGATTCGCCCCGACAGAACTTGAGGACGATCAAGAAGTTCGGGTTGGATAAGTGGGTAGGACACAGGCACAAGTGCTACATATGGCAATAGTCCCTTCTCTCAATAATTAATACTTTCGACCGACACTAAACCTGATGTGTAAAGCAATCCCTTCCTTCACAAGAATACTTTCAGCAGGATCTTGACTCGTTGTTGACGACTAATACCGATTAGTCTAGTTTTGTGAGGTATTCAAGCGCGACAAAGGAATCGCTTTGTAGAGAGTTCCTTCGTTCCCCTTCAATGTGCATGAGAAGCTTAAGGCGCAATATACCACAGAATCCCGCCAATAGTGAGCAGCACGATGCCGACGATAAGCGAAATCCAGCCTCCTATTTTCCAGGCAAGTAGCCAGAAACGCTCGTGTTCATGGGTTATAGTCTCCTTAATATCTCTTCGGGTTAGCAGGATATTATTGTAGTATCTTCTCTTTTCCCTTCTGTTGCCGAGAATAAAAATAATACCCAGGAGGGCGAAAAAACCTCCCATGCCTAAGAAGATTTGGTAGGACATGTTACCTCACCTCCCCTCAAGAATTCGAAGATACCTAGGTGTCTCTACTTAATCTCTACAGTCGCTCCAGCGGCTTCCAGTTTCTGCTTTATTGTGTCGGCCTCTTCCTTGGGGACGCCTTCTTTTACCACCTGCGGAGCAGCTTCTACCAGATCCTTAGCTTGCTTCAATCCTAGAGTAGTTACCTCACGGACTGCCTTGATGACCTCGATTTTCTTCTCACCAAAGCTCTTCAAGGTGACGGTGAATTCTGTCTTTTCCTCTGCCGCAGGCGCTTCGGCTGGCTTATCAGGAGCGGCGGCCGCTGCCGCTACTGCTACCGGAGCAGCGCTAACCCCAAATTCATTCTCCAGTGTCCTGATCAAATCAGCTAGATCCAGCACTGTCATACTCTTGACGGCAGCAACAATGTCCTCCTTGGTCAAAACCTTGGTCTCTTTCTTTGCTGTCGGAGCTTCCTTCACCTCTTCTTCCTTGACTTCCTTCTTTGCCCTTGGGGTTTTCTTTACCTCCCCTTCTTTGGCTTCTTTCCCTACTTCTTCTGGTGACATGATTTCCTCCTTTGTTATTTGCTAGTAGTTTGAGCCCTGTTCTGCAATACGGTCAAAAGTCCCCGCAATGGATAACTGAGAATGTTATGTAAAGTTGCTACCGGGGCTTGAAGTTGCCCAAGCAGCCTGGAGATGAGGACTTCTCTAGGTGGCAAATTAGCCAGGCTTGTCAGTTCCTCTGGGAGCAAAATCCGGTCCCCCAACAATCCCCCCTTGATCTGCAAAGACAATCCCGTAGATTTGATGTACTGGTTGAAGGCTTTGGCCGTATTGACTGCATCATCGTAGCCGAAAGCCAGCGCCATGGGACCCTCGACTATGTCCTTGAGGTGTGGCTTACTTGCCTGGTCAGCGGCACGGTACACCAGAGTATTTTTGACGACGTGATACCCGATACCTGCTTTTGCCAGGGCGTTACGCAAATCAGCCATCTGTTTAGCAAGCAAGCCTTGATAATTGGTGGCGATAATAATTGTGCTCCGCGAGAGATCATCGACTAGATTGCCTACTATTTGTACTTTCTTCTCTTTTAACATAGTTGGCCTCTTTTTGACCCCTCTCACCATGAGAGAGGAAGTCTAAAATAAAAATCCCTGTGCCAGTGAACACAGGGTCAACTTCAACCTGGGCAGGCAGACTATTTAAACCCTAGGGTACCTGCTGTCACTGGCGCTTATTCATCATAGCACAAGGAATTAATTAGTACAACAAGGGTGAGGTCAACGGCAAGCCGCGATCTCCTTCTCTACGGCATTCTGCCATGCTGAGTGCTTTGCCTGATGTTACCGGAATTTGATTAGGTCTGTGCCGAGCGAAAGTGCTAGAATTGCATTAACCAGGAGGACCAGAAAATGGGTGATATTTTAGATAAAGTGACTGCGCTTGTCAGATGCAAAGAATGTACTTGGTACAAAAACTGTCTTACTCCGGTTCAAGTTAACATTGAAGATATTTCACAGTTCAGAATAGCGATGCAAGGGACAAACCTACCTGAACAAGCCAAAGGTGAACTGGACCAGATCATGGAAAACGTGGCCTCTATGAGTCAGGAGATGATTCTTCAAAGCTGCCCTGTATTTACTCAGCGTCTCAAGGAAGCCCCCAGACTTGCCGAGCAAATCAAGAACATAATGCAGAGCTGGGGAAAGGAAGCGGCGGCTGATGGATAGCACCGGGAGACGGTTAGCTTTACTGTTCTCCACCTAAGCCCATGCCAGTACGAAGCGCCGCAGGGCTTGGCATATTTCTTCTATGAGAGGTGGATAGCCATGCCAGAGCAACTAGGCAAAATAGAGAGGTTGGAAGCAGAACGGTTCAAACAAGGAAAGAAGCTTTACCTTGTCCCGCTTATGTATTCCGGGGAGGACACGCCCGATGAATATAGAGAAAGATGTAATCGTTATTGGCACCAGGTGGCAGAGCACCTAGCCAATTTAACGGCGAAGATTGGGAAGGTAATCCGGGTTTACCACGAATCAATCTTTCAATCTGGTGAGGATGGCATGAAAGCGGTGGAGAGGCTGAATCCAAGCAGTTATCACATTGCCAGAACTCAGTGCGATAACGGCGCTGTCTTGGAAGCAATTGAAGAGAGGGAATTATTGGAAGAGGTCACGGACTGGCAGAGATGCCTTATGCTGGGCTTTATGAGCGATAAGGTGGCAAGTAGAGTCTCTGAACTCTATGTTGAGGCGGCGAGGAGAAGAAATGAGTCTATGGCCAAAAGGATAGGTGAGACGCTGAAGAACGATGAAGCTGGGCTTCTGTTCATCAGAGAGGAGCACTCGGTGCAATTTCCCAGCGATGTGGAGGTGTTCAGCATCTTTCCACCAGCTCTGGACGAGATACATCGCTGGCTCCGTGACCAAGCCAGAATAGGAGCAGACAAGGCAAGAGAGGAGAGCGAAGATAAGACCGAGGGAGAAGCTGAGGGAGTCGAGAAAGAGCCCAGAAGAAGAATGGAAAGAGAGCCTGAAGGGTAGGCTTGTTTAGGGTGTTTAAAGACGTAGTTGCCCGATTTATTGGGAGAGCCTGATGAATCAGGCAACTACATTTGGGGGTGTCTCATGAAGGTAAGAAAACCTGCTGTCTCCGGTATGTTTTACGCTGCCACTGCCGGAGAACTGGAAGAACAAATCGGATGGTGCTACAAACATGAGCTTGGACCTGGCACTATACCCCGGGTGAATAACAAAGGGCGGAGAGAGATTGTGGCCATCGTTGTCCCCCACGCCGGCTATTATTACTCTGGGCCGGTAGCAGCTCATGCCTATAAAGAGCTTGCCGATGATGGGATATTTGATACCGCAGTGATACTCGGTCCTAACCACACCAGGTATGGCTATCCTGTTTCTCTGTGGGCGGGAGATGGTTGGAGCACACCGTTAGGTGAAGTAGAAATAAACAAGAAGCTTGCCCAAAGGCTGTTAGGGGACGTGATAAAGGCAGACCAGACAGCTCATATACATGAGCATAGCATTGAGGTGCAATTGCCCTGGCTTCAACACGTCTACAAAAAGGTAAGAATTGTACCCATAACCATGCTGGCTCAAGACCTAGAAACAGCTCGAGCAGTGGGCACTGCTATTTCCCAGGCTGACGATAATTCGATAGTTATCGCCAGCAGTGACTTCTCGCACTATGAACCTCAGTCTGTAGCTGTGGAGAAGGATAGGTCCGTGATAGAGGCCATAGTCGCTCTTGATGAGGAAGAGTTATACAGACGCTGTGAGAGACTTGGCTGTACTATGTGCGGGTACGGTCCGGTGGCTGCAGCTATTGTCGCTGCCAAAGAAATGAAAGCCCAAAAGGCAAGTCTACTGAAATATGCCACCAGTGGCGACACGAGTGGCGATTTCTCTCGAGTGGTTGGCTACGGCTCCATCGTGATAAGGCGGTAAACGATCATCATTGAGAATTGACTATTTCTCCTTTGGCTCCTCCGTCGATAGTGAGAATGCCAAAAGAATCTGTGGCCTTGCCGGGATTGAAGAAGAGAATATCAGTGATGACCCTGTTTTGGGATCGGTGAGAATGGCCATAGACGATGATATCAATCCGGTCTGATTCGAACATTTTTCTTATCCTCTCCTCTATTCCCCATGGACCGCCTGAACCATGAATTATGCCGATTCGTTTGTTTTTTGTTTCAACTATTTCCTTGACCGGGAGCGCAGCCTTTAGCTCGCTTGAATCCATGTTACCATAGACTGCTCTGACCTCACCTAGCCGTTTAAGCTCCCTGAGCAATTGGACATCGGTGAAATCTCCGGCGTGGATTATCAAGTCTACTGTTGAAAGGGCATCAATTACCTTCTTGGGGAGGTGTTCAAGTTTGTCTATATGAGTATCGGCAAGCACAGCTATCCGCATAGCCGCCTCCTCGTGGTGAAACACTGAAGAGTACCTGTTAGTGATGGTTTGGAGAAGTAACTTCCTTCACCAATTGGATGGTTTTTTCCATGCCAGATAGGGAGAAAGATAACCCCAGTTGTTTCAGGTCTTTGTAGCCTAATCCCTGGAACAATCTTCCTCCGGCTACTCTTGTCATTTCATCATAGATAGCCGGCCACTCTGGGCTCCGTCTCTGGGCACAAAAAAGAATAAAATCCCGAAGTTGGGGGGATATGTCGTCCATGTATTGCCATTCTATGCCAGGGACTCTCGTTTAACAAACTTGTTTACGGCCGCTCGGATGCCGTCCTCACCCTTGCTTTTTCCTTGGATAACCCTTTGGTCAAGGCTCGGCTCTCATCCCTGTCCTTTGCCACATATAGGCCCGGCTAAAATTTTTGGGCGAGCAAACCTATAAGCCGAGTTCTGTGCCCCGACCAAGTCGGAGCGGTGACCATCCATCTAGCCCTGACGTTACCATCAAGGTCAAGCGACCAACCCAAGGGTCTCGGCCGAGCACCTTAAACTTATCGCAGAGTCCGCAGACTCTGGAGTAGTTGAACCCTTCTATTTGGTCTTGCTCCAAGCGGGGTTTGTCCAGCCAACCAGTCTCCTAGTTGCTGGTGAGCTCTTACCTCACCATTTCACCCTTACTCGGGCCGGGCAAGCCGGCCGTTAGCGGTGTGTTTCTGTGGCACTTTCCGTAGGGTCTCCCCTCCTGGGTGTTACCCAGCGCCCTGCTCAGTGGAGCTCGGACTTTCCTCCCCAATTGCATTGGGGCGGTCACCCGGTTTACTCGCCCAAATCTATTTTATAGTTAACTGGAACAGAGGTCAAATTCCCGAATCAATGGAGGCAAGATTACCTGCTCGCAATAGTCAATCTCAAACGATTTTGGACGCCAAAACAACGCCAATTTGAGAGCTTTGGTTTGAAGATAAGCGGCAAGAGTGAGTGGAGAGAGAGCGACAAAATGCATCGTTGATGTATAATAATAAGAGGATGATGACATGGCCCCAGCAATACTGGCATAGGCTGGGCCAGAAGTATGACCGGAGGTGAACCGATGGAACCAGAAAACATGACCTGGGTTGTGGCAGGTAAACAATACCGCACGAACAAAGCTACGCTAGTAGCCCATGACGAATACTGGAACGGCTATAGTTGCGAGCAAGGTGGCCGCAATGCATTCCTATACAGAACGCCAAAAGGTGATTTCTTTGCCCAGTATCAAACGATGTTGCTGGGGGAAATAAATAGAATTGTCCCCTTGGAGAGAAACGAAGCCATATCTTTATATCAGTCATTGCGCGTAAAGGAAGTTCCCTTCAAGGTTGTCTTCCCGGATGTCAAAGTGGAGGATGCCTGACATTCCTTGACTCTGCCTTGACCCGAGCCTGTAAACGCCCTCGTGTGAAAGGACCTTCAAAAGGGCAGACCCAAAATATCCGGTGGGGCTCTGAATCTACTAAGAATTGACACACGACGCGGGGGATAAGAGCCTTGCTAGAAAAGACTTCCAGTTGCACCAACTATGACTTGAGTCCAGTATATGTCCACGCTGATGTGGGTACTACCTCATATATTGTTATCCTCGGTTCCGATACCAAAAGTGCCTCTGTCTCTCGTAGTATCTGTTGTCTAAGCTTGGAACTCTCCCATGCCTCCCAATTCTGAAGTCCTTCCCAATTGTATAACAAAGCAGCGATAGAGCTGCCTTTCACGCTCCTGATATGCTCGACACTGACGAAACCTAGAAATGTCATTGCATATGACCTGAGTTTCAGAAACATAGGCTGTATATCTGCGCCCTTCTTAAGTTCATAACCTTCGATGACCTTTATCATTTGTTCCCTTTCTCCGTGATGAAGTCTACCATACAAGTCTCCATTGTTCTAGCAACGGTATTCTGTCCCACCAGCGTGGGTCAAGGAATCGGAAGAAAACTCAGCCCGAAGTCGGCAACATTGCCTGAAAGCGTTGCTTTGAAGTAAAATTTGGAATCGGGAGGGGTGACCGAGCGGTTTATGGTGGCGGTCTTGAAAACCGTTTTCGTCCGTTTGGGCGAACGTGGGTTCGAATCCCACCCCCTCCGCTTCAAGGAACAAGGAGGTAAATTGAAGATTCACGAATACCAGGCCAAGGCGCTTTTTGCTCAATATGGTATTCCTGTGCCCAGAAGCAAGGTGGCTTCGACCCCGGCTGGAGCCGGAGACATAGCTGTTGAGATTGGCGACAAGGTGGTAATCAAAGCCCAGGTCTATGCCGGGGGAAGGGGCAAGGCAGGTGGTATAAAGATAGTTAATAATCCAAAGGAAGCAGAGAGGGCGGCGAGCCAATTGATTGGAGCCAGACTGGTGACTCATCAAACCGGCGCGGAGGGAGTGCCGGTGAGTAAGGTCCTGGTGGAAGAAGCTAGCAATGTGGCACGGGAACTCTATCTCAGCATCCTCGTGGACGGAACCAGCCACCTGCCAGTGATGATGGCCAGTGAAGTCGGAGGCATGGACATCGAAGAGGTGGCCCAATCCACCCCGGAGAAGATATTCAGAAGCTATATTGACCCAGCCATTGGCTTCCAACCGTTCCAGGGTCGCAAGCTGGCTTATGGGATGAATTTCGATGGAGCACAGATAGGCGAGGCCACCCGGTTGATGACAAATCTTTATAAGCTCTTTGTAGATAAGGATTGCTCCCTGGCTGAGATAAACCCATTGGTGGTTACTGCCGACGGAAGACTACTGGCTCTCGACGCTAAACTCAATTTTGACGACAATGCCCTGTATCGGCACAAAGATATTCAGGAACTTCAAGATAAAGAACAGGAGGAACCTCTGGAAATCCAGGCTCGTGACTGGGGAATTTACAATTATGTCAAAATGGATGGCAACATCGGCTGCATGGTCAATGGCGCCGGGTTAGCCATGGCAGTCAATGACCTTATTCAACATTGCGGCGGTAGGGCAGCGAATTTCCTGGACATCGGTACGCTTAATAACACTGAGAGGGTGGTAAACTCGTTCAGGATGTTTGTTGCTGATCCCAGGACTAAGGCTGTCCTGGTGAATATATTTGGAGGTATGGCCAGAGTGGATGTCATCGCCAGGGGAATAGTCGAGGCTTATCAGCAAATGGATACTCTCTTCCCCGTAGTCATCAGACTGGCGGGGACAAACCTGGAAGAGGGTCAACGAATCCTGGCCGATTCAGGGATAAGTTTCATTCGGGCCAACGATTTCTATGATGGCGCTCGCAAGGTAGTGGAAGCGGCCAAAGGAGCAATGAAATGAGCATCCTTGTTGATGATAGCACCAGGCTCCTAGTTCAAGGTATCACTGGTAGTGAAGGCAGCTTTCACACCCAACGCTGCATAGAATATGGCACCAAAGTAGTGGCCGGAGTTACACCTGGCAAAGGGGGCAGTAAGCACCTGGGAGTGCCTGTGTTCAATACTATTGAGAAAGCCATGGCTGAAACTGGAGCCAATGCCAGTCTCATGTTTGTGCCTCCAGCCTTTGCGGCAGACGGCATCCTGGAAGCGATTGACGCTGGCATGCCCTTGATTGTGTGCATCACTGAGGGCATACCGGTATTGGATATGGTGAAAGTACACCGCTACCTTAAAGGCAAATCGACCCGGCTCATCGGACCTAATTGCCCTGGAGTTATGTCCCCGGGCAAATGCAAGGCCGGGATTCTGGTGGGAGAAATCCATGTTCCCGGCAATGTGGGGGTAGTCTCTCGCAGTGGTACCCTGACCTACGAAGTCGTGTCTCAGCTCACCAGCCTGGGAATCGGGCAATCCACTTGTGTTGGCATTGGCGGTGACGCCCTGCCTGGCAGTACCTTTGTCGACATCTTGAAGTTATTTCAGGCAGACGAGGATACCAAGGCCGTGGTTCTTATCGGTGAAATAGGTGGCACTATGGAACAAGAGGCTGCGGAATTTATCAGTCACAATATGACTAAGCCTGTGGTCGCTTTCGTTGCTGGCAGTACTGCTCCGCCGGGGAAAAGAATGGGACATGCTGGAGCTATTATTACTGGCAGTGCTGGCAAGGCTTCAGAGAAGATAAAGGCTCTGTCACGGGCTGGGGTTGCCATAGCTCCCACCCCCACAGAAATCGGCTTCACCACGAACAAAGTACTGGAGAGAGTGTAGGTACTGCTCACAGGTGATTAGGAATCGCTATCCGTTAATTGAAGAGGTCTCTACTTCCTTGACTGCACTTGAGCTTTTTGAGCTAATCAAGGACAGACATTACAGCTTTTTTTTAGACAGCGGCATGGATCCTCAAAGGCTGGGAAGATATTCCTTTTTAGGCAGTGAGCCCTTTCTGGTAGTGAGCAGTCGCGGCTCTGAAATCACCCTGATTCGTGGACAAAAGCAAGAAGTGCAGCATGGTAATCCATTTGATACTGTGGGCAAGCTGTTGGAGATATATAAGTTAGACCACTGCCCGTCACCTGTGCCTTTCCTGGGGGGAGCCGTTGGCTATTTTGGCTATGACCTGTGCCACTTCATCGAACGTTTGCCATCCACAGCCATAGACGACCTTAAGCTCCCTGAGAGTTATTTTGCCTTCTATGATACTATCGTGGCCTTTGATCACCTCGAGAAGAAAGTCTACCTTGTTGCCACTGGTTTTCCTGACATGGAGGAAGGGCAGCGGTTACGACGAGCCAGAATGAAACTTGAGGAGATGAAAGATTGGCTTTGCGCCAGCCATTCAATAGTTGCTGTGAACCGGAGCCCTGAGCAAAGCGAAGGGAAAACGAAGCAATCCCGCGACAGAGACTGCTTCGCCGCTACTGCTCCTCGCAATGACAGGCAAAACGAGGAAATCACGCTCAAGTCCAATTTCACTCCTGAAGAATACAGGAAAGCCGTAAATAGGGTGCGCGAATATATAGCCGCTGGCGATGTCTTTCAAGTCAACCTGTCTCAGAGATTTGAGGCTGATTTGAAGATTCCGCCTCATGAGCTTTATAAGCGACTGAGGGCAGTTAATCCTGCCCCCTTTGCCGGCTATCTGAATTTCCCGGGCATAGTGATTGTCAGTGCGTCTCCCGAAAGGTTCCTCAAAGTCCAGAGCGACCTGGTGGAGACTCGGCCGATAAAGGGCACGAGACCACGAGGTGGAGATTCTACTGAAGATGAGCGCCTGGCTTATGAGTTGATTCACAGCAACAAAGACCGCGCAGAAAACGTGATGATTGTCGATTTAGAGAGGAATGATTTAGGACGAGTTTGCCACTATGGCACAGTGAAGGTGACCGAGCTGGCTATCTTGGAGACTTTCCCAACCGTGTTTCATCTGACCTCTACCGTCATAGGCAGGCTACGCCGAGGCAAGAGCAACATTGACCTGCTTAAGGCCACTTTTCCCGGCGGTTCTATTACCGGCGCTCCTAAGGTGCGGGCTATGGAGATTATCGATGAACTGGAGCCGACCAGGAGGAGTGTCTATACAGGATCCGTAGGTTACCTGGGCTTCAACGAGGACATGGATATGAACGTCGTTATTCGCACCTTCTTGATCAAGGAAGGCAAAGCTTATTTTCAGGTGGGTGGTGCCATTATCTACGACTCTGAGCCGGAAGCTGAATATATGGAGACGTTGGACAAGGCCAGAGCTCTGATTCGGGCTCTGCAATTAGCGCCAGAAGTGGTTGTGACACCGAAATAAGGGCGCCGAGCATTGAAAAACCGAGGACTATACCATATGATAGGTAGATTACAAAGTGAGCGATTGTTGTTCGTATATGGCCCCCTTTTTGAGCGGAGGTGAAACTTATGGCTGGTGAGTCTGGAAAAAGTCTTGATAAGCTAAGGGAACTGAAAAGAAAGCAAGAGCATATTGTACAGATGGGAGGGCCAAAGGCGGTTGAAGAGCGCCATAAGAAGGGGCAGATGTCGGCACGAGAGAGGATAGATTATTTCTTCGACCCGGGCACCTTCACGGAAATAGGCTTGTTTGTTAAGCATAGGACGACTGCTTTTGGCATGGACAAAAGGGAGGTGCCCGCTGAAGGAGTCATTACTGGCTTCGGTAAAGTGAATGGCAGGCATGTCGTTGTTGCTGCTGAGGATTATACCGCAATGGCGGGGACCTTTGGCGAGTATCATGGTAAGAAATTTGTTCGTGCAGTAGACTTCGCCAAGGATAATGGATGGCCATTTGTAGGTATGAATGACTCCGGAGGCGCTCGACTGCAAGAGGGGATGGATACTCTGGAAAGTTATGGATGGCTATTCAGATCTCAAATACTGGCGTCTGGGATAATTCCCCAGATAGCCCTGCTTATGGGCCCTTGCCTAGGAGGACAGGCGTATCATCCTGTAATGCAAGATTTCCTCATTCAGACGAAGCGTACGGGATTTATGGGCATTGCTGGCCCGGCTTTTGTTAAAACGCAAACCGGCGAGGAAATCGGCCTTGAGGAGCTTTCCGGCTACAAAGCCCATGCCGTCAAATCGGGGCAAACACACATCGTGGCTGAAGACGACGCAAATTGTCTGGATAAGTGCAAAGAGCTTTTGTCATTCTTGCCTTCCAGCAATAGAGAGAAACCACATCGCATCCCAACGGATGATGACCCAGAAAGAAGAGAGGACTTGCTTAGCCTGCTGCCCGAACATTCCTACGAACCTTTCGATATGTACGAAGTTATCAGGAAGATAGTTGACCAAGGTCATTTCTTCGAGACCTTGGGACTGCACGCCCGGAACATAATCACGGGTTTTGCCCGCTTCAACGGGCGTCCTGTGGGAATAGTAGCTACCCAACCGAAGTGGATGGCTGGTTGCATAGATATCGATGCTGCCGACAAAGGCGCCAGGTTTGTCAGGTTTTGCGACCTGTTCAACATTCCCTTGGTCACTCTTCATGATTCCCCGGGTTATCTGATAGGTTCTCAACAAGATTGGGGCGGAATTTTGCGTCACGGCGCCAAGCTGCTTTTTGCCTGGGCTGACGCCACCGTACCCTTGATTGCTATCATAATCAGAAAGTCCTATGCGGGCGCTCATTACGGTATGCTGGACAAGGCTATCGGGGCCGATTTTGTCTTTGCCTGGCCCACGGCCCAAGTCACTATTGTCGGCGCCGAAACTGCTGCCAGCGTCATCTTCGCCAGAGAAATAAAGGAGGCGGATAGGCCTCATGAAGTGCAAGCACAAAGGATAAAGGAATTCTCAGAAATGTACGAAAACCCCTACCGCGCTGCGGAGAAAGGCTATGTGGATGATGTGATAGACCCATCAGATACCAGAAAAGTCATAAACAGTGCACTGGATATCTTGGGAGATAAGAACAAGGATAACAAGACATTTCTCGCTAGAACCTGGAGAAAGTATTCCAACATCAATCTGTGAGAAAGGAGCAGGAAATTGGATTTCAGCTTCACTGAAGAACAAGGCAAATTCAGACAGGGGGTGCGGGACTTCTTGGAGGAGGAGATAAAGAAAGGGTATTGGGAACCTGCCTGTGATGCCTGGGTGCAAGGCTTTAATCCCGAATTTACTAAACGGGTGGCACAGAGGGGGTGGATAGGACTGACCTGGCCTAGGGAGTATGGTGGGCAGGGGCGCAGCCATATAGATAGACTTATTCTCACTGAGGAAATGCTACGGTATGGAGCGCCAGCAGCCTGTCACTGGTTTGGTGATCGGCAGGTGGGAGGTGCCATCCTCTCCTTTGGCTCGGAAGAGTTGAAAAAGGAGTTTCTGCCCAGGATTGTCAAAGGAGAGGCCTATTTTGGTCTGGGAATGAGCGAACCTGGGACTGGTTCTGACCTAGCCTCGCTGCAGACCAGGGCAGTAGAAGATGGTGATTATTATGTAATTAATGGTCAAAAGACTTGGACTAGCTGCGCGTCTTTTTCTGAGTACTTCGATATATACGCTCGAACAGATCCCGAAGCGCCGAGGCACAGGGGTATTAGCGAATTTATCGTGGATGCAAAGTCACGCGGCGTCAGCCGCATCCCCATGATTGATATTACCGGCACCGAAGCTTGGAATGATGTGTTCTTCGACAATGTCCGCGTACACAAAAGGTATTTGGTGGGAGAGAAGAACCGTGGCTTTTATCAGGTGCTCCACCAGCTTGATTACGAGCGGAGTGGTATGGAACGCCTCATGGGAAATTATCCTCTCTTTGAAGCCATCATACGGTTTGCCAAAGAAAACGGATTGTCTAGGGACCTTGTAACTCGTAACAAGCTGGCGCAACTTCAGATTGAATTTGAAGTGGGACGCTTGCTTATTTATAGAGTGGCTCTGGTTATGGAAGAGGGGCGGGCTCCTAATTGGGAATCTTCTATGTCCAAAGTCTATTGCACGGAATTTGAGAAACGTCTGGCTTGCGTAGCCATGGAGATCTTGGGGCCCTATGGACAGTTGAAGTGGGGTTCTAAGTTTGTCCCTCTGCGAGGCATGGCCCTGCATTCATACTTGGGCTCCAAGGGTTACAGCCTTCAAGCAGGCACAACGGAAATCCTGAAGAATATCGTGGCTTTGCGGAGACTGGGATTATCAAGCTCATAAGACGTCGCTCTGGGCTGAGCCAAGGCTCCGATGGCTCAAGGATTCTTCGCAGGCAGCTTGGAAGGGCGATGGGAATGCTTAACACAGGAGGACAGCAGTGAATTTGGCTCTTACCGAAGAACAAGAGATGCTAAGAAAGACATCCCGCGACTTCCTGACTGAGAAATGCTCGAAGAAATTCTTGAAGCAGATGGAAGAGTGCGAGACTGGCTACTCCAAAGACCTTTGGCAGGAGATGGCTGAACTGGGTTGGATGGGGTTGGCTTTCCCCGGGAAATACGGGGGTGGCGATATGAGTTTTCTTGACCTGGCGGTGCTATTAGAAGAGATGGGACGGGCTTGTCTACCCGGGCCGTTTTTCTCCTCAGTGGTTCTTGGAGGTTTGTCCATATTGGATATTGGGAATGAAGAGCAGAAACAAGAATACTTGCCCGAACTAATCCGCGGCGAGAGAATCCTTACCTTGGCCCTGACCGAACCCGGCTACCACAATTACGACGCCTCTTCAGTCACGGCCGAGGCTACTCGTGATGACAGCAACTATGTCATCAGCGGCACAAAACTATTTGTCCCTGACGCTCATATTGCTGACTACCTGCTATGTGTCGCCAGAACAAAGCCCAGAAACGGAATCACCGTATTCTTGACCGACGCCAAGAGCCCTGGGACAAAGTGCACTGTTCTGAAGACTATCGCCGGTGACAAGCTCTGTGAGGTGGTCTTTGACCAGGTCCCAGTACCCAAAGCTAACATTTTGGGACGGCTGAACCAGGGATGGAGCGCAGTGCAAAAGACAATCCAGCGGGCAGCGGTGGGAAAGTGTTGCGAGATGGTCGGCAATATTCAGCGAGTATTGGAGATGACTGTGGACTATGCCAAAGAAAGGAAACAATTCGACCATCCCATTGGCAGCTTCCAAGTTATACAGCACTATTGTGCCGATATGGCAACCGACGTTGATGGCGCCAGATTTAGCACCTACAAAGCAGCCTGGATGTTAAGTGAAGGACTTCCCTGCACCAAAGAAGTGGCCATAGCCAAAGCCTGGATGGGCGGGGCATGCCAGCGTGTCTTCGCTCTAGCGCACCAAATTCACGGGGCCATTGGCGTTACCATAGAACATGATCTCCATTATTACACCAGGCGTGCCAAAGCCGCCGAGCTTACCTTTGGCGATGTCGATTTCTATCGAGAAATAATGGCCAGAGAGATGGGACTGTAACCGTTAAGCTGACAGTAGGTCGAAACGTGGTTTCAACCATCGATGCACTTGTCGATGCCGACTGTGTTTCTGCCAGTCTGGCCACGCGAGGGAAGGTCTTGAAGAACTGCAAGACACAACACGAAATAGGTGACTGTAATGGGAATTAAGAAGGTAGGTGTGGTTGGTTGCGGGTTTATGGGCGCTGGCATTGTCCAGGTCTGTGCTCAATCTGGCTATGAGGTAGTGGTTGTAGAAATCAACGAACGGATTCTCAGCAAGGGCATGGCAACAATAGAATACTACCTGGGCCGTGATGTGGAGAAGGGTAGGCTCTCTCAAAAAGACAAAGACTCGACTCGAGGTCGAATCAAGGGAAGCACCACTGCGAAAGATCTGAATGACCGCGATTTGGTTATAGAGGCCATCCCGGAGGATATGGAACTCAAGAAAAGGGTCTTTGTCGAGTTGGACAAGATCTGTCCCAGGTATACCATCCTTTGCTCCAACACATCCTGTCTATCCGTTACAGAACTGGCTCAAGGAACCAGCCGTCCAAACAGGGTAGTCGGGACACACTTTCTCTCGCCGGTGCCTCCCAGCAAGCTACTCGAGATTGTGAAGACAGACTCGACCAGTGAGGAGACCCTGGAGACGGTGAGGAAGTTTGGCCGCTCTCTTGGAAAGGAGATCCTTGTCGCCAAAGATACTCCTGGGTTCATTTTCAATTATCTCCTGTTGGCGTTGACGGGAGCTGCTGTGAAGCTACTGGAGGATGGTGTTGCCAGCGCAGAGGATATTGACAAAAGCATGACCCTTGGGCTGGGTCACCCCATAGGTCCACTGGCCCTCGCCGACTTCAACGGTCTGGACGTTGGCTATATGGTAAGTTGCGCGATGTATGAGAGGAGTAAGGATCCCTACCTGGCCCCTTCTATCATCATGAAAAAACTGGTTGATTCTGGTCATCTGGGACGTAAGACGGGTGAAGGATTCTACAGGTACAAGAAACAGGAATAGCGTACTGAACAAAACTAGCTAAGGTTGTTAAGCTTAGTTTCCAGATCTTTTTGCCTCAAAGATACGGTCAGATCTCCCCGAGTTCTCTCTATGATGCCTCGTACGGCGTCTGTAGTTCGGCTCAAGCCGTGAGCCAACAATTCCGGAAAGTCCATGGTTATCAATATTGCATATATCTCGTCCATTATGATCAGTAGTTCTTCGCAACGAGAGAAGTCATCTCGCCTTAGACTATCTAGTATATACCTCCGCAACTCCCCTACGGATTCGCCCAGGCCATCAAGGTAGGCAGCATTGCTCACGCCCAGTGTTTTCGGTTCAGGCAAGTCTTTTCCGGCAATCAAAGCTAAGGTTATGCATCCTTCAGCGAACTCTTTTTGAGCGTCGTGTATGAAATCTGAATAAAGCAGCTTTCCATGTCCGGCCAGGTCGTGGTTTATTTCTCGAAGTAATTCATGGGCTGAATCAAGGAGTTGTTTTGCCTTGTCATGATCTTGACGGTGCACGGCACGTATGGCATCAGCGCTGTGGCGAATTACCTGACGGCAACTACGCAAGGTTCTCTCTCTCGCTTCGTCCTCGGCTGTAAAGTAGGGACGAAGCTTCGCAGCAATGTTCTCTAAATCTTCTACGGGTTCTGACATTTCTCTTTCACCATTTTCATTCTTGCGACCAATTTTCGTACAGCTCCCTTAACATCTTCCTCGCCCAAGACAGCGCTAATTACAGCCACGGCATCAGCGCCAGCAGCCACTACCTGGCCGATGTTATTCTGATTTATGCCACCAATAGCTACGACAGGAATAGATATTGTGTGCTTGAGTTCTTTTAGCATATCAACCCCTACTATAATGGCTTCCTTTTTTGTTGCCGTGGGAAATATAGAGCCCACGGCTATATAATCTGCACCTTCGTTTTGAGCTCTAACGGCCTGAGACACTGTGGTGACGGAACAGCCAACTATTCTATCTATGGGCAATTCGCTGCGGACTACAGGCAAGGGCAGATCCTCCTGCCCAATGTGAAGCCCATCGGCATTGACTGCCAGAGTTAAATCGAGATAGTCGTTTATTATGAAGAGGACACCTGCTTGACCACACAGCCCCCTGAGCTTTTGCGCTACAAGTAGCATTTCTCCCTTTTTGCTCTGCTTGTCGCGAAGCTGGATTGCCTTGGCGCCTCCCTCGATGATTTGCGTAGCAATCTCCAGTTCATCCCTGCCGGCCAAAAATTGCCGATCCAGAATAACGTAAAGCCCGGATATCCTTTCCACTTTATCCCGGCGTGATATTCGGGAAATCAAATCGCGCTCTAAGGTATAAAGGGCAAACCTTGTTTGTTCAAAGCTAGCTGAATTCAGCATTGAATTCAGCTCCGGCAATTTGGCCAGCTCCTCTATCACACGAAGAGACTCTTCCGCCCTCTTAGCATTGGCGGTAACCAAATCCAGCAAGCCCTGCGGTGAGCTCGCCTTCGTAATTGGTTCCTTATCCTTCGAGTGAAGGCGACCAACATCGTGTTCGGAATCTCTGCCAGACAAGAGCCCTACACTTAGTGATTGAGTCTCCCGCGCTAGAGTATGTCGTAGAGTCCTTAGCCGCTGGCTCAGTTCGGTATCGTTGAGAAGAAAGCGCGCGACGTCTTCCAGAACCCGCAGGCCTTCACTGGAGCGGTTCAGATTGGCATCAATCATACGCAGCGGTTGGTGAGGCACTTTCTAGGTCCTTCAGCGGCTCAGGTAAAACACCTTCCCTGGCTGCTTTTATCTCTTCCTGAATCCGGGACGGTAGCTCTTGTCCCATATCCTGGAACTTCTTTTCCACCCAGCGACCGATATTACGGGGGTCTCTGTAGTAATCATCACCGGGGTGCATTGTAGGCTCGCCGCTCTCTTCCCACACCGTGTTCAACGATTTATGGTAGGCAAAACCAGAAACGACACGAGCCAGGTTGGTATTGCCACAGGATGAGCACTCTGGAATAAAAGGAGCAGAAATATCTCTTGTCAAGAAAGACAGTCTTCTGTGGCAGTTCTGACAAATGAACTCATAAATGGGCATGAGACATCTTCTCGTTCAATCAATATTGAACTTGCTTTCCCCTTGGCCGGAGAATTGTTTCCTTTTTTCTTCTATCTGTGTGGTGGGCCATTCGCCCTCCTCCATTCTCCCAGTTATCTCCTCATATTCCGGAGTGGGTTTCTCACCGCCGCTCATTCTATTATTCCATTCGGCTATTGCTCTTGGGTCATCGCGCATCATGCCCTGGGTCAGCTCACGGTCGGAAAGGATATCTTCATAGACGTCTCTGTATGTCTTTTGTAGGGAAAACGTGGAGAATATCCGCTTGAGCTCGCTGTTGCCGCAGCGGGGGCAGGGTGGGGGGGGCACAGAGAGGCTCTGCCGATATGAGCTAACAACTCGGCGACAGGAATCGCACCGATATTCATAAATAGGCATTTTCCCGTGCGAAGAAATTCTAACACAACTCCGTCCTCCGACCAAGCTGCGCTGAATATGACTCCTCTTCCCCTTTTAGATTAGAGAGAATTAGGAGATAGCTAGACTGAGTTAGGGGTAGCCCAGCTCTTTCCCAAGAAGTGCCACTGCGGCTACCTGAGGTGGGCCGCCGAAGGTCTGTGATATGCCAAGCTTAGCATCCTTCAGCTGACGCTCAGGTGATTGGGCCTTGCCCTGGAGCTGTTTGTAAACCTCGTAAGTCATCCTGAGACCGCTGGCGCCTACCGGATGTCCAAAGCATTTCAGCCCGCCATCGCTGTTTACAGGCAGTCCACCACTCAACTCAAAGAAGCCAGAATCGACATCCTCCTTGGATTTGCCCTCCGGGCTAAAGCCAAGGAGTTCGTAAAGGAGCAACTCTGTGCTGGTGAAGCAGTCATGAACTTCGGCAATGTCAATTTGCTCTCGGGGATTCTTGATTCCAGCTTGCGCATAAGCCTGGCGAGATGAATTTATGACCTCCTCAAAATGGAGCCAATCAAAAGCCGGGCGGTTCTGGGGAAGTAGGGCGGAATGAGCCGCACCCAAGCCCTTTATGTAGATCGGGTCATCTCTGCATTCTTTGGCCCGACTGGCCGGAGCCAGGATGGCTGCCGCAGCGCCGTCACTATTGCCACAGCAGTCGAAAAGCCCCAGTGGCCAGGCGATAATAGGAGCGCTCATTACTTGTTCCAGGGTTACGCGGTTGTGGAAATGAGCTTTGGGGCAGAGACTGCCGTTGTAATGGTTCTTAACCGCAATCTTGCCAATGATACGTTTACCTTCTTCGGGGCTCAGTCCGTAAGTGTGGAAATAGCGAGTGGCGATCATGCCAAACGAGCCTGGCGCAGTGCGGCGTGCCTCCAGTACCGGGCTCATGCCACGTCCGGTTCCCAAGCCGGGGAAGCCGGTATCCTTGAGCTTCTCCACACCCAGTGCCAGAACCAAGTCGTACATGCCACAGGCGACGCCAAAGCAAGCATTTCTGAGAGCCTCATGTCCGGTGGTGCACCAATTCTCCACCCGGGTCATCGGTATGCCATGTAGTTTCAATGGACCTGCCAAATGAGTACAGCCAATGCCCACCACTGGTTGTGTGACAGTCCCGTACCAGCAAGCTTGAATATCCTGGGGATCGATCCCGGCATCTGAGTAAGCCTCATAGGCTGCCTCTATGGCCAGGTCATCCAGTCCGGCGTCCCATCTCTCGCCAAATTTAGTGCAGCCCATACCGATGATGGCGACTTTGTCCTTAATACTCTCCATTTATCTGCCCTCCCTTGGTTATTAGCTCACGGCTCTTTCCTTTCCTCACCCTCATAAACTTCCGGAAATATTTCCTTTCTCCTGAATCTTTGCCAGTCCGGCTTCTTCTTTTGCCAGAATGCGTTCTTCCAATGCTCAGCTTCCTCAGAAGCGTAATACTTCCAGAGATACTGAGCTGAGACCGCTTCTATTCCTCTCATATACGTAGTGGCGGCGTTGAAGCACGCTTTGACGCCAGCTATAGCTCCAGGGCTTTTCTCCAGTATCTCGTCACACCATCTATCCACCTCCTCTTCTAACTTGTCTGCCGGTACTACCTTGTTCACGAGTCCCATCTCCAGGGCCTCTTGGGCGGTATACCGGCGACAGAGGTACCAAATTTCCCTGGCTTTCTTTTCTCCCACTACCATCATCAAATCAACAACGCCTAAACCCGGGTCGAAACTTCCCACCAATGGGCCGACCTGACCAAAGACAGCATTTTCTGAAGCTATTGAAAGGTCACAAATCTGCTGATAGACTTGCCCCCCTCCTATAGCATAACCGTTCACTGCGGCAATAACCGGCTTGGGCATCTCCCGTATCAGGGTTTTGACGGTTAAATCCTTTTCTAACATTCCTTTTCGATAGCCGGCTTTTGCTTCCTTGGCATCGCCACCGGTACAAAATGCCTTACCGCCAGCGCCAGTGAACACTACCACCCCTACGGTGGCATCGCTTGCCGCATCCTCAAAAGCTTTTATCAGTTCGTCCTGGGTGCAGGTAGTGAAAGCGTTATATGCCTCGGGCCTATTTATGGTTACCCTGGCTACTCCAGGCCTCTTCTCATAGAGGATATCCTTGAAATCAAACTGTGGGACCCTTTCCCATTTTCCCTCTGCCATGGCTTCTCCTTTCACCTTGATATCTCACCTGACAGGGCGACATTTCCAGAAGTAGTTATACATGCCCGCACCTTCATAGAGCTTTCTAAAAGTCATCTCTACTGGCATATCCACCCTTACCTCGCGGGGGTCGCAATCCGTCATGGAAAGATACGCTCTGGTATTCTGGTAGTCAAACTCCACTCCTATCTGTGGTATTGTGGGGTCGTCACTTCTACCCGCCAGGTTGTCTAGCGTAAAAGTAAACACCTTGGCTTTTCTATCAGAGAGCCTGACTTCCTCGAAATTATCCTTGCTTCGGCAACTATAGCAAACCCTCTCTATGGGGAAACTGACGGTACCACAATTCTTGCACTTGCTGCCGTGCATGCGAATGGCCCAGTTGCGCTCTCTCCAGCTGGTGGTTGCTGCCGGGAAGAGCCTGAATGGCTCACCGGGTTGAGGCTCTAGCAGTCCTCTATAGCTAAGATATCTTGCATAGCTAGAAAGGGGTCTTTTGGAGTCCAAGTATCCCTTCACGCCTCTTCTGTTGCCCCTGACCCCTGCGATTTCCTCCGTCACGCTGAGCAAGAAGGCGTCGCAACCACTGCCATAGCTAGCCACCAGGATCTTGTCGCCAGCCTTGGCTTCTTCCAAAGCAGCTACAAGCATAAGCAAAGCGTGCGCACAACCAGTAATGCCTACGTTGCTGATAAGCAGATCTTGAAGCTGTGTCTTAATGTCAAACCCCAATCTGCGCGCCAGTCCTTGCTGCGCCCTCGAGGTAGGAGCATAGAGTACAGCTTTGGCGATATCCTTGACGGAGAGAGCTTTCTTTCGCAACAAGCCTGAAATTGTTCTCTCCATGTTCTCTGTATAGCCGTGCTCGATGATGAAGCGATCTTCCCAAGATTGGACATAGATATCTTTGTCTAATCTCCACACATCGTATAATTCGTTGGATAGGGAATGACTGCCTTCCATTATGACGGCGGGTTTGGCAGTGTTGCCAATCAACAAAGCTGCGGCAGCATCGCCAAAGGTTTGTTCATAGTTTGACCGGGGATGACCCATGCGGCAATCAGAGGCGGTCACCAAGACCTGGCCGGCAGAGCCACTGACTACGGCATCCAGCGCTGCTCTGAATGCCTCCGTTCCTGCCCTCAAGCTGTTGCCGAAGTCAGCGGTGATAATTTCCGGCCTTAAGTCGGCAGCCATGGCCACCAATGTAGAGCACTCCTTCTCTTTATAGGGCGAGGTAGTCGAGGCAAAATACAAGCCGTCTACCTTCTCTCGCTTCAAGCCACCTAGACAGTCAATCGCAGCCTCACTTGCCATGGTGACGGTATCTTCGTCGTTGTTGGCGACACTTCTTTCACCCCCGGTTGAGGCACTTTCCCAAGCCTCGGCGATAACATCTCGGGAGAGCCGCCATAATGGTATATAGGCACCGTATGAAATAATGCCAGCCATGAACTGAGACCTCCTTAATTTGTATTCGTCGAATTCCCGTCCCCTCTTCTCATCCAAATCCCCAGCTCCGACCTTGGGCGGCCGCTTTTGAGCATATGTCGGCCGACGTATAGATTATGCCCATTGTCCCAAAGTTGTCAATGGTGAAACCTTTGTTTGCGTAGAATGGATTTGATCAGTGGCTGGTGGGGGTGCCTGGAAGTGTCTTGACGCGAACGCGATTTCTGTACGGGCTACTCCAGGTACAGTATCCTGCTGCAGTTATTGCACTGGATTAAACTACCTGCTTTGGCTTTCTGCCATTGACTTGTGGGCACGGTGATGTGGCATCCCAGACATCTTCCTCTCTCTACTTTGACTACAGCTTGTGCCGTTGTTAGCCTGATGCGCTCATAAATATTGCAGGCCTCAGAGTCAATTTGCTCCGCTAACCTATTGCGCTCTCCCTTGAGATCAGCAAGCACGATTTCAATTTCACTTTTCCTTGGCCCAAGAGTCTCTTGTCTTTGTTTCCATTCTTTCCTCAAACGCTCAAGCTCTCCGGCGGTAGTTTTTACTCTTGCGTCCGTCTCTTCTACCTGGCTCATAAATCCTAAGAGGGCATCCTCCTTTGTTCTAATCTGGCTCTTAAGGCCTTTGACTTCCCTCTCGAGATTAACCAGTTCCTTGGGATCTTTGGTTTTGCCGCCATAAAGTTTGCCATCAATCTGTCTGATTTTCTCCTGGAGGTCTTCCAGTTCCCATTCAGAACTTTTCTGCTTTTTCTTAGCATCCTCCAGCTGTTCTTTCTGTGAAGCAATTCTGGATTCGGCAGCGACCAAGGCCATGTTGTCGCTTAACTGATTCCCGACCTCGTTTAGCTCTTGCTGGTTTCTTTGAAGCTCCAGGTCAAGCTGCTGCAACCTGTGAAGTTGCCCTACTAGACTCATACTGGGCCTTATTGTAGAAGTGAAACGGGGATAATGTCAAAAAGGGCAGCTTTCTGGGAGAAGCTGGGAGCTAGAGTTCTACGACCCTGGGCTTCGGACGGCGTTTTTCGGCAGCGACAACGCCATCTATTTGAGATACAACTTCATCAAGCTTATTCTGGCGGCTTGTTATCACATAATCGAAAAGCGGCAGGCTTTCTATTTCTTCTTTCGCCCTTGCCAGTCTCAGAACCAGGTCTTCTGAAGACTCGCTGCGTCGCCTCTGCAACCTTTTTTCCAGTGCTTGCAGTGAAGGAGGCATGAGGAAGATAAATACTGCCTCGGGCAAGATTCTCTTGAGAGCGGCGGCACCCTGGACATCTACTTTGACTACAATATCCACTCCTTTGGACAAAGCCGAAGCTATTTCGTCTTTGGGCACACCATAGTAGTTGCCGTAGACATTGGCCCACTCCAGGAGTTGGTGTTTATCTATCATTTGCTGAAATTGTTTTGGGGAAAGGAAGTGATAGTTCACTCCATTCTTTTCCCGGGCACGCTTAGAACGCGTAGTGGCGGTAACGACATAGTGGAAGGGACGCTCTGACCTTCTCATCCTGGCCAGCACAGCATCCTTACCTACTCCAGAAGGTCCAGAAAGGACGATCAGGAGAGGTGGAGAGTCTCTGGCGCCCCTTCGCTTGGCTCGAGGATTTGACTCAAAGCTTCGGTCAGACACTTCCCATCTCAACCTTCTCCTCAGACAGGATGGATGTAGTGGCTAATCTATGAGCGATGGTCTCTGCTGTCACGGCAGCCAACATCATGTGACCAGTTTCAAAGAGAATAACGGTCTTGGCCTTCCTGCCGTGCGTGGCGTCAATTAGACGTTCCTTTTCCCTTGCTTCCCGAATGAGTCGCTTGACTGGTTGTTGATTTATGGATAGGAGAGCGATTACCCTGTTTACAGCGATGACATTGCCAAAACCGACATGAACCAACTCTGTGCACATGTTTGCCTCCTAACTATAGTGTTTCAATATCGTTCAGTATTTAACTACCTGCTGCAGAGTCTGCCAGAAAGCAGGATATGACACCTGTGCCGTACGAGCACGCTTGATAACTGTTTCTCCTTTGGCTACTAAACCGGCCACTGCCAGGCTCATCGCCAATCGGTGGTCCAAATGGCTGTCAACCTCTGTGCCCGACAAAGGCCTACCACCATAGATGATCATGCCGTCTGGCAGAGGCTCGATTCTAGCACCCAAGCGAGAGAGCTCATTTACCACGGTGGCAATCCTGTCCGATTCCTTCACCCTCAGCTCCCCGGCATCCCTGATCACAGTCTTTCCTTTGGCGACACAACCGGCTACGGCTAACACGGGAATCTCGTCGATGAGGCGAGGGATAATGTCGCCGCCGACCTCTATCCCTTTCAGGTCGCTAGATTCTATCACAATGTCGGCTAAAGGTTCACCAGCCTCCAGACGCTCATGGTCTATTTTTAGCTTGGCTCCCATAGCCAGTAGAATGTCTATGATTCCCGTTCGTGTCGGGTTGATTCCACAGTCTTTTATCACTATTCTAGCGTTAGGATGAATAGCTGCGGCGACCAGAAAGTAGGCTGCCGAGCTGATGTCGCCCGGGACGCGAAGATTGAGGGAAGTTAAGTGACTGCTCAAAGGCAGCAATGAAATCGAATTTCCCTGGCTTTCCAAACTGGCTCCCATCTGTTTAAGCATCCTTTCCGTATGGTCCCGGGAAAGGATCTTCTGGTACAAGACGGTACTACCGCGGGCAAAAAGGCCGGCTAGTAGTATGGCTGATTTAATCTGAGCACTGGGGACAGGCAGGGTGAAGTCTATACCACGTAACTTTTTCCCCTTAATGACCAGAGGAGCAAGGGAATCTCGTCCTCTCCCCCAGACCTCAGCGCCCATCAACCTCAATGGCTCGATTAGCCTGCCCATGGGGCGATTACGAAGGGAGGTGTCGCCGGTAATAACAGATAGGAAAGGCTGGCTGGCAAGAAGACCTCCGAGAAGGCGCATTGTGGTGGCGCTATTCTGAGCATCAAGCACATTGTTGGCTTCCTTAAGACCGTCTTTGCCAGTTCCTGAGACTAATAGAGTAGATGAGCCCGGCGAGCCCTTTCTGCCGATTCTCACCCCCAGGGCTTTGAGACACCTGACTGTGGACAGGCAGTCTGCCCCCGGGGCGAAGTTGTCAATCTCGGCTTTACCTTTGGCTAAGCTATTCAGGATGGCAGCCCGGTGGGAAATAGACTTATCTCCCGGCGGAACTACCTCCCCCTGCAGCCTCCGGCAGCTTTTGATGGTTCTTATCGTGTCTGTCTTAGCCATTCTTGTCGTGCTTTGTTAGTCTCAATCAAGACTTGTTCCAGGCGTTTATCCCCTTTGGCCACCAGTTGCCGATACCTCTCGAACTCCCGGCTGAATCTGTCTATCCAGTCGATTATGGCTTCCTGGTTGCTAAGGCAGATCTGAGAATTCACTTCAGGATTTCCCGAAGCCAGGCGGGTGAGGTCATAATAGCCTGAGGCCGCCAGCTTGGACATTTTAGACCAGGAAGGGTCCTTGGTAGTTAGAGACACCAGAGCCGCCGAGAGCAACATAGGTAGATGACTGATGCCCGCCACCAGATTGTCATGCTCTTGAGCATCAATGAAAAAAGGTACTGCTCCCAGCTTCTTAGCCATGCTTATCACCTTATCTATAGATTCTGGTGAAGCTTTCTCTGATGGGGTGAGGCAATAAGTGCACCTCTGAAACAACTCGGCTTCGGCAGCCTTGATGCCGTAAGTTTCCCTGCCGGCCATCGGATGTCCGCCAATAAAGTTGACTGTCGGCGGCAGCATTTCGGCGGCCCATTTCATGACCTGGACCTTGGTGCTGGCCGTGTCGGTGACAATGCAACCAGACAGAAGGTAGGGAGCTATCTGGGAGAAGATTTCCTTTACCGCGAGAACCGGTGTGGCGATGATAACAAGGTCAGCTTGCCTGACCGCATCTTTTAAGTTGGTTTCGCCTCGCTCAATGGCGCCCAAGCTCAAGGCATTGGCTGCGGTTTCCTGGCGTCGGCTATAGCCGACTACTTCCCACCTGGACTTCTTCCCTTGCCTTAAAGCTAACCCTGTTGAGCCGCCGATTAACCCCAAACCGATGATGGTGACCAGCACAGTATTAGTATAGCAGCGTAAGGCTAGGCTGTCAT
This sequence comes from Dehalococcoidia bacterium, assembly GCA_022866545.1. Lineage (GTDB taxonomy): Bacteria > Chloroflexota > Dehalococcoidia > GIF9 > AB-539-J10 > RBG-13-51-36. The sequence continues at coordinate 2,419 of JALHUO010000029.1, read as the reverse complement.
TGCTAGTCTTCCTTTCCTGTCACTCTGAGCCTCTTAATTTTGTCATTACGAGCATCCAAAAGGTGCGTGGCAGTCTCTGTCCTCAAAAGCCCCACCGAGATTGCTTCGGCTGACTTCGTTAGCCTCGCAATGACAAGATGGGGATGTCATTGCCAGCGTAGCTTTTCGTCATTGAAAGTGGAGCGCGGCAATCTCATGCCACCACGGGATTGATTTGGGGCTTTTGCACCTCGACTATCTATTAGGGGGGGGGTATTGACTTTGCTTTGAAGAACTGTTAGTCTTAAACGAATTGCTCTAATACCTTCTATTGTCATGTTTCCGTAGTTGCTAGAGTATACAATTTTTTTATTGATTCGCAGGTTCTGGTAAAAATAAATGCTCACTTTGTGAGCATTTATTGTGTTGTAAAAGGAGGTAGTGCTTATGAAAGTGAAAATTGTGCGATGGATAAATGGATAAGCTGTGATACTCCAAGTCAAGGAACCGATAGAACAATAGACAGAAGTAATAAAAGGAGGGGAAAATGATTAAAACAAAATGGCCTGGCAAGGTAATTCATTCAGTAGTTGCCCTGCTAGTAGTGGCCCTGGTGCTGGTGCTGAGCTCCAGTCTGGTGCCGACGCTGGCAGCGCCAGTAGTGGCCTCAGTAACAGAAACAGCATTTGGCAGTGATACAACAGACCACTATGTCAATATGCCAGCAACGGTTAATGCGGGCGACTTGCTGATTGTCCTTTTCACCAATGACGATGACGCAACAGTAACTACACCCTCTGGATGGAATCTAACGGCATCAGGTTACATTACTAGTCAAGTCAGGTTATCTGTCTATTACAAGATAGCCGCAGGGACAGAGGGTGGCACAACCGTAAACTTTGTAACCTCCGACAGTCAGCAGGCGGCAGCGCAGGTCTACAGGATTACAGACTGGCAGGGCACAACCCCGCCAGAGATTTCAACAGCTGCAACCGGCACAAGTGCGGCGCCAGACCCGGCTTTTCTTGACCCAGCCGGATGGGGTGTATCAAATACCCTCTGGCTAGCTGTGGCGGGGCAGGACCGAGGAAGCCAGAATGGAACTCTGGCTTACCCAATTAGCTATACAAATGGGACAAGTACACTGTCTTCTAACACGACCCAGAGTTGCCGAATACACTCAGCCCGCAGGGTGCTTCTTACTGCTACCTCGGAAGACCCAGGCCCTTTCACTATTCCAGTATCGGAGCAATGGGTTGCCTTTACCATAGCGGTTAGACCAGCACCACGCGACCTCACCATCTCCAGCACGGAAGGAGGCTCGGTAACCGAGCCTGGTGAGGGAGTGTTTCCCTGTGATGAAGGAACGATAGTTGACCTGGTGGCGACTCCAGGTGCTGGCTCCCGGTTTGTCGAGTGGACTGGTGATGTGGGCACCATTGATGATGTCAACGCCGCCGCGACCACTATCATCATGAACGACGACTATTCCATAACAGCCGAGTTTGTCAGGCAGTATGACCTCTCCATCAACAGCACGGAAGGAGGCTCGGTAACCGAGCCCGGTGAGAATACTTTTACCTATGATGAAGGAGAGGTGGTTGACCTGATAGCCGCGGCGGATGCGTGTTACGAGTTCGTCAACTGGACCGGTGATGTGGGCACCATTGCTGATGTATATGCTGCCTCAACGAACATCACCATGGATGCAGCTAAAAACGTGACCGCTAACTTTACACTGCTGAGCTACAACCTTACAGCAGACAGCACCGATGGCGGCTCGGTAACCGACCCAGGAGAGGGTACATTTCCCTATGACTGCGGCGATGTGGTTGACTTGTTGGCGACTCCAGATGAAGTCTACCGGTTTGACGAGTGGACCGGCGATGTGAGCACCATTGCCGATGTCAACGCCGCCGCGACCAATATCACCATGAACGGCGATTACGAGATCACCGCTAACTTTGAGCAGCTTGTGGCCACCACTCTAGTGCTTCTCCCTGAGTCTGACACTAACCCTGTGGACACGACCCACAACCTCACAGCCACGGTCCGTGACCAATTTAGTAATGTAATGGCGGGTGTAGCTGTGACCTGGAACATAAGCGGCGTGGGCTCCTTCTCCGGCATTCCGGAGAGCCCGACCGATGTCGATGGCCAGGCAGATGCCGTGATTACCTCCAGCGTGCCGGGGACAAGCACGGTAAGATGTGAAGTGACGGGCAATCCCTCGGTATATGACACCGCCACCAAGGACTGGACTTATACCCCTGAAGCCACGACATTAGAGCTTTTGCCCGAGACAGACAGCAACCCTGTGGACACGACCCACAACCTCACAGCCACGGTCCGTGACCAATTTAGTAATGTAATGGCGGGTGTAGCTGTGACCTGGAACATAAGCGGCGTGGGCTCCTTCTCCGGCATTCCGGAGAGCCCG
>JALHUO010000028.1 GCA_022866545.1 Dehalococcoidia bacterium | reverse complement strand
TTGCACACGACGGGTGTTGAAAGAATATGTGGAACAAATGTATATACCAGCGGCTCGCAAGTAAAATTGACCTAGAAAGAGAACTCAATTAAGCAAAATTAGACGTAGCGCTCCCGGACAGATAGAATACCTGTATAAGTATATCTATGATTTAGTCGTTGAGGTAACGCGTAGATGAAAAACGTATTGGCTCTAATTCTTGCGGGAGGAGAGGGGAGAAGATTAAGTGTATTAGGAGAGAAGCGTGCCAAGCCCGCAGTCCCCTTCGCTGGTAAATACCGTATAATCGACTTTGCCTTAAGCAATTGTGTTAACTCCGGTATCAACACAGTAGCTGTTATACCACAGTATAACCCTCGCTCGTTAGCACGCCACATTGGTGTGGGTAAACCCTGGGACCTCGATCGTGCAGTCGGAGGGATTGCTTTACTCTCCCCCTTTGTAAGCACCAATGGAGAAATGCACTGGTATAAAGGCACTGCCGAGGCTGTTTATCACAACCTCGATTTTATACAGGACAGCCGTGTTGAGCAGGTTCTCATCCTCTCGGGAGACCACGTTTATATCATGCATTACGAGCAGATGATTGAGTTTCATCGCCGCCAGGGAGCTGATATTACTATCGGAGTCACTGAGGTGCCTTGGAACGAAACCAATCGTTTTGGCATTGTGCTCCTCGACAATAATAACAAGGTGGTTGCCTTTGAGGAAAAACCATCACAACCAAAAGGCAACTTGGCTTCCATGGGCATTTACGCCTTTAACAAGAATATCCTCTTCAAGGTCTTAGAAGATGCTCATCGCCACGGATTACAGGATTTTGGCAGCCAGATTATACCGGATGCAATAGACAAATATCAGATTTATGGTTATAAGTATCAAGGCTACTGGCGTGATGTCGGCACAATCGAAGCCTACTGGCAGGCCAATATGGACCTTATTATTGATTTGCCCCCGTTCAATCTCTACGAACCTGGGAGTCAAGTAAGAACACCCTCGGTAGACATGCCCCCGGTAAAACTGGGACCAAGGGCTCAAATAAGCAGAAGCCTTATCAGCAATGGTTGTATTATAAACGGCAGCGTATTTAATTCGGTACTTTCTCCCCATGTTTATGTGGAGGAAGGAGCTCAAGTGATAGACTCCATTGTTTTTGATGACACCATTATTGCCAAAGATGCTGTTGTCCACCGCTCCGTCATTGACAAGAAATGCTATATTGCCCAAGGATGCTGCATTGGCTATGGCGATGACTATGTTCCAAATAAGGACGAACCCCTGTACCTAAATTGTGGCATCACTGTAGTGGGCAAAGGAGCAAGGTTGCCCCCAGGGTTGAAAGTCGGGCGAAACTGCAAAATTGATTCCGAGGTCCAGGAGAGCAACTTCTCTACCCTCTTTGTTCCCAGTGGTAGTTCCGTCGCAGGCAGAGAAAACATTCTCCAAGCCCGATTTCAATAATGAGGATTTTGTTTATTGCCTCTGAGGCTTTCCCTTTAGCTAAAGTAGGAGGGTTGGCAGATGTCACAAGTTCTCTAGCCATAGCCCTCCAAGATTTTGGACATGAGCCGTGTTTGATATTGCCTAAATACGGTAGCATAAAGGCACCCGTCCAAGACGTACAGGGGAAAAGTGTTGCTGTCAGCCTTATGGGACATTCTGAGCAAGTAGCCCTGAAAATGACCAGGCTGAAAAAGCGGATACCGGTATACCTGGTGGAAAACGACGATTACTTTGGAACTGAGGAAATCTATACCCGGGACGAACTGAAACGTTTTCTCTTCTTTTCCCTGACTATCCCGGCCATTATTTCCAGGCTTAATCTTCATCCTGATATTATTCATTGCCATGACTGGCACACTGCCTTGACCCCTTTGTGGCTTAAAAAAGCAAAGATCAAGCTGCCTTGCATATTTACCATCCACAATCTGGCCTATCAAGGCTCCTTTGATCAACAATTCCTTTCAGACTCCGGGCTCTCTTCTGTGTGGCAGGAATACATTCCGGTTAGTGCTCCCAGGTCATCGCTAAACTTCATGAGCCAGGGAATTCTTCTGGCTGACATTGTGACCACGGTCAGCCCTAGCTATGCCTCAGAGATACTGACACCGCAATACGGTGAAGGCTTGGAGCAATTACTAAACTATCGTCGCAATGAGCTTTATGGCATAGTTAATGGCATTGATTATGATGAGTACAACCCGGCTACCGACCCCTATCTGGAAAGGAATTACGATTCCACTACGATAAACAGAAGGTCTGATAACAAACTTGCCCTGCAAAGAAAATGCAGGCTGCCGCAAGACCTCGACACTCCTCTGGTTGGCATGGTGTCTCGTCTCGAGGAGCAGAAAGGAATTGACTTACTGCTACAGGCTGTGGACCAATTCATCGTGGAAACAAGAGCACAGCTAGTTATCCTTGGCCATGGAAGAGAGCACTACCACAAATTGCTTGCCGCGGCAGCGCTAAAGTACCCCGAGCGCATCTCAGTATTCATTGCCACTGATGAGCGATTAGCTCGTCTCATCTACAGTGGTTCCGATATGTTCCTAATGCCCTCGCGCTTTGAACCCTGTGGATTGGGTCAGATGATCGCCATGCGCTATGGTGCCATTCCTGTGGTGCGACATACCGGCGGACTGGCTGATACGGTGAGGGATGTGGCTGAAGCAAATGGGAATGGCTTTGTATTCCAGAGTTATGCGTTCTTGGACATGCTGGAGGCGATAAAAAGAGCCGAGGAGAGCTTCTATCACCGGTCTGAATGGCAAAACCTGATGAGACACAATATGAAGCTAGATTTCTCCTGGAAAGTTTCGGCCAGAAAATACGAACAAATTTATCTACGAGCACGGAATGTATGTCAGACAGGAGACATTATCCAGAAATGACAGGGGGAAAGAGCAAGAGGAAGGAGGTGGCGTCCTCAAAAGATAAGATAAATGCTCGATCAGTGCGCTGTGAAATAAGCCTGTTGAGCAACGATGATGTCTTTCTGTTCAACGAGGGATCCCATCATCGGCTTTACGAGAAACTTGGAGCTCATCCTTTGAGAGTGGCTGACGTTGAGGGCACCTATTTTGCCGTGTGGGCGCCTAATGCCAAACAGGTGTCTGTCATCGGTGGCTTTAACAGTTGGGATAAGTCAAGTCACCTTCTACGTCCAAAAGGGCAGTCCGGTATCTGGGAAGGATTCATCCCCGGGGTGGGTAAAGGCACAACCTACAAGTATTACGTTGTCTCCCACCATCGCGGGTACAGTGTGGAGAAAGCTGACCCCCTTGCCTTCTATAATGAAACGTCTCCCAAAACAGCCTCTATCGTCTGGGATTTGAATTATAACTGGGGAGACCAGGCATGGATGGAGAAGCGACACAGTCACAATGCTCTTGATGCTCCTATCTCCGTCTATGAGGTACATCTGGGTTCCTGGCGACGAGTAACTGAGGAGGGGAATCGTCATCTTAGCTACCGGGAACTTGCCCCCGAGTTGGCGGACTATCTGAAGCGGCTGGGATTTACCCATGTCGAATTTCTACCGGTGATGGAGCACCCGTTCTATGGCTCCTGGGGGTATCAGAGCACGGGATACTTCGCTCCCACGAGTCGCTATGGGACGCCCGAGGATTTCATGTACCTCGTTGATTATTTGCACCAGCATGACATAGGTGTCATCCTCGATTGGGTACCTTCCCATTTCCCCAATGATGAACACGGACTGGGATATTTTGACGGCACGCACCTTTATGAGCACGAAGATCCTCGACAACGAATTCACCCGCACTGGAACAGTCTTGTTTTCAGCTACGGACGACATGAAGTCAGAAGCTTTCTATCTAGCAGCGCATTGTTCTGGCTCGATAAATATCACGTTGATGGTTTGCGTGTAGATGCAGTAGCCTCCTTGCTCTATCTGGACTACGGCCGCAAAGAGGGTGACTGGATCCCCAATCAATATGGAGGACGTGAAAATCTAGAGGCTATTGCCTTCTTGCGCCGCTTAAACGAAGCGATCTACCAGGAGAAGCCTGATGTGCAAACCATCGCCGAGGAGTCGACTGCCTGGCCTATGGTATCCCGGCCGACTTATGTCGGAGGTCTAGGCTTCGGTCTGAAGTGGGACATGGGCTGGATGCATGATACCCTGGAGTACATGACCAAGGATCCCGTATATCGAAAATATCACCATAATAACCTGACTTTCCGCTTGATTTATGCCTTCTTTGAAAACTTTGTCCTGCCACTTTCTCACGATGAAGTTGTACATGGCAAAGGTTCACTCTTAGGAAAGATGCCGGGAGACGAGTGGCAAAAGTTCGCCAACTTGAGGCTCCTTTTCGGATATATGTATGCCCAGCCCGGGAAAAAGCTGCTATTTATGGGAGGGGAGTTTGGACAATGGCGGGAGTGGGTACACGACGAGAGCCTGGAGTGGCATCTGCTTCAATACGCGCCCCATTCTGGCCTTCAGAAATGGGTCAGCGACCTAAACCACGTATATCGGAGTCAACCGGCCCTTTATGAATTGGATTTTGACCAAGCGGGCTTCGAGTGGATCGACTGTAATGATGTTGAGCACAGCATCGTTAGTCTCATTCGCAAGGGGCGGTCTCGCAACGACATTATTGCAGTCGTGTGTAATTTTACCCCCGTGACTCATTCCAATTATAGAATCGGAGTGCCCCAGCCAGGGTTCTGGACAGAGCTATTAAATAGCGACGCGAAGGAATACGGCGGCAGTAATCAGGGCAATCTAGGTGGAGTGAAAGCAGCGCTAATTCCCTTCCATGGCCGCCCCTATTCCCTGACCATCACTCTGCCACCTCTAGCTGCTGTGTTTCTTAAGCGCTCGTAATGAGGCGAGATCCGGACACTTGATATCATAGCCTAGCTCTGCCGGAGTACTCTAAATCAATAACTCCGATACCAACCCTCAGCCAGCGGGGTGAACCTGTCGTTTTCAGCGCCTAACCTGGAATACCATGGCCTGCCATAGCTATCAGCTATCTCAGCCAAATTCTTCAGTCTTGGAGCTGCGGTATTCTGGAAGAAACTCATCCTCTCCTTTCGAGAACTAATTTGGGCACCCTCCTGCCAGAGGGCACGCCCAGCCAGAAAACCGGACGCTCCCGCCTTACAGGCTATCCCTACCTGTTTCTTGAACGAATCAAAATCGACACCAGCACTGAGCAGCACCCAGGGCAGCCTGGAAGCCTGATTCAATTCTTGGCACAGCCCCAGCAGCATTCCCTCGTCTTGCTCGAATTTAATATCTGCCGGAAATTCTGCTTTTAACACATCAATCGGCAAGGCAGTAATCTGCCGGGCGGTTTCAATTACCAGACCAGGTTTTATCTCAGCAAACTTCTCCGACGATGTCCCGCTTCCCTCAATGGGGTAACTTACCGGCTCAACCAGAAAGGCTATATCCTCTTCAATGCATTGGTCGGCCAGTCTTGCCACTAAATCGAGCTGTTTTGAGGCGATATCCTTCAAGTCAGGCCTGAAGTAAACTAGAAGCTTGACCGCTGAAGCCCCCATCCTCTTTGCCTTTTTCACGCTCCAGCCGGGCAGAAGCTCGGTGATTCTAGCCGTACTGGCTCCGGCATAACCGGTCTTCTCCATGCTGACGAGAAGTCCCTTGGACCCGGGTAAGAGGCCCGCAGCTATAGCCTGAGCAGCTCCGTATTCCGGGTCAAGCAATATGGCACTGGCAAAAGGTGCCATTGCTTGACAGAGGTCCAGTTTGAAATCAACTATCTCTTGATAACTCACCGCAGCAGGGTTCTTCCCGTTTAAAGCCCGCTTAAGTGCCCCTCTGTGATCAATAGCACACACTGTCATCATGCCCTTGGAGTCAGCCAATTGCTGAAGCCCTCTCAGCTTGCCGATAGATATGCTTATCACATCACCTCCTGACAGACCGTATCCCTTCTTTCACTTGGAAAGGAGTTTTCTCATCTCCTGGAAGGCAAAGGCCGCAGCGCCGAGCACTCCCGAATTTGGACCGAGCCCGGCAGAAGCAAAGCGCACAGCCTGAAACGCTTCTTTGAATGATCTCTCCCCGGCTACCTTAAAAGCTGGCTTGAGCAGCATATCACCGATATTTGATAGACCACCACCAATCACTATCAACTCAGGGTTGAATATGTTTATTAAATTGGCCAGCCCTACACCTACATAGTAGCCAGTCCGGGCAATCAGTTCCTTAGCTAGGCTATCACCTTGTTGGGCAGCACCATGAATAGCCTCTGGTGTCACCTTTTCTATATCTCCCTCGGCATATTCTAGAACGGACGTCCTGGCTCCTCCTACAATCCGCTTTCTCGCTTCCTTAGCTAGGGCTGTCCCCGACGCCAGTGTCTCCCAACAACCTCTGTTCCCACAGTTGCAGATGGGACCATTGTCGTCAATGGTCATATGTCCAACCTCTCCGGCAGCACCAATGGCTCCGCTATAGATTTTGCCGTCAATGACAATGCCCCCACCAATGCCTGTGCTGAGAGTAATATAGATGAAGTTACGAGCACCACGGGCCGCGCCGAAGTGAAATTCTCCCAAGGCAGCAGCATCGGCATCATTGATGAGAAAGGTTTTGTTGCCCAGTCTCTCTTGCATTATGTCTCCTAAGAGGACATTCCGCAACCCCGGTAAATTCGGCGAGCTGAACAAAACGCCAGCTTCAGGATTAGAGATGCCGGCAGCTCCCACCCCTACGGCGTAAAGATCAGAAATGGCAACGCCTGCCTGCTCTGAGGCACGATGTGCTGAGTCTACAACGGACTGGATTATTGCGTCGCGCTCCTTTGCAGCAGGCGTCACACTTTCATCAATCGAAAGTATCTCGCCTCGAGGGTCAACTACCGCCGCCAGTATCTTACTGCCCCCGAGATCAATCCCCATGATCAAAGTTGTCGTATCGTCAGCCATTTCGGCCCCCCCTCAGTACAGGAAATACCCTTCCCTTCCCTTCCCTTCCGCAGTCTCTATTATCAGAAAGCATTGTTTACTGCCATGCCCTATTGTATACTGATGTAAACAAAGATTCCAAGACGCCAGTCCGTCCTCGACAATCGAAGACTCGGCGAAATCATCAACTCTTGCATTTCGGACCAGGTACCCTCTATCATGGATGAAGTAGTATGAACTTTCCCAGAGCAAGTGGCATCTTGTTGCACCCGACTTCACTCCCGACCCGATTTGGAATAGGAGACCTGGGAAGCGGCGCTTATCAATTTGCCGATTTTTTGGCTAGCACAGGGCAGCGTCTCTGGCAGCTTCTACCTCTGGGCCCCGCAGGCTATGGCAATTCCCCTTACCAGTGTCTCTCGGTTTTCGCTGGAAACCCATTGCTAATAAGTCCGGAAAGATTGGTCGTAGATAAGTTACTGCAACGCGCCGACCTGGACGATGCGCCTTGCTTCTCCATGGAGAGAGTCGACTATGGTGCAGTTCTCGAATTCAAAATGCCGCTCTTGAGAAAATCCTTCGAAACGTTCGAAAGAAAAGCCGCTCGACGCAAACGAAGGGCATTCGAAGCCTTCTGTCAAAAGAATACCGCCTGGCTCGAAACTTACTCACTGTTTATGGCATTGAAAGAGATTCACGGGTTGGCTGCCTGGAATACCTGGGAGGAAGACATCCGGACGCGTCACCCGAAGTCTCTGGAGCACTGGACCGACAAGCTGGACCGCGAAATCCGCTACCACAAATATCAGCAATACCAGTTTTTCAAACAATGGTCGGAGCTAAAGAAATACTGTAACGACCGTGAAATCAGATTCATCGGCGATGTCCCTATGTTTGTTGCTCTCGATAGCGTCGAGGTTTGGTCGCATCCCGAAATGTTCTATCTGGACGACAGCGGCAAACCGACCGTGGTGGCCGGGGTGCCCCCGGACTACTTCAGTAGAAGGGGACAACTATGGGGAAATCCTCTCTATCGTTGGGACGTAATGGCCAAGGATGGCTATGCGTGGTGGATTGAGCGGTTGCGGGCAGCACGCAACCTGGTGGACATTATCAGGCTGGACCATTTTCGCGGCTTCGAGAAATACTGGGAGGTTCCGGCAAAAGATGCGACGGCCATAACCGGCAGATGGGTTCCCGCACCAGGAGCCGGATTATTTGACACAGTACAAAAGGCCTTAGGCACTCTGCCTATAATCGCTGAAGACCTGGGGGTGATTACACCTGAGGTAGAAACCCTCAGGAAGCAATTCGGCTTCCCAGGTATGAGAGTTCTCCAGTTTGCATTCGGCAGTGACCTTAACACTGACGATTACAGACCAAGTAGTTATCCGCGAAACTGTGTCGTGTACACCGGCACTCATGACAATGATACCACTATTGGCTGGTTCAGAGGGGAAGACATCAAAGACAGCACCCAGACCAAAGAGGAGAGGCAAAAGGAGAAGCAGGCTGCCTTAGGCTACCTGGGCGCAGATGGTCACGAGATTAATTGGGATTTCATCCGTCTGGCCTTGATGTCTGCCGCAGATACTGCCATCATCCCCATGCAAGATATCCTGGGATTGGGCAGCGAAGCGAGGATGAATCTTCCAGGCAGAGCAAAAGGGAATTGGTGTTGGCGTTTTGCGCCCGATATGCTGACCAAAGGAATCGAAGGCAGATTGAGGGAATTGACTGCACTCTCTGGCAGGTAGTTATAGCTTGGTGAGTTTGTGCTGGACATCCATCAGGTTGCGGGCACCGGACTGCCATTGCGAGTGAGGTGAGCTTGACAGTAATAACCGTTGGTGTCGTGACTTGAGTGAATCCGGTATTATGTCAAATAGCATCATTGATTATTGTATTTGTTGATAGTATACTTTCATTAAACACAGAGGGGGAGGTATTCCATGAAATTGTCTTGTCTTCAAGAAAATCTGAATAAGGGCCTAAACACTGTAGGGAGAGCGGTAGCCACCAGGTCCACTTTACCTATCACCCAGAATATCCTTTTATCTGCCGAGCAATCGCGTCTCAAGTTGGCAGCCACCAACCTGGAAATGGCTATCACCTGCTGGGTCGGTGCCAAGGTGAAACAGAAGGGGGAAATAACTGTCCCAGCTCGGTTGCTCACCGACTTCGTCAATTCCCTGCCCAATGACTTAATTGAAGTCAATCTTCCCGCTAGCGGTCGCATCTTGGAACTGAAGAGCGGCCATTTTCAAGCGCATATTCATGGCATTGATGCCGCAGACTTTCCACCTATCCCTCAGATAAGCGATGGCATAACTGCCACCATTGAAGCAACTGGCCTCAGGGAAGGAATTACACAGGTTGCGTTTGCTGCTGCCACTGAGGAATCCCGCCCTGTGTTAACCGGAATTAACACTGAGTTCGATGGCGACCAGCTTAACCTGGTTGCTGCCGATGGCTTCAGGTTAGCTGTCCACAAGGCAACTCTTAGCTCGCGAGTCAAGGAGAAGACTACGGTTATAATCCCGGCGAGAACCCTCAGTGAATTAGGTCGCCTTCTCGGCGAGCAGGAGGAACCTGTAGAAATCACCGTAAACGAAAAAAGGACCCAGGTCCTCTTCCGCCTCAAGGACGCAGAGATAGTCTCCCAGCTTATTCAGGGTTCCTTCCCCAACTATTCACAGGTTATTCCTCAAAGCTATACCACGCGGGCTGTTGTGGACATCAGTGAATTTCTTCGAGTTACTAAAATGTCCTCCATATTTGCTCGCGATGCCAGTGGCATAGCTCGCCTGGTCATTACCCCGGGGTCTGAACTTACTCCAGGGAAAGTAACTGTTTCTGCTCAAGCCGAAGAGGTTGGAGACAATGTTGGTGAAATCGACGCTCTCACCGACGGAGAAGAGGCGAAAATCGCCTTCAATGTAAAATATCTTTCCGATGTCCTGTCCGTCCTTCCTCAAGCCCAGATCGCTCTGGAACTGACCACTCCCTCCAGCCCGGGAACAATCCGGCCTATAGGCGTGGACAATTATGTTCACGTGGTCATGCCCATGTTTGTCCAGTGGTAAGTCGCTTAACATTCGACCAGGAACTCTGGAGAGCCAAAAGACGAATAAACTTCGAGAACGACTGAGCTAAGGCAAGCCCACAAATACTATCAGCAAGCCTGCGACTATCATTGCAGCGCCCAAGGCCAACAAACCAAACAATAGCTTTCTATTCATAACTAGAATCCTTCTTAGGCATGTGTCTCGTATAATACTAGAACCCCAAACAAAAGGGAAGGATTGGCGCTGTACTCAATGGCCAAGCACTATGCATAGAACGACAGAGAGCGTTATTTTCCGACGGGCAGAGTGAATGAAAAACGGCTTCCCTCCCCTAGCTTACTCTGAACAGTGATTGTTCCACCATGGGCTTCTACCAGACGCTTGGCAATGGTAAGCCCCAAGCCGCTGCCTCCCGTGGCTCGGGCACGAGATTTGTCCACTCTATAAAAACGCTCGAAGATATGAGGCAAATCCTCCGCAGGAATGCCTTCTCCCGTATCAGATACGCTGATCTCCACCCATTTGTCTTTTGCGCTAGCCGCCACGTTAATAGTGCCTCCCCTAGGAGTGTGAGCCACCGCATTTTCAAGAATGTTATGCAGCACCTGGTTGATACGCTGCCAGTCAATGTTAACCGGCGACAGATTATCAGGCACATCAAGAGATAGCGATATCTCCCCTGCTATCAATTGGGGCTGCCACGGACCCACCGCCTGCCTAACCAAGTTGGCGACATCTTCCGCCTGGTAAACCAGCTTCAGTTCGCCAGCTTCAGCGAGACTTAGCTCCTGGAGCTCATTAACCAATCGCGAAAGCAGACGTGCCTCTTCATCTAGAGAGCGAATGGCAGCGGCATCTGGCTCTATCATTCCATCACGAATTGCCTCCAGATAGCCCCGAATATTGGAAAGGGGAGTCCTCAATTCGTGAGCAACATCGGCGACCATATTTCGTCGTAACTGCTCGGCGTACTCCAGGTCAGCCGCCATGGAGTTAAAGGCTTGAGCCAGTGCTGCGACTTCGCCTTCGCCCTGTAATCGAACCCTCTGCGATAAGTCTCCGTGACCCAATCGTCTGGCAGCTTTGGCAAGGGCGCCGATAGGCGACGTCATCCTCCGAGATAGGACAAGGGTCAATAGCAGAGCAATGCCAATTGCCAGAGAACCTCCCAAGAGAAGAGACCGATTTATTGACGCAGAGAGTCTCAGAAACGGAGCAATATATGGTTCTGCGGCAGGGTCAGAGCTGATGTATACTTTTCCCAGAAACTCTGCACCCAGGAACATCTCCAGAGGATCGCTCGATGAGTCAGTGTAGTTCGTTCCTACAGGAAATTCATCTTTTGAATCACCTACTACCGTCCCATTGGCGCCGACCAATATAATTCGTGTCCCCGAGACATGCGCTGTATCGTCCACCACAGACTGGACGTCCTCCCAGCTCCGTTTGTCCCAATAGTGGAGATATAGCCTCGACCGTATTTGATCGGAACGATATTGCGCAATCATCGTCTTATAATCTTCTATTTCGACAGAGATGCGTTGACTCACAAAGAAGTATATGGTGACGACGGTCACCAATATTATCACTGCGAAAGTTAATGCCAGACGAAACCACAACCGATGTATCACTGTTCCCCTCCGACAAACTTGTAACCGATTCCGTATACTGTCTTTATGTACCTGGGGTGGCTGGGGTCTGGCTCCACTTTTCGGCGTAGATTCAGTATGTGAACATCAATGGTACGGTCAAAACCCTCAAAATCGTAGCCCAGAGCCTCTTCAATGAGGCTTGTTCGGCTATGGACTCTACCCGGTTCTTTGGCCAGAATTCCTAACAACTTGAATTCGACACTGGTCAAATTCAACGGCCTGCCACCAAACCAGGCCTCGTGTGTCGCAAAATTCATGATGAGTTTGCCACTCTTAATCTCCTCAGGACCGCGCTCCCCAGGGAGACGTCTCAGCACCGCCCGTACTCGAGCCGCCAGTTCCTTTGGACTAAAAGGCTTGGTCACGTAGTCGTCGGCACCCAAGTTCAAGCCTGTCAGCTTGTCCTGGTCAGTAGTTCGGGCAGTCAGCATAATAATTGGCACGTCGGATTCACGCCTCAAGGTACGACAGACCTCAAGTCCATCAATATCAGGCAGCATAAGGTCAAGAACGATCAGGTCCGGATAACCCTCACGAGCTAAACGTAGAGCTTCAACACCATTATAAGCAGTCAAAACCTGGTAGCCGTCGCGATCCAAGTAGAGCTTGACTAATTCCACAGTCTTCACATCGTCATCGACTACCAAAACCTTCTTGTCTGCCATCCCTAGCCTCCTGGCGATTCTCCAAGTCCCTCTAATTTTATACCAGAAATGTTAAGAAGTTAACACACAGGACTTATTTCACAATGCTGTTGATGCTCACCATTTCGAGATTGACATGACTATATGGGGGGACTATAATCCATTTCTGAAACAGAATACAGGACACGAAAATGGAACCATCCCGCGCCCTCGACTACAAAAGGCAACAGATTGCTGCTTTTTCTGAATTGCTGTGGGGCTTGCTTTAGTGGAGGTGCTTCACTCAAGTATTCATCCCTCACGCCTCGGGGGGCGTGGGGTTTTGTCTATCTGTCACCTAAGAGAAAACTCTCCTGGTAGGCTGTCATTCGAAGTATTGTAATCAGACTGGAGAGACAACTACAGAGAATCTCACGGGTGAAGAAAGACTTGGAATGGCAAGGGAACTTGTAGGAAGCGAAAGGGAAAACTCGACAATGAAGAGATTACAGAAACTGCGAAAATCTATCGCCGAGAAGGCACTGGATGCCCTGCTGATCTCCCAACCAGAGAATCTTCGCTACCTTTCCGGGTTTACCGGCTCCGGATGGCTACTCATTTCAGGACGGAATGCTATTTTGGTCCTTGACTTTCTCTATGTGGAGCAGGCTAAGGGGGAGTCACCAGGCTTTGAGATTATGCAGATTAAACAAGACTTACATGAGTGGCTTCCTGGACTGGTCTCCGATTTGGGGTGCCACAAATCAGGCTTCGAGGCAAATCTTATTTCCCATGACGCTTATCAGAAGCTTGCCGAGGCAATAAGGTCCAAGCAAGTTAATCTTGAGCTTGTTCCTACCACCGGCATAGCAGAACGCCTTCGCTCTATAAAAGAGCCAGAAGAACTAGTATTTATCACAAAAGCCGTAGAGCTAGCTGATGCTGCTTTTGAACAGTCAAAGGGCATGATCCGCCCCGGTGTCACGGAAAAGGAGGCAGCCTGGCACATAGAGAAGACCCTTCGCGAAAAAGGCAGTGAAGGAGTACCCTTTGAAGTGATTGTAGCTTCAGGTCCGAATTCAGCTTTGCCTCACGCTCGACCTACAGACAAGACAATTCGCTCTGGCGAACCAGTAATAATCGATATGGGAGCGAGAGTCGGTGGCTATTGCAGCGACCTCAGTCGCACTTTGTTCTTGGGCAGACCAGACAAAACCTTCCAGAAAGTTTATGATACAGTCCTGAAAGCACAGGCCATTGCTATAGAGGGGACCAAATCAGAGATGACCGCTTCGGAGGCGGACCAATTGGCCCGAAGGGTCATTGAGCAAGCTGGCTACGGAGATGCCTTTGGACACGGCCTAGGTCATGGTGTTGGGCTAGCCGTGCACGAATATCCCAAGCTTGGTCCCCGTTCTTCTGATTCACTTGCAGACGGCATGGTGTTCACCGCAGAGCCCGGAATTTACCTTGCTGGACAGGGCGGTGTTAGAATTGAAGACATGGTGGTTCTCGAAAATGGCAAGGCCAGAGTGCTCACCAAGGCAGACAGGGATTTGTCAGTCTGAGCCCTGTGGGCGAAAAATCTCGCATAGACCCTTCGCTTTGCTCAGAGTGACAATTCAACGTCAATTGACCAGGAGGTTACTAGATGATTGATGCCGGAGAACTGAGAAAGGGAGTCGTCATAGAGCTAGACGGTGAAATATACCAGGTCTTGGAATACCAACACTCTAAGATGCAGCAACGGCAGCCAGTGGTTAAGCTGAAGCTTCGTGGTGTTCGCACTGGGAATTTCGTGGAGAGAAACTTTCAGTCAGGGGACAAAGTTGCAGCAGTATTCCTGGAGCATCGCCCCGTCCAGTACCTTTACAGCGACGGCCACCTCTATAACTTCATGGACAACGAAACCTACGAACAGATTGTGTTGACCTCCGCTCAGGTAGGAGATGACACAAGATTTCTAAGAGAGGGACTGGTCCTGGAGATATTGACCTGCAAGGGGAACACAGTAGCCGTGGAGCTACCTGCTTCGGTAGAGCTTCGGGTTATAGAAACAGAGCCTGGTTTCAAGGGAGACAGGGCTACAGCGGGCACTAAGCCCGCTAAGCTAGAAACAGGAGTAAGTATCCAAGTTCCTCTTTTCATTAACACAGGCGACATCATCAAGATCAATACACGCACGGGGGCATACTCGGAGAAGGTTAGCTGAGACTCAAGGAAGCTAATTGATAAGAGCGGATTTACATATCCATACGCGCTATTCTATAGACTGTCTCACACCTCTGGAGAAAATAGTCACGCGTTGCGTTGAGCTGGGCATAAACTGTGTTGCTGTAGCCGATCACAACACTATTGCCGGCGCCTTAAAGCTAACGGAAATTGCGCCATTCAAGGTAATCGTTGCTGAGGAGATGACGACGACCGCAGGCGAAATAATGGGGCTCTTTCTTAGTGAAGGGATTTGTCCGGGGTTGTCTCCTGAGGAAGCAATATCGCGAATCCACAACCAAGGCGGTCTGGTCGCAATTCCCCACCCATTTGGGAGGTCTCTGCCCTGGCACGCTAACGTGCTAACTTCGGCGGAAATCTTATCCCAGGTCGATATTATTGAAGCCTTCAATTCGCGCACCCCTTTCTCCGGTAGCATCCGCAGAGCAGGGAGGCTGGCAAAAGAACACGGAAAAGCTGCCAGTGCCGGCAGCGATGCCCATACTTTAGGCGAAATTGGTCGAGCTTATGTCGAGATGCCCGAATTTGATGGCCCCGGGGATTTCTTGAATTCTCTGGCTCAGGGCCAAATATTCGGGCGGCAATCTAGCTGTTTGCCTCACCTGGCAAGCACATGGGCCAAGATAAAGAATCGTACGGTTGGGGGTCCTCCCAAGGCTCAACTGTGAACGCTACGAGATGACCTCGTTCGCAATGACAAAAGGCACACGGGTCAGAACGCTGCGAGTGAAGCAAGGAAGACCAACGGGTGTTGAACATCGGCTGGTTTTCGACAGGAAGAGATGAAGCTGCCCGACAGCTTCTGCAGACCGTGCAGGATAGTATACGCAGCGGCGATATCAACGGAAGAATCAGCTTCGTCTTTAGCAACCGGGAGCCCGGCGAGACAAACGAAGGCGACATGTTCTTTGAGCTTGTTCGGAGCCACAGAATTCCCCTCGTTTGTTTATCTCACAAAAAGTTCAAGCAGGTGGCCTGGCTATGGCTTTCAACGCCAATGAGTACGCCCTGAAATACGCCACCATGAGTCTGGCATCGGTCAGGCTAGATGATTTATGGATGGTTCTGTCAGCCTGGGAGGAAGGCGCACGCCCGGTTGTGGAAAGAATGGTCAGAGAGAAACAGAAAGCTGGCGGGACAGCGAATAAAGAATGGGTCCACTGGCTCGACGGAATCAGGGACATGGCCCCCGTTTTGGATATTCCTAAGAAGACACGCCGTTTGGTTAGAGAGGAGGCCGCCGAACCAGGCTAACGTAGCCTGCTTAGTCTCGATTTCCGGTCTCGCGGAAGATCCACACGAAAGCGACAATGGCAATTATGGAGACGAGGATGACGGCAATTAAGCCTCCTTTGCCCAATCCGTCGAGTGCTCCACCGGCGGTATGAATCGCAACACCTGCTTCCATCCAGTCTGCCGTCCCAGCCATCACACTATCAATTGATTAAAGCTAAAGGGCTTCTCAACTTGTACAGGCGGTACTCATCGGGCGGGTCGACCTGCCCGAGACTTTCGGTATTGTTGGCGGCAGTGTTTCTATTCTACTTCTTGACGGGCTTGCTCAGTATTTCGTCTACGATGCCGTATTCCACTGCTTGTTCGGCGTTCAGATAAAAGTCCCTGTCAGTGTCGTGGGCAATCTTCTCCACCAGTTGTCCGGTGTGCTTAGCTATGATGTTTCGTATCATTTCCTGCATCCTCATTATTTCCCTGGCGGCAATTTCGATGTCAGCCGCCTGCCCTTGAGCACCGCCGACCGCTTGATGCAGATGTATCGTGGCATTGGGCAAAGCATACCTCTTGCCTTTGGTGCCGGCACAAAGAAGCACGGTACCCATGCTAGCTGCCAGACCAACACAGATGGTGGATACCGGGCAGCGAAGAATCTGCATGGTGTCGTAAATAGCTAAGCCAGCGCTGATAATGCCACCGGGACAATGAACATAAAGGTTTACGTCCTTTTCCGGGTCCTCCCTTTCCAGGTAGAGAAGTTGAGCAATAATAAGATTGGCTACCTGGTCATTGATCGGTGTGCCCAGAAAAACGATTCTCTCCCTGAGCAGGAGAGAATATATGTCGAAAACACGCTCACCCCGGGCACTCGTTTCGGTTACCGTAGGAATTATCACTTGACATTTTGTTTCCATCATTCCCCCTTTGTCATATTTTTGGTATTGCCACCGGCTATTTCCAATAATCGGTCCATCGTCTTTTGAGTACGCAGTGATTGTTCAATTGATTGCCTGAACTGAGGCAGCGAGAAGAGCTGCCTTGCTTTCTCCTTGTCTCCAGCATCATTGGCAATCTCGTCTATCTTATTATCCACCTCTGAGGCACTAATTTCAATCTTTTCCTCTGCGGCTAATCTCCCTAACACAAGACCTTGAATAAGACGCTTCTTTGCTATAGGACGCAGCTGTTGTTTGATTTCCTCCTCCGTTTTATTACCTCTCTTCAGGTAATCGCCTACTTCTTTGAAACCCAGGCGCTGTGCCTCGCTTCTCAGCAGTCCATAGATTTCCTCATCCTCCAGAACGGGGGGATATTTTACCTCGCTCATTTCCACCAGAGCGTCAAGCGCTTTTTGCTTCAACTCCGCACGATTCCTGGCCTCAGCCCTGCTTCTTAAACCGGCAGTCAGCTTCTGTTTCATGTCTTCCAGATTGTCGTAGCCCCCACCCGTAGCCAATTCATCGTTAAGCTCCGGCAACTGTTTCTCTTTTACTTCGGTAACAGTGACTTTGAACGTGCCTTCCTTGCCACGCATTTCCTTAATGGGATAGTCATCGGGAAT